>NZ_CP023009.1:3088899-3397789 GCF_003515985.1 Lonsdalea britannica | reverse complement strand
CGTGGCTCTGAATACCCCTTTTTATATCCGTGCCTATACTTAGGGCATTAAAACCCGATAGGTGTTCAGGATGGCGGCTTTATCGCCGTTCACGCTTTGCTACATTCCTATGGCGGGGTTTTAAATCAGACAGTTAGGAAGCGCAGCAGGGTACGGCTCGACGCGACTGAACAGGGTTAATCATCGCTGCACATTCGTTCATCGAAAAGAAAGAATATTGTTCGCGTCAGGGCGCGGACCTATTAAAGACTCTCATGGGGTGGGATATGCATTTTCTGAAAAACATCAGCATACATGCGATGGTATTAGTCATTGTAGGCACACTGATCGTGATATGGGGTATCGCGTCGGGCTACAGTATTTATTCTCTGAATCAGGCGACGAATTTACTGACGCAGGGCGAAGCGCAGAAAAAAAATTACTCCTATTTGATTTACGGCAATGACCAGTATTTCCGCGCCGTGATCCGTCTCGAACGGGCGATGGATTATATGCAGGAGAACGATCAGGTTAACGCCAAGAAAACGATGGATATGGCGCAGGCCGCCATCCAGAATACGAAAACGGCGCTGGAAAGCTTCAAAAATTCCGAACATATCGGTATTGAGCCGACCACCGCGAACGGCGTGTATACCACCTGGGAAAAGGTGATCACGGATGCGGTAGACCCCATGAATGCCGCGTTGCAGCGTAATGATCTCCAGAGTTTCCGCACGCTGTTCCGCCAGGTTTTCCCGCCGATGGCATGGACGTTTGGCGATGAACTTAAAAAATACAGCGATGAGATGTCGGCGTCCAAAATCATCCCTTCTATTAATGAGCACAACGCCCGCAACCGCGATACGATCATCATCGTGCTGCTTGCCGGTATCGTGGTGTTGATCTTTACCGAATATTATCTGCGTAACTATCTGGTTAAACCGATCGCGGTCATTAAATCGCATCTGGCGCAGCTCACGGCGGGCCGTCTGGGTTGCGAACTGGTTGAGTTCGGCCGCAACTGCGCCGGTCGATTGATTCCGGACATCAAACTATTGCAATCGCGACTGCGCGATACGGTCACGGCCATTCGCGACACCACCCGGTCCATCGATCACGGCACGTCGGAGATCAGAGTGGGCAGCGACGACCTGTCCCGACGGACAGAGCAACAGGCTGCGGCGTTGCAGGAAACGGCCGCCAGCATGGAACAGCTGAGTTCGACCGTCAAACACAATGCGGACAATGTGCATCAGGCGCGTCTATTGGCGCAGGATGCGGCGGGCGTGGCCAAGAAAGGGGGCGAAATCAGCAGTAACGTGGCCAAGACGATGGCAAAAATTACCGCCAGCTCCAGCAAGATTTCTGACATTACCAACGTGATTAACGGCATTGCGTTCCAGACCAATATTCTGGCGCTGAACGCGGCGGTGGAAGCCGCGCGCGGCGGCGAGCAGGGACGGGGATTCGCCGTGGTGGCGAGTGAGGTTCGCAGCCTTGCGCAGCGCAGCGCCCAGGCGGCGAAGGAGATCGCTGAACTGATCGCCGAATCGGAAGTTAATGTGCAGGTGGGTGATAAACAGGTTCAGCAGTCTGCCGAGGCGATGGAAACTATCATCAACGCAATCGCGCACGTCAGCGACTTGATTAGTGAAATTAATGCCGCCACGGACGAGCAAACTCAGGGCATTACGCAGGTCGGGCAGGCCGTACACGAACTGGACGGCGTGACCCAGCAGAATGCCGCGTTGGTACAAGAGTCGTCGGCCGCCGTCGCGCAGTTGGATCAGCAGTCGCATGATCTGGCGAAGGTGGTGGACCTCTTCCAGTTGGAGGATGACAACTGTCCGATTTCCACAACGCGTATCCCGGCGGTGAAACCAAAACCGATGCCCGCCGTGAAACTACTGCCCGCCACGCGGGCGAATAACAATAATGACGGCTGGGAGAAATTCTAAACGTCTTGCCTCTCGGTTATCCGGCGATGCAAACCGCGTCGGATAACCGTCATCCCCCCTAATGGCGGTCGCCATCATTCATAACTTGCAGCGATTTCATCAATCATGACATACAATCACTGGATAATCGCCGAACTCTCCATTAGGCTGTGTCCCTCATTAAAAGGCGCTGATTCGCGCCTGGTGCATCCGTCAGTGGCACTGTATTGATTCCCTGTTTGCCGTCATCAATTCCACGGCCTGTTGCGGGCAACGCCTGAAGACGGTATGGCGCCGCATATAAGTTACACCTGCTGGAGAACGATAATGTCATCACCTTTGACCCAAGAAGCTGCCCTGGTCCATGAGGCGCTGCTGGCGCGCGGTCTGGAAACGCCGTTACGCGGGGAAATGCTCGATCGAGAGACCCGAAAAAGCCGCATTGCGGAGCACATGACGGAAATCATGAATCTGCTGAGCCTGGACCTCACGGACGACAGCCTGACGGAAACGCCGCACCGCATCGCTAAAATGTATGTCGATGAGATTTTCTCCGGCCTGGACTACACCAATTTCCCTAAAATCACCATCATTCAAAACAAAATGAAGGTGGATGAAATGGTGACGGTGCGCGACATCACTCTGACCAGTACCTGCGAGCATCACTTCGTGACCATCGACGGCAAGGCCACCGTGGCTTATATCCCCAAGGATGGCGTCATCGGGCTGTCGAAGATCAACCGTATCGTGCAATTTTTCTCTCAGCGTCCGCAGGTGCAGGAGCGCCTGACCCAGCAAATTCTGGTCGCGCTGCAAACGCTGCTGGGTACGAATAACGTCGCCGTTTCCATCGATGCGGTTCACTACTGCGTGAAAGCGCGCGGTATTCGCGATGCCACCAGCGCCACGACGACCACGTCGCTGGGCGGTCTGTTCAAGTCCAGCCAGAATACGCGTCAGGAGTTCCTGCGCGCGGTACGTCACCACAACTAAGGGTACGCACGATAAAATTCACCGGCGTCGGTTTCATCCACGACGCCGGTTTTTTTATGCCCGCCACGGTCGTTTTCTCCTGTGGTTTGCGCTATCTCATTGCCCGGAGAGGTAAAACCGTAGGTTTTTACGCGCTCAGTCATTACAATTTACAGACCGAACCATCCCCGTATTTACTTAGACTGCGAGCTACCCTTACGCCTATGGTCACTCCACCCCGAGTACAACCCCGCATCGCCACGTTGGATTTTGTCCGCGGCGTGGCGTTGCTTGGCATCCTGCTGATGAACGTGTCCGCCTTTGGTTTACCCGAGGCCGCCTACCTTAATCCCGCTTATAACGGCCTGCCGTCACTCCGTGATGCCTGGACCTGGGCGGTCATGGATATTCTGGTGCAGGGAAAATTTCTGACCATGTTCGCCTTGCTGTTTGGCGCGAGTTTGCAGCTGTTGCAGCCAAGAGGGCGGAGCTGGATTCACGCTCGCCTGTTCTGGCTGATGATCTTCGGCCTGATTCACAGCCTGTTCTTCTGGGATGGCGACATCCTGCTGGATTACGGGCTAATTGGTCTGGTGTGTTGCGGCATGTTGCGCATGGCCGAGAGTCCCAGACTGTTACTGCGCGCGGGTACGATCATGTATCTGGCGGGGGTCGCTATATTGGTGGTGCTGAGCCAGCTGCTGAGCCAAACCGGCGGCCGCTTTTGGCAGCCTGGCCCGGCCGATCTGGCCTATGAGGCGCACTGGCTGGTGACCGGCGGACCGGAGGCCTGGAGCCATCGGCTGTCGATGCTGAGCCAAAGTCTGTTATCGATGGGCGTACAGTACGGCTGGCTGCTCTGCGGGGCGATGCTGCTCGGCGGCGCGCTGATGCGCAGCGGGTGGCTCAAAGGAGAATTCAGCCTGAGTCACTATCGCCGAATTGCATGGGTGCTGCTGATCCCCGCATTGCTCATCAACGGTGTGGGCGTCGTGGCGCAGTGGCAGCTGAACTGGGAGTATCGCTGGTGCGGTCTGCTGTTGCAGATCCCCGGTGAACTGAGTGCGCCGTTGCAGGCGATCGGGTATCTGGCGCTGTGCTATGGCTACTGGCCGACACTGCGACGCTGGCGCCTGACGAAATGGATTAGCGATATCGGTCGGATGGCGTTAAGCAGCTATCTGCTACAAACACTCATGTGTACCACGCTGTTTTACCAGTTGGGCTGGTTCATGAAGCTGGACCGTCTGGCATTGTTAGCCTTGGTGCCGCCGATGTGGATCGTCAATCTGCTGTTCGCGCACTACTGGCTGCGGGTTTTCCGGCAGGGGCCGATGGAGTGGCTATGGCGTCGCCTGACGCGATTCGTCGCGGGCAAACCCGATGTCGTTATCAGCAAGTAACGCCGGTTTCGATTTAAGGCCGGAACGCGTCGGCTGATTTCTTGCCGGGCGTGTCCGTTGTGTCGTCCGGCAGATACTCGGGCGGCACGGCTGGATAGCCGGGCTCATCGGCGGAAATCGTATGCGGCGCGGGAATAGGGATCATCGGACCGAGAAACCGCGGCTCGCGCTTCAGCACATACAGATCGAACAGGGTGCCCAGACGGGCGCCGAACTCCCGAATCCGCACCATCCAGATATCCTTCGGCGACGGCACCGCATAACACTGCGCCTGAATTCCGAGATGTAGCGCAATAAACAGCGCACGTTCACAGTGGAAGCGCTGGGTGATGATGGTGAAGTCGTTGGTGTCGAACACTTTGCGGGTGCGAACAATCGAGTCGAGCGTGCGGAACCCCGCATAGTCGAGCACGATATCCATCGGCGGAACGCCTGCGGAAATAAGGTCGCGGCGCATCGTCATCGGTTCGTTATAGCTTTGCTGAGCGTTGTCGCCGCTGAGTAGCAGATAGCTCACTTTCCCGCTGTTATAAGCGTTCAGCGCGCCCTGAATACGAAACAGATAATATTGGTTCACGCCACCGGCGCGGTAGTATTTTGCCGTGCCCAGCACGACGCCGACGGGGCGGGCGGGAAGGTCTTTGAGATCGTCGAAAATATAGGGGGCGGTGCGCCAGCTGATACAGCGGTCAAGCAGAAATGCGCCTCCTGCCAGCACGAGGATGCTGGTGAAAAGACCAAATGTCAGGCGTTTCCACATGCGTCTGCCTTACTCAGCACGAATCAAATCATCCGGCAAGGCTACTTTACCTGCCGAGATCGCGCAAGGCGAAGCGTCCCGCAGGAAGGCTTAATGACGATTTTTAGTGCAAGGGATCAATCAAAAGGAAAAAAACACCGGGGGACGGGGGGAAATTATCCCCCGGTGTGACGTCATCAGACCCGGCTGCCCCACAGATCGTATTCGTCAGCGTGTTCGATTTTTACGGTGACGAGATCGCCCGGCTTGAGGCGAGTTTCGCCGTTCAGATAGACCGCGCCGTCGATTTCCGGGGCGTCGGCCATGCTACGACCGATAGCGCCTTCTTCATCGACTTCATCGATCAGTACCGGCAGCTCCAGGCCGATTTTCGCCTGCAGGCGCTGTGTGGAAATCTGCTGTTGCAGCTGCATGAAGCGGTGATAGCGCTCCTCCTTGATCTCCTCCGGCACCGGATCGGGTAGCGTATTGGCGGTAGCACCTTCCACCGGGCTGAACTTGAAGCAGCCCACGCGATCCAGCTGCGCTTCTTTCAGGAAATCCAACAACATCTGGAAGTCTTCCTCCGTTTCGCCGGGGAAGCCGACGATGAAGGTTGAGCGCAGCGTCAGCGCCGGGCAGATCTCACGCCAGCGTTTAATGCGCTCCAGCGTGCGTTCGACCGCGCCGGGGCGTTTCATCAGCTTCAACACTTTCGGGCTGGCGTGCTGTAGCGGGATATCCAGATACGGCAGGATTTTGCCTTCTGCCATCAACGGGATAACCTCGTCGACGTGCGGGTAAGGGTAGACGTAGTGCAGGCGGACCCAAATCCCCAGCGTCGCCAGCTGTTCGCACAGGCTGACCATGCTGGACTTGACCGGCTGGCCGTTCCAGAAGCCGGTGCGGTGTTTGATGTCGGTGCCGTAGGCGGAGGTATCCTGCGAGATCACCAGCAGCTCTTTCACTCCGGCGTCGGCCAGACGTTTAGCCTCATCCAGGACGGAGCCAACAGGGCGGCTGTCCAGTTTGCCGCGCATGGAGGGGATGATGCAGAAGGTGCAGCGATGGTCGCAGCCTTCCGAAATCTTCAGGTAGGCGTAGTGTCTCGGCGTCAGCTTCACGCCGGACTCCGGCACCAGGCTGGTGAATGGGTTGTGCGCGGGCTGCGGGACATAGTGATGGACGTGGGACAGCACCTGCTCGTAGCTGTGCGGCCCGCTGATTTCCAACACGTTGGGATGCACTTCGCGAATTTGATTCTCTTTAGCGCCGAGACAGCCGGTGACGATGACCTTGCCGTTTTCATTCAGCGCTTCGCCGATGGTTTCCAACGACTCCTGCACGGCGCTGTCGATAAAGCCGCAGGTGTTGACGATCACCAGGTCGGCGTCGTGATAGCTTGGCACCACCTGATACCCTTCGGTGCGCAGCTCCGTGAGGATGCGCTCGGAGTCCACCAGGTTTTTGGGGCAGCCCAGGCTGACAAAACCGATTTTATTGCCCTGCGGCTTGTCGCCGCCGTTCTTTTGCTGGGTCAGCGTTTTCTCCGGGGCCGCCAACGTGGTGGTCTGCGAAGGATCGAAGGAGTTAACAGTCATAGCGTCTCATACATCGGGTTGTACGGGAAAAAGTCGGCGGATTATACCTGAATCAACGGCAGGAAACAGGCCCGGCCGCCAATCTTGACGGAGGACCCGACGGTTTAGCTCAGAGGGATCATCACTTTATTTTTAAACGCCGAACGCGTCGTTAATTGTTGATACCAGCGCTCCAGATGAGGGTGCGACTGGCGCGTGATGGGCATGCCGAACCAGCCGTAGGCGATGCAGCCCAGCGGAATATCGCCAATGCCGAAGTGTTCCCCAGAGAGCCAGGGCAGGGAAGCCAGCGCGTCATCGGCGATGCTCAGCAGCGATTCGCAACGCGCGATATTCGCTTCAACGGCGGCCATATCGCGCTGGGCGGGAGGCGTGCGCATCATATTGATAAACACCGGCCCAAAAAACGAGGCTAAGGACATCGCCCAATCCATCCATTTCTCCGCGCTGGCGCGCGCTTTCGCATCGGCCAGATACAGCGAACCTTGCCCATACTGCGCTGCCAGATAGCGCACGATGCTGTTAGATTCCCACAGCACCAGCTCATCGTCCCGCAGGCAGGGGATCAGTCCGTTGGGATTCAGCGCCAGATAGTCGGGGTCGTGATTACCACCGAAAGCCCCGCCCAGAGGAATGTGCTGGTACGTCAGCCCTAACTCCTCGGCACACCAGAGTACCTTTTTGACGTTCGTCGAATTCTCGCGTCCCCACAGGGTTAGCATTGTGTCGATCCTTCTGTTACGTTTTGACCCTTAGTGTAGATAAGACCATGCGGATGGCGCGAAATAAAGTCGCTCATCGTTATGCCTGCATATCATAGGGTTTTTTATTATTTATTTATTACGCTGATTCCCCTAATAATCATGATAACCAATGACAACAATGACTCAGACAGGAAGGGTGTTATGACATTTTCACATTCTATTCGGGCGACGTTTGCTGCAGCGCTGCTGGCCTCGGGTATTCACTGCGCTTTCGCGCAGAGCGACGCACACACCATCGTATTCGGCGTAGCGCCCGGCCCCTATGGCGATATGGTGAAACAGGCCATCAAACCGGAGCTGACGCAGAAAGGTTATAAGGTCGTGGTGCGCGAATTCAGCGACTACGTTCAGCCTAATCTCGCGCTGTCGAACGGCAGCATCGACGCCAACCTGTTTCAACATACCCTGTATCTGGACAAGTTCGCAGCGGATAAGGGGCTGAAACTGACCCGTCTTATCGCAGTGCCGACCGCCAGCATGGGCTTCTATTCGCGCAAAATCACCTCGTTGGATGAACTGAAGAAAGGCGACATCGTGACGCTGTCCAACGATCCCACTAACCTGGCTCGGGGCCTGCGTTTCCTGCAATCGCTGGGACTGATTACCATCAAAGCCGATATCGATCCAACCAAGGCGTCGGAAAAAGATATCGTTAGCAACCCGCGAGGGCTGGTGTTCAAACCGCTCGAAGCCGCGCAGCTGCCGCGTACGCTGGATAGCGTGACGGCCTCGCTGATCAACGGTAACTTTGCGATTTCCGCCGGACTGAAACTCTCTTCGGCATTGAAGCTGGAAACGCTGGATGAAAACCTGAAGAACGTAATTGCCGTTCGGACGGCGGATGTGGATAAACCGTTTGTGAAGGACATCAAAGCCGCCGTTGAATCGCCAGCCTATGCGGCGGTCATCGACAACCCGGCGACGATGTTCAGCCAGTTCCAGAAACCGGAATGGATGCATGCGCAGACGCCTGCGCCGACCACGGCCCCGTAACCGGTCTGGCTGCGTTCTTTTTATAGAGCCGGTCACTGACCGGCTTTCTGTTGTTCTGTTATTCGGTTGGGAGTCCGCGAACGATGATTCGCATAGACAATGTCAGCGTTGATTTTCCTCACGGAAAACAACGAGAAACAAAAGCAGTGGATGATGTTTCACTGCATATCCGCCGGGGCGATGTGTATGGCATCGTTGGGGCGAGCGGCGCAGGGAAAAGTACCCTGTTGCGCACCATCAACCTGTTGCAGCGCCCGACCTCAGGTCATGTCAGCGTGAACGGCGTGCGCATCAGCGATCTTCGCGGCGCCAAGCTGCGTCACTGCCGGCAGAAAGTCGGCATGATTTTCCAACACTTCAATCTGATGCAGACGCGCACCGTCGCGCAAAACGTGGCGTTCAGCCTGAAATCGGCGGGCAAGTCCGGGCAGGAGATTGAGCGCCGGGTGCCGGAAATTCTGGCGCTGGTCGGGCTGGCGGACAAGGCTCAGGCCTACCCGGCGCAGCTCAGCGGCGGGCAAAAGCAGCGGGTCGGCATTGCGCGGGCGATAGCCAATCATCCTGAAGTGCTGCTGTGCGACGAGCCGACGTCGGCGTTGGATCTGGAAACCTCCGCCGCGATCCTGTCGTTGCTGAAAGAGATCAACGAAAAGCTCGGCATCACTATCGTACTGATTTCTCATGAAATGAGCGTCATTAAGACGATCTGCAATCGCGTGGCGGTGATGACCGGCGGGCGCGTGGTGGAAGAGGGCGACGTGTTCGATATTTTCGCGACGCCGCAGCATGATTTCACTCGCCAGCTGGTGGCGCATACGCTGAATCTGGAACTGCCTACCCGACTGAAAGAGGATTTGCAGGGGACGCTGCTGAAAATCCTGTTTGTGGGCGATTCCGCCGAACAGCCGGTGTTGTCGGATGTGGCAACGCGCTTCGGCGTATCCGTGAATATTCTGCACGGCAAAATCGAGTACATCGGCAACCGGGCGCTGGGCATTTTAGTGGCGCTGCTGACGCACCCGTCGGACCCGTCGCAGGTCACGGCCGCCGTAGACTATATTCGACATAAAACCGCCAACGTGGAGGTGCTGCATGGATGAGTTATGGGGTGATTTGATCGCCGCATTCGGTGAAACCTTCCAGATGGTAGGCATTTCCACACTGTTCGCCGTGATCGGCGGCCTGCCGCTGGGGCTATTGATCTACGTCACCGACCGGCATCTGTTCTGGGAGAACCGCTTTTTCTATCTGCTTAGCACCGTGCTGGTGAATATCATCCGTTCGATTCCGTTCGTGATTTTGCTGGTGCTGCTGCTCCCGCTGACGCAGATCCTGCTCGGCAACACCATCGGCCCCATCGCCGCCTCGGTGCCTATGTCCGTGGCCGCTATCGCGTTCTACGCGCGGCTGGTGGATAGCGCGCTGCGGGAAGTCGATCCGGGTATTGTGGAAGCCGCCGAAGCATTTGGCGCGAGTCCGATGCGTATCATCGGCACGGTGCTGCTGCCGGAAGCGCGTTCCGGGCTGCTGCGCGGCCTGACGATTACGTTGGTGAGCCTGATCGGCTACTCGGCGATGGCGGGCATCGTTGGCGGCGGCGGTGTCGGGGATCTGGCGATCCGCTTTGGCTACTACCGCTACGAAACGCAGGTCATGGTGGTGACGGTCATTGCGCTGGTGATTCTGGTGCAGATCGTACAAACGCTGGGCGACTGGCTGGCGAAACGGGCCGATAAGCGCGAGCGACGCTGATCGCATCGGGGCGCCTTCCCATAGCCTTTTCGAGGCGGTGGGCGAGGTGCCCTTTATCCTCTCTTTTTTCTTCGGTTTTACCCGCAGTTACCGTCTCCTCCAATTGGTCTTTCCTCACGTTTGAGTAACTTTACACATTGAGACGTTTTATTACGGCACGTGAACGGCTACTTTTGAGTGTGTCAGAATATGTCTGCATAGAGTTCCTCTCCGTAGTTAACGACTTAAGGACAGAGCTGCTAACCGATGAAAATCATGATGCGTTTTCCCCGCTTACAGGCCGGTATCGCCAGCCTGATCTTCGTAACGGTATTTCCCGCGGTCGCGGAACAAGCGCCGCCTGCGCCGCAGATTGACGCCAAAGCCTATATCCTGATGGATTTCCATAGCGGGCAGGTGCTGGCCGAATCCCTGGCGGATGAGCGGCTCGATCCCGCCAGTCTGACCAAAATCATGGCCAGCTATGTGATCGGGCAGGCGGTGAAAGCCGGCAAAATCAAAACCACTGATGTGGTGACCGTCGGAAAAGATGCCTGGGCGACCGGCAATCCGGCGCTGCGCGGTTCCTCGCTGATGTTCCTGAAGCCCGGCGATCAGATTGCCGTCTCAGAATTGAATAAAGGTATCGTCATTCAGTCCGGCAACGATGCCAGCATCGCGCTGGCGGATTATGTGGCGGGCAGTCAGGATGCGTTTGTCGGGCTGATGAATCAGTACGTAAAAGCACTGGGGTTGACCAACACGCATTTCCTGACCGTCCACGGTCTGGATGCGGAGGGACAATACAGCACTGCGCGGGACATGGCGTTGCTGAGCCGGGCGCTGATTCGCGACGTGCCTGACGAATATGCGCTGCACAAAGAGAAGTCTTTCACCTTCAATAATATTCGTCAGGTGAACCGCAATCGTCTGCTGTGGAGCAGCCATCTGGCGGTAGATGGAGTGAAGACCGGTCATACCAATGGCGCAGGCCATAATCTGGTGGCGTCCGCCACGCAAGGCGAGATGCGCCTGATTTCCGTTGTGCTGGGCGCGCCGACCGATGCCGTACGCTTCCGCGAAAGTGAAAAGCTGCTGACCTGGGGATTTCGATTTTACGATACGGTCACGCCTCTGCTCAGCGATACGGTGCTGACGACGCAACGTCTGTGGTTCGGCGAGAGTTCGCAGGCGCGGCTGAGCGTGGCGGAAGACGCCGCGCTCAGCATTCCCAAAGGACAGAGTAAAAATCTGCGGGCCAGCTTCACGCTCAATTCACCATCGCTGACGGCGCCGCTGAAAAAAGGGCAGGTGGTCGGGACGGTCGATTTTCAGCTGGACGGAAAATCCATCGCACAGCGGCCGCTGGTGGCGATGGATGACGTCCCGGAAGCCGGGTTCTTCAGCCGCCTGTGGGATGCGGTGCTGATGAAGCTGAATCAGTGGTTTGGCGGTCTGCTGGGGTGATGGGGAGAGCCGACATGTCGGGCAGGTCGGGAGTGAGTAACTGGATATCCTGTTTGGCGCAATAGTGAATGTAGTCGGCGGTCGGTAAACGGTCGCTGACCACTGCATCGAAAAGCGTCAGTTCGCCGATGCGGGCCGGGCTGCGTTTCTCGAATTTACTGTTGTCGACGACCAACACGTTGCGCTGGCTGGCCGATAAAGCGCGATGTTTTATCGCCAGTTCAGCGACATCCAGACAGGTGGCCCCGACTTGAAGATCGACCCCTTCCGCGGAGATAAACGCGACGTGCGGGCAGAGATGGTCCATGTCGTGCTGGTGGCCGATAGGGGTGAACAGCGCTTTGTCTGCGTTGAACAGTCCGCCCAACAAGATAGCCTGACACAACGGCTTATTTTGCAGCGCCATAAAGGTGTTGAGTGAGTAGCAGACGCCGGTGAAACAAATGTCATCCGGGATCGCTTCAATGATGAAGCTGGTCGTGGTGCCGCAGTCGAAAAAAACGATGTCGTTGGCTTTGACTAACAATGCCGCTTGCTCGCCGGTTTGTCGTTTCTCCTCCACCTGACACTGTTCACGCTCGGCAACGAGATAACCGCCGACTGCGTGACTTCTGGGATCGCTGACCACATAGCCGCCTAGCAACATCACGCTCGTCTCCTCGCTGTTCAGGTCGCGTCTGACGGTCATTTCAGAAACGCCCAGCAACAGCGCCGCCTCTTTAAGGTGCATTTTGTCGGTTTTCTTCAAGGCGTGAGCCAGTGTGTTCAGCCGTTCGATGCGGCGCATTACCATGATGGTCCCCAGTAAAGTAAATAGTGTCAAAATAAAAACGTGCAGCGAGAAAGGTGTCCGCCTCCGTGTTAACGATGGACCCCCGTCGACAGCGATAGGCTGACGCCAACGCGAGGTGGCTCATGTTCAGAGGTCTAAAAGGTGGCGCACAGCGTGTTCTGTGTGCCGGGCCAGAGTGCGGTCAACCGCAGTCTGAAGCAGCAGGAACAGCCATGTTCATGCGGGAAATAGCCTGAGCCGGTGAGTCGGCAGACGGGACAGTAATATAGCGGTTTAGCTAACGGTGGTGCAAACAGACGGTGAGAAACTAATGGAGTGTCTATTTAAATAAGCGTAACTAATTACAAATGCAGGTAATTAGCGTCCTACCAAAATAAGGTTTTGGCAGATGTAGACCGTAAAATACGAAGGGTATATTGCCTCTTTTAGGAAGCCGGTAACGCGATGGACAAATGGAAAGTTTTGTCCACCGCGTTGCGCATAGGTTAATCCCTTTATGTGCGCTCATCCCTACAGAGGAAGCTCCGGCCAGATGATCACAATCAGCGAGCCGGCCAGCGTCAGGAGAACATTGGCAATGGCATAAGTTCCCGCGTAGCCGAGCGCCGGAATATTGCTGCGGGCGGCATCGCTAATGATGTCCATTGCCGGGGCGCAGGTACGGGCTCCCATGATCGCCCCGAACAGTAACGCCCGGTTCATACGCAGAATGTAAGCGCCGAACAGGAAACAGATAAACACCGGCACCAGACTGACCAGCAGCCCGGACAGCAGCATTTGCAGACCAATGGCGCCGAGACTGCTGTTGATGGTGCCGCCTGCGCTCAGTCCAACGCCCGCCATGAAGACCATCAGCCCGAACTCCTTCACCATATTCAGCGCCCCCTGAGGGATGTAGCCGAAAGTCGGGTGGTTGGCGCGCAGAAAGCCCAGCATGATGCCCGCAAACAGCAGGCCGGCGGCGTTGCCGACGCCGAACGAGAAGTGGCTGAACTGGAATGAGATCAGTCCAATCATGATGCCGATAATAAAGAAGGCGCAAAAGGCGAGCAGGTCGGTGAGCTGACTGTGGATGGAAATAAATCCGATGCGGTCTGCAATGCTTTTGACCCGTCGGGTATCTCCGCTGACCTGCAACACATCCCCTTTATTCAGCACCACACCATCGTCAATCGGCATTTCAATCTGGCTACGGACAATGCGGTTGAGGAAGCAGCCGTGGTCGGTCAGTTTAAGCTGACTGAGCCGTTTGCCGACGGCGTTGTGGTTCTTCACCACAATCTCTTCGGTGACGATACGCATATCCAGCAGGTCGCGGTCAAAGACCTCTTTGCCGTCGCGGAAGTTGGGATTGAGCCGCGCGTGCGCATCCGGGTAGCCGACCAGCGAGATTTCGTCGCCCAGTTGCAGCACCGCATCGCCGTCCGGGCTGGCCAGAATACCGTTACGCCGAATCCGTTCGATATAGCAGCCGGTTTGGCGATAGATGCCCAATTCGCGCAGGTTTTTACCATCGGCCCAGGCTACCAGCTCCGGCCCGACGCGATAAGCGCGGATAATCGGCAGATAAATCTTACGCTGGCTGTCGGCGTCCAGACCGCGCTCGCGTGCGATTTGCTGGGCGCTGGTCGGGAGATCCTGATGCTGTAATTTGGGCAGATAGCGTGCGCCAAAGATCAGGCTGACCAAGCCGATGAGATAGGTTAGGGCATAGCCCAGACTCAGGTGTTCCTGCTCGATGCCGAGCACAGGCGTGGCGCCGAACGCGTTCCTCAGCGTATCACCTGCTCCGACCAGTACCGGGGTTGAGGTCATGGATCCCGCCAGCATACCGGCGGTTAGCCCGATCCCCCAGCCGAAAACCTTGCCTAATATCAGCGCGAGTACCAGCGCGCTACCGACCATAACCAGGGCCAGCATCAGATAGTTTTTGCCGTCGCGGAAAAAAATTGAAAAGAAGTTGGGGCCAGCTTCGACGCCTACACAAAAAATAAACAACATGAATCCCAGGCTGAGGGCTTCGGCATTAATAGTGAAATGTTGTTGTCCCAGAAACAATGAGACCACTAAAACTCCAATAGAATTACCGAGTTGTACGGAACCTAGCCTTAACTTCCCCAAACAAAGACCCAAACACAGAACGACGAACAGCAGCAGAATGTAATTCCCGTTTAACAAATCAGCGACGTTTATATTCATGGGATGCAACTTATTTTTTACTATTAAGTTCTTGATATAAAAGTAATTTAGGCTAAATTTACTCCATCACAAGGACGCTGGCGTCGACAGCGGAGTTGCATGAAATGAAGGGAATCAGCCGTGTCTGTAACGATTGGTGTGGCGGTCGCTATTCTAGAAGTTTATTTGCGTTACAACCAGCTGTGTATGCAGATAAAACGCGCCAAGAGCACCGTCTTGGCACATCAGGGAAATACCATGATGAGTGGCCTGTGCTTTATGACGAGGTCGGAAGGTATTGTCACCTGTTTATAGTGAGAAGGCGAAGCATGGCAAACAATAAAGGTTGGATTGGGATAATCAGTTGCATGGTGTTGTTTACACTGGTTTTTCTCAGTCAAAAGATGATGTCGTTCAAAGTAGCGACGGTACAGGGGGGTAATGGCGAACCGGGCATGTTGCTATTTTTACTGCCGGGTATGATCTCCAGCTATCTGACGGGGTGCGACAGAATGCGTTATACCCTGATTGGCGCCTTGATCGCGGTTCCCCTCTGTCTGTGGCTGCTGCGTGCAGGCCATGCGTCTTGCGGGTCATTCTGGCAAGATTTGGCGTATGTCGTGGTGTCAGTATTCTGGACTTTGCTGGGCGGGTTGCTGCTGCTATTTCTGAGGGCGGTGATGCGTCACTTCTTTCGCTGAGGTAACGTGGGGCTTGTCTTTCCTCGCAGGGAGTGAAGTCTCGATGGTGATTCATCCTTCAGCGTAAAAAAGGCGCGGGAAGCGCCTTCTGTCTCATCAATTATCTGTTAAGTGACATTGTCACTTGAACAGATTCAGATGTTCTTTCGCATAAGCTTCAAAATCTGTGCAGCCGCCGATGTGCTGCTCATCCAGGAAAATCTGCGGAACGGTCTCAACCGGTTTGCCGACGGTTTTTGACAGATCGGCTTTGGTGATCCCTTCTTCCTGAATATCAACGTAGCGATAGCTGAAATCATCGCGCTGAGCGGTCAGTTTTTCCGCCAGTTCTTTGGCGCGTACACAATAAGGACAACCTGGACGTCCGAAAATTACAGCAAACATGCTTACTCCTTCATTCAATCTCAAATTTAGCCAACCCTTTTACTATGCCCGGATGAAAACGCAATAAAAAGCAGTCATTGCCTGTCGTAGTGATGCCCTGAGGCTATCAGTGCCGCGAAGAAGTTCGATGCTCTGCGTTGTGAGCCTTGCAGGCTGTCTTATAATTGTGGGCTGAGCGACGCATACTGTCGCTGTTAATTTTGTCGATTGCCGCGCCCACCGCTGTCCATCGGCGCGTCAGCCACTTTCATCACGCGTAAGGATCGCCATCGTGACTCCCACTATCGATTTACTTTGTCATCACCGCTCCATTCGCCAGTTTACCGACCAACCGCTGACCGACGACCAGCGTCAGGCCATTTTTCAGTCCGCCCGGAGTGCCTCGACCTCTAGCATGTTGCAATGTGTCTCCCTGATTCGCATTACCGACAATGCGTCTCGTCAGGCGCTGGTCAAACTGAGCGGAGGTCAGGCGTATGTGGCGCAGGCGCCGGAGTTTTGGGTTTTTTGCGCGGACTTCAATCGACACCTGCAAATCTTCCCGGAAGCGGAGGTGGGGCTGGCGGAGCAGCTGTTGCTGGGCTGCGTCGATACCGCCATTATGGCGCAGAATGCGTTGGTGGCGGCGGAGTCGCTCGGGCTGGGCGGCGTGTACATCGGCGGAATCCGTAACCATATCGCGGAAGTCACGGCGTTGCTTAAACTGCCTGAACAGGTGCTGCCGTTGTTCGGGCTTTGCCTTGGCTATCCGGCGGCCCAGCCGGATCAAAAGCCGCGTCTGCCTGCGGAGCTGATGATCCATGAAAATACCTATGCACCGTTGGATAAAAGCGTGTTGGCGCAGTATGACCAGCAGCTGACGGAATATTACCAGCAGCGCGGCGACAATAAGCACAGCGGCAGCTGGAGCGACCATATCCGAAAAGCGTTGGCAAAAGAACAACGTCCTTTCATGTTGAATTACCTACATTCTCAGGGATGGATTAGACGCTGACGCGGCACTGAGTCAGTGCGCTTTTTCCGATGACCCGTGTGGCGCTAACGCGTCAAGGCAGGCTGACGAACGTCGCACTCGACGCGATTTTCGTGGGCCATGAGGACCACTCAAGGAGAGGCCAGCCCGGCGGTCGGCAAAAACAGGGGGACTCAGCGGTGTCGCTCTTGATATACTAGATTCGCGTTCAGGCGCCGTATCAGGCAGCGAATAGGCGATAGCGCTCAACTCGTTTTGCGTCTTCGTTATCCGACTGCCCGGTGACTGTACGTCACTCCCCGCGAGCTTATGCGCAGGCCATGCTCTGTCGCCGCCGATTCCACCGGCGGGATGTTGATAGAGGGCATTAGCGCACGATAGTCTGGCGGGCCGGTGTCTTTTTTTCACTGATGGGTAAGTAATGAGGCAAGTTTATATGGATTCAATCATCGTCCCTGATTTGAATGTGCTACGGCGGTGGCTGGATCAACTGGGCATCATTTATTTCGAATGTGACTCTTGCGACGCGCTGCATTTGCCGCATATGCAAAATTTCGACGGCATATTTGATGCCAAGGTCGATATCGTCGATAAGGTCATCGTGTTTTCCGCGTTGGCGGAAGTGAAGCCGACGGCGCTAATCCCGCTGGTGGGCGACCTGAGCCAAACTAACGCCAGTTCTCTGACGGCCAAGGTATTTCTGGACATCCAGGACGATAACCTGCCGAAGCTGATCGCCTGCCAGACCTTTAGCGCCGGTGCGGGGATCAGTCTGGAACAGTTCCGTTACTTTATGCAGCAGGCTGAAGAACAAACGTCGATGGTGATTATGGAAGCAGGTGCCAACAATCTGCTGTTTATCGGTGATGAAGAAGAGAGTCCTGCTAGTCGTGCTACCGCGCCCAGCCTTCATTGATCGTGTTATTAATCAGTTAGTACCATCGCATTTTCTTATTTTTGACCCTCCGAGTTTTATTTTAGCTTTTTCGCCTATTTGCCCTATATTCCACGGCATTTAGGCGACATTGGCCGAGCAGTATCAACCAAATCCCCCTAAATCATTCATAAACCCCGGTTTTACTCCCCCTCTATGGTGCCTCCAGTTCAGTCCGGTTATGCTTTAAAACGGTAGTTATGCCTGCGGTCCGCCGTGTTCCGACGGTCATTCGCTATACTGAATTCTGACGCAAGTCGATGAAAACACATTGCGAATGCTGCCCTGGTCGACACACTCGCGTTATCGATAGATGCACAGTCAATCCTAATTTGTCCCCTGAGATGGAGGAATGAACGGATATGTTCACCCAACGTAAAAAATGGTTATCGGGTGTGGTTGCCAGCGTGCTGATGGCGGCGTCCGCCACAGCATTGGCGGAAGATAAAACGCTGCATGTCTACAACTGGTCCGACTATATTGCGCCGGACACGCTGCAGAATTTCCAGAAAGAGTCGGGCATCAAAGTCGTTTATGACGTATTTGACTCCAACGAACTGTTGGAAGGCAAATTGATGGCGGGCAGCACCGGATTCGACCTGGTGGTGCCTTCGGCCAGCTTTCTGGAGCGTCAGCTGAGCGCGGGCATTTTTCAGCCGCTCGACAAGAGCCGACTGCCGAATTACCAAAACCTCGATCCTGAGCTGATGAAACTGATTGAACCTCACGATCCGGGTCATCAATACGCGGTGCCCTATTTATGGGCGACCACTGGTATCGGCTACAACGTCGACAAGGTCAAAGCGGTGCTGGGCAAAGATGCTCCGGTGAACAGCTGGGATTTGGTGCTCAAACCTGAAAACCTGGAAAAACTGAAAAGTTGCGGCGTTTCCTTCCTCGACGCTCCGGCGGAAATCTATGCCACCGTGCTGAATTATCAGGGTAAAGATCCTAACAGCACGAAAGAGAGCGACTACACGCAATCCGCCAACGACCTGCTGCTGAAGCTGCGCCCAAGCATCCGCTACTTCCACTCCTCGCAATACATCAACGATCTGGCTAACGGCGACATTTGCGTCGCGATTGGCTGGGCCGGGGACGTGATGCAGGCGTCGAACCGCGCCAAAGAGGCGAAAAACGGCGTCAATATTGGTTACAGCATCCCGAAAGAGGGCGCGCTGGCCTTCTTCGACGTGCTGGCGATCCCGAAAGATGCCAAAAATCTGGATGAGACCTATGCATTCCTTAACTACCTGCTGAAACCGGATGTAATTGCGGGGATTACCAACTATGTCTATTACGCTAACCCGAACAAGGCGTCTTTGCCGCTAGTGAAAGACGACGTTAAAAATAACCCGGGCATTTACCCGCCGGCCGATGTTCGCGCCAAGCTGTTTACGTTAAAAGTGCAGTCCCCGAAAATCGATCGCGTGATCACCCGTTCGTGGACCAAGGTCAAGAGCGGTAAATAACAGCTATTCTGACCTTGGCAATCAGGCGGCGGCGATCGCCTGATTGCCCCTTCATCTGTCGCAGTCCATTGACTGCGATGTATCTTGCTTCTGCCGGAGAGCCCTATTTGTGAACGAAGCGATTTCCCGCCCTCAGCCTAAAACCCAAAAGGCGGTCACTCCGTTGCTGGAGGTCCGCAATCTGACCAAATCCTACGACGGACAAGTGGCCGTTGATGATGTCAGCCTGACCATCTACAAGGGTGAACTCTTCGCTCTGCTGGGTGCGTCCGGCTGCGGTAAATCTACACTGCTGCGCATGCTGGCCGGTTTCGAGCGCCCGACGCAGGGGCAAATCATGCTGGACGGTCAGGATCTGTCGCTGGTACCGCCTTATCTGCGTCCTATCAATATGATGTTCCAGTCCTATGCGCTGTTCCCCCACATGTCCGTTGAGAAAAATATCGCGTTTGGCCTTAAACAGGACAAACTGTCACGCGGCGAGATCAAAGACCGCGTGGCGGAGATGTTGTCGCTGGTGCATATGCAGGAGTTCGCCAACCGTAAGCCGCATCAGCTTTCCGGCGGCCAGCGCCAGCGTGTCGCATTGGCGCGCAGCCTCTCGAAACGTCCGAAGCTGCTGCTGTTGGATGAACCGATGGGCGCGCTGGACAAAAAGCTGCGCGATCGCATGCAGCTCGAGGTCGTCGATATTCTGGATCGCGTTGGCGTGACGTGCGTCATGGTCACTCACGATCAGGAAGAAGCGATGACGATGGCGGGGCGTATCGCCATCATGAACCGCGGCAAGTTTGTGCAGATCGGCGAGCCGGAAGAGATTTACGAGAATCCGACCACCCGGTTCAGCGCGGAATTTATCGGCTCGGTGAACATGTTTGAAGGGCTGTTGCAGGAGCGTCAGGACGATGCGTTCATCGTGCAAAGCCCGGGGCTGGTGCATCCGCTCAAAGTGGCTTCCGACGTCTCGGTCGTCGATGGTGTACCTGTATCCATCGCGCTGCGCCCGGAAAAAATCATGCTGTGTGAAAACGTGCCGGAAGACGGCTGCAACTTCGCGGTGGGCGAGGTCGTTCATATCGCTTATCTGGGCGATTTGTCGATTTACCACGTTCGCCTGCAAAGCGGACAGATCATCAGCGCTCAGTTGCAGAACGCCTATCGCTATCGCAAAAATGCGCCGACGTGGGGCGATGAAGTGCGGTTGTGCTGGGATGCGGACAGCTGTGTGGTGCTGACGGTGTAGCAAGGGGAGCACACATCAATGACGACTTTATCTGAACAACACCCGACATCGGGAAAAACCGTCGGCCTGCTCAGGCGCTGGCGGATGCTGCATGGACACAAAGCAGTGATCGCGCTGCCGTATTTATGGCTGTTGTGTCTGTTCATGCTGCCGTTCCTGATTGTCTTCAAAATCAGTCTGGCGGAAATGGCGCGTACGGTGCCGCCATATACCGATCTGATGACGTGGGTCGATGGCACGTTAAATATTGCGCTGAACATCGGCAACTATTTGCAGTTGTTATCTGACCCGCTGTACATCGAGGCTTATCTCCAGTCGTTGCAGGTCGCGGCGATTTCGACGCTGCTCTGTCTGCTGCTGGGCTATCCGCTGGCCTGGGCGGTCGCGCACAGCAAACCGTCGACCCGCAATATTCTGTTGCTGCTGGTGATCCTGCCTTCATGGACGTCGTTTCTGATCCGGGTGTATGCGTGGATGGGGATTTTGAAAGAAAACGGCATTCTGAATAACTTTCTGTTGTGGCTAGGCGTTATCGACAGTCCGATGACGATCCTTCACACCAATCTGGCGGTTTACATCGGCGTGGTGTACTCCTACCTGCCGTTTATGGTACTGCCGATTTACACCGCGCTGACGCGGCTGGACTACTCGCTGGTGGAAGCGTCGCTGGATCTTGGCGCTCGACCGTTCAAAACCTTCTTGAGCGTCATCGTGCCGTTGACCAAGGGCGGTATTATCGCGGGGTCGATGCTGGTCTTTATCCCGACCGTCGGCGAATACGTTATTCCGGAACTGCTGGGCGGCCCTGACAGCATTATGATCGGCCGTATTCTATGGCAGGAATTCTTCAACAACCGCGATTGGCCGGTGGCGTCCGCGGTGGCGACGGTCATGTTGCTCCTGCTGATCGTCCCCATCATCTGGTTCCATAAACACCAAAATAAAGCGGCGGAGGAGCAGGCATGAATGATTTACCGGCAGTGCGATCCCCTTGGCGAATTTTGATTTTGGTGCTGGGCTTCACCTTTCTGTATGCGCCCATGCTGATGCTGGTGGTCTACTCGTTTAACAGCTCTCGTCTGGTGACAGTATGGGCGGGATGGTCCACGCAGTGGTATACGGCGCTGTTCCATGACTCCGCGATGATAAGCGCGGTGGTGCTCAGCCTGACGATTGCGGCGGCGTCGGCGACGATGGCCGTGGTGATTGGGACGATGGCGTCGCTGGTCATGGTGCGCTTCGGCAGCTTCCGCGGGTCGAACGGTTTCGCCTTCATGCTGACGGCGCCATTGGTGATGCCCGACGTCATCACCGGTCTGTCGCTGCTGCTGCTGTTCGTCGCGCTGGGGCACGCCATCGGCTGGCCGGCGGAGCGTGGGATGCTGACCATCTGGCTGGCGCACGTGACCTTCTGCTCGGCCTATGTGGCGGTGGTCGTCAGCGCGCGTCTGCGCGAGTTGGACCATTCGATCGAAGAAGCGGCGATGGACTTGGGCGCGACGCCGCTCAAAGTGTTCTTTATTATCACCGTGCCGATGATTGCGCCTGCGCTGGTTTCGGGTTGGCTGCTCGCGTTCACGCTGTCGCTGGACGATCTGGTGATCGCCAGTTTTGTCTCGGGCCCCGGTGCAACCACGCTACCTATGCTAGTCTTCTCCAGCGTGAGGATGGGGGTTAATCCGCAGATTAACGCGCTGGCTTCGCTGATACTCTTGGTGGTTGGCATTATTGGTATTATTGCGTGGTGGTTTATGGCTCGGGCGGAGAAGCAGCGGCAACGCGATATGCAAAAAGCCCGTCAGGGCTGATCGGCATACTGCGAGTGAGCGCCGGTCCGGCCGTCACCATAACGCCACCTTGATTTGAGGTGGCGTTATGGTTTATGGGGAGGAGAGTCTTATTCTGTCTATAAAAAAGGATGCATTGCGACTGTACCGACGCGGCACGCCCGTCGCGGTTATGGTGGCGGGAACCGGGATTATCGCCACCCGCTGCGTGGGGCTGGCATTGGTGATTGGCGAGCTGGGCCTGGAGGGGTTCAGCGGTTGGCTAAGCGACAGCGCCGCGCAATGGGATACCACGCTGCTGATGCTGGCGGCATGGTTGCTGTTTTGCCTTGAAGTTCGCTGTGGGTTTGCGGTGCTTTATGGACGCGACTGGGGACGCTGGTGCTATCTGGCTTGCCAAGGCCTGACGGTGCTCTACCTTCTTGTCGCGTCGGTCGCGAATGTGCTGCCTCCCATTTTTTATCTAAGCGCAGAGGATGAAATGGGCGTGCTTCAACAGCTGCTGGAACACAAAGCGGCGGATGTCGTCATGTTGTTGCTCCTGTTTGTCCCCCGGCGCAGCCAGCGATTTTTTATGCGCCACAAATAATCTTTCGCTCAAGGGGGTGATACAATTCGCCTCCTTTAGTTTCTTAACAGGTTTTAGATTTACCGTGATGGATTGCGCCCGCTACAACGACGGCTCCTGCCGTTCCTGCCAATGGTTGGAAAAAGAGTATCCGCAGCAGTTGGAAGACAAACAGCAGCACTTGAATGAATTGCTGGTCGACCATCCGGTTCGTCAGTGGCTCCCTGCATTTCCGTCGCCGCTCGCGGCTTTTCGCAACAAAGCCAAAATGGTGGTGAGCGGCAGCGTCGAACGACCGCTATTGGGCGTATTACATCGTGACGGCACTCCCGTCGATCTGTGCGATTGCCCGCTTTATCCCGACAGTTTCCAACCTATCTTCGCGGTATTGAAGACGTTTATTGCACGGGCGGGATTAACGCCCTATCAGGTCGCCCGTCGGCGCGGCGAACTGAAATACCTGCTGCTGACGGAAAGTCGGTTGAACGGTCAATGTATGCTGCGGTTTGTTTTGCGCTCGGAAACCAAGTTGGATCAACTGCGCGCGGCGCTGCCGTGGTTACAGGAACAGCTGCCGCAGCTGACCGTGATCTCGGCGAATATCCAGCCGGTGCATCAGGCGATCATGGAAGGTGACCGAGAGATTCCGCTGAGTCGACAGCAGGTGTTGGAGGAAGCGTTCAATCAGATACCGCTCGCCATCCGTCCTCACAGTTTCTTTCAAACTAATCCTGACGTGGCCGCCGCGTTATACGATACCGCGCGACGTTGGGTGCGCGAGCTACCGGTTCACAGCCTGTGGGATCTGTTTTGCGGTGTCGGCGGCTTCGGGCTTCACTGCGCAACGCCGGAGATGACGCTGACCGGCATTGAAATCAGCGCTGAAGCCATCGCCTGCGCGCGACGCTCCGCCGAGCAGCTCGGTCTGGAGAAGGTTCACTTCGAGGCGCTCGATTCGACGCGGTTCGCGACCGGGGAAGGGGCCGTGCCGGATTTGGTGATTGTGAACCCGCCTCGTCGCGGTATTGGGGAAGATCTCTGCCAGTACCTCAGCCGGATGGCGCCGCCGTACATCCTGTACTCCAGCTGTAATGCGCAAAGCATGGCCAAGGATATGTCGCGTCTACCGGACTATCGCGCCGAGCAAATTCAGCTGTTCGATATGTTCCCGCATACCGCGCATTATGAAGTGCTGACCTTGCTGAAGCGGGTGGCGTGACAATTCCTGGCTCGTCATCAAGTGCTTGTGGGTAAAACCCGGATTAAACGTGAGGGGCTGAATCGGGAAGGGGGTTAAGACGGGCTGTTGTGCAGCCCGTTGACGATGATATCTCTCTGACTTACTGCGCCGGGAACCATTTATCGCTGATCGTTTTGTAGGTGCCGTTTGCTTTCACCTCGCTCAGCGCCTGATTCAATTTGGTCAGCAGGGCGGTGTTGTCCGGACGTACGGCGATACCCAGACCAATGCCGAAGTAGGCTGGGTCGGTGATTTTCTCGCCTACCGTCGCCAGCTCAGGATTGTTTTTCAGCCACTCATTGACCACCGCAGTATCACCGAATACCCCATCGATACGGCCGTTCTTGAGGTCGATGATCGCATTTTGGTAGCTGTCGTAAGACACCGTCTGTATCTCAGGATGCTTTTCATTCAGGTATTTCTGGTGAGTGGTGCCATTTTCCATACCGATACGTTTACCCTTGAGATCGCTGAAAGTGGCGAATTTCCCTTTCTGCGCGATCACAATGGCGGAGTTGGCGTAGTAGGGCTGTGAAAAGGCGACTTGCTTGCTCCGCTCTGGGGTGATGTCCATTCCGGAAATGACAGCGTCATAACGACGGAATTTCAGCGCCGGGATCAGGCTGTCGAACGCCTGATTGGTGAAGGTACACGTCGCCTTCATCTGGTCGCACAGGGCCTTGGCCAGATCCATATCGAAGCCGGCGATTTGATTATTCGCATCCATGAATTCAAACGGCGGATAGGTGGCCGAAGAGGCAAACCGAATGCTGTCCGCAGCCGTCGCGCCAAAGGTCATTCCAGCCAGCAATGTGGCAAGTACCAATTTCTTCATTGTGTTCACTCCAGATAATTATTTTTAGACGAAATCACGGTCCGCCTTAGAGGCCTACCTTGCCATTGAGTGAATTTATATGCAAATAAAATAACTATAAATTCAATAGTGAGGCAGGGCGCTGAGCGGTATGACTGGATGGGAAAGCTGAGGCGAAGGCCCTTCGCCGATTAGCGCCGAATTCCTCGCATCATGGGTTGCGTACTGACTGCATAAAAAAGCCCGAGAGAGTCGGGCTCTTTCGGGCTGGCAGTATCACGGTCGCGCGTCGTTATGCATCGTGATTTTCAAAGGCTAAAGCCCTGCGTTCAACCATCCGCAGAATTAACGTTAGCAGACCGTTCACACAAAGGTAAACGATGCCAGCGGCGCCGAACACCAGAACGTCGTAAGTGCGCCCGTACAGCTGTTGCCCGTAGCCCATAACATCCATCAGCGTAATGGTGTAGGCGAGGGAGGTCCCTTTGAACACCAGCACGACTTCGTTCGAGTAGGATGACAACGCACGTTTGAAGGCGAAAGGCAGCAGAATACGCAGCGTCTGGCGTTTGTTCATCCCCAAGGCCGCGCAGGATTGCCATTGACCGTCGGGAATCGCCCGCACCGCGCCGTAAAACAGCTGGGTGGTGTAGGCGGCACTGTTAAGCGCCAGCGCGACCATGGCGCACAGCCACGGCTGAGAGAACAACGACCACAGCCAGGGGATCTGCTTGATGGCGTCAAACTGGCCCGGACCGTAGTAGATCAGGAAAATCTGCACCAGCAGCGGGGTGCCGGTAAACAGCGTGATATAAGCGCGAGACAGCGTAGAAAGCAACGGCGTCTTCAGCGTCAGCACGACGGTCAGCAGCAGCGACAAAAACAGCGCCACGATAAGCGCGGCGGCCGTCAGCGTGATGCTGGTATGCAGTCCCTTGAGCAGCTCGGGAATATAGTCAAGCATCAGGAGGGCCTCCGTTCGAAGCGAGTGGCGCGGGTTTCAATACGCTTGAGGACCCACTGGCTCAGTAGGGTGATCACCAGATAAATGGCCGCAGCCATCATGTACCAGGTGAAAGGCTCCTGCGTTCGCGTGGCAATACTTTTGGTCTGCAACATGAGGTCGTTCACGCTGATCAGCGATACCAACGCTGTATCTTTCAGCAGCACCAGCCACTGGTTTCCCAGTCCCGGCAGCGCATGGCGCCACATCTGCGGCATGATCAGACGACGAAAGATCGCGCCCTTGGTCATTCCCAACGCCTGACCGGATTCCCACTGACCGCGAGGGACCGACTTCAGCGCGCCGCGCAATGTCTGTGACGCATAGGCGGCGTACAGCAGCGCCAGCGCGATAACGCCGCATAAGAATGGACTGACTTCGAAGGTTTCGATATTCAGCTGGATCGGAATCTGGAACAAATACAGATTGATCGTGAATCCGTCCGCCAACATCAGCAGCAGCTGCGAAGAGCCGAAGTAGATAAACAGCACCACCAGAATTTCCGGCAGGCCGCGAATCAAGGTGACCAGCGCGGTGCCGCAGGCGCTGACGATTTTCCAGCGTGCCGTTTCCCACAGGGCAAACAACATCGCCAGAATCAGGCCTAAAAACAGAGCGCAAAGGGCAAGGCCGACGGTCATACCGGCGGCGCTGACTAAAGGGTGTAATTCAATCATTGGGTATCAGACTATTGCTGGAACCATTTTTGATAGAGGGCCTGGTAAGTCCCGTCCTGTTTGATGCCGTTCAGCGTATCGTTGAACTTTTGCAGCAGCGCATCGTTATGCAGACGAACGGCGATGCCGAGACCGGCGCCAAAGTAAGCTTTGTCCGTCACCTTTTCGCCGACAACGGCCAGATTGGGGTTCTGCTTCAGCCATTCATTGACTACCGCGGTATCCCCGAACACGGCGGAAACACGACCGTTTTTCAGATCCAGCACCGCATTCTGATAGCTGTCGTAGGGCACGACGGTGATGTCCTGATGCGTATCCAGCAGGTATTTCTGATGGGTCGTACCATTTTGCACGCCGACGCGTTTTCCGTTCAGCGCGGACACCGCTTTCACGCTGTCTTTCTGGGCGATAAACAGGGCGGAGTTGTCATAGTAGGGCTGGGTAAAGCTGACCTGACGCTGACGTTCGGGCGTGATGTCCATACCGGCGATAACGGCATCGAAGCGGCGGAATTTCAGACCCGGGATCAGGCTGTCGAACGACTGATTATTGAAGGTACAGGTCGCTTCCATTTTCTGACATAACGCTTTAGCCAGATCGATATCAAATCCCTGGATCTGGTTGTCGGCGCCGACGAATTCGAAGGGAGGATAAGACGCTTCAGTCGCAAAACGCAGGGCGTCTGCTGCGCTGGCTGACAAGCTCGATCCGGCAAGCAGCACGGCAACAAGTACCTTTTTCATATAACTTTCCTGAATCATCAGTGTGATAAGTAGCTGGCAAACTCACGGGTTTGCGGCTGGGTGAAGTGCGAAGCGTCGCCGTGTTCCACAACGCGTCCGTCTTCCATATACACCACGCGGCTAGCGGTTTTACGCGCGAAATCCACCTCGTGAGTAACGATGACCTGGGTGATGCCGGTTTGGCTTAGCTCTTGAATGATGCCCACGACCTGAGCCGTGATTTCCGGATCGAGCGCTGCCGTCGGCTCATCAAACAACAGTACCTGCGGTTCCATCATCAACGCGCGCGCAATCGCCACACGCTGCTGCTGGCCGCCGGAAAGATGCAGCGGATAGCGGTCGGCGAAGTCGTTCAAACGCAGACGTTTCAGCAGTTTTTCAGCGCGGGCATGCGCTTCCTGTCGACCTAAGCCCAGTACGCGGCACGGTGCTTCGACCAGATTCTGCTGCACGGTGAGATGCGGCCACAGGTTATATTGCTGAAACACCATCCCCACGTTCTGGCGAAGTTCGCGAATAGCGTCGTCGCCCGGTGTGCGGCTGAAGTTGAACTGGTTACCGGCGATAGACAGCGAACCGGAACGCGGCATCTCCAGCAAGTTTAGCACTCGCAGAAGGGAGCTTTTTCCCGCGCCGCTGGGGCCCAACAGGACCAGCGTTTCACCGACCGGGCAGTCTAGGGTGACATCGAACAGCGCCTGATGCGCGCCGTAGAAACAGTTAATGCTGTCTAGTTGAATACTCATGCGCAATAATTGAATAGACATTGATGCCGCAAATGGTAACGTTGGCAGAATAGTTATGCAATCGTCACGGGTTAAAATTTGCAAACAGGTGCTTTATTGCCCATTTAGTAGCATAAAATAATGGTATCCCGTCCCCATCGCCTGATATCTCAGGTGAGAAACACAGCAAACAAACTATTTTTCATCGCCTACGGTATTCTCCACGGTAGAACCGCCGTGAATCCGCCGGAGGCTCCCGCGCATTCGCAGGCTATACTTTGTCGGCTTGACGCAGGCGGCATCGCGCCATTCGCCGTGACTGCGTAAACATGATAATGATGTTTTCGACGACTCATCCGTATTGCTTAAGGAGATTGCTATGCAACTGTCTACGACCCCCACGCTGGAAGGTTTTGTGATTACGGAATACTGCGGCGTGGTCGCGGGGGAAGCGATCCTCGGCGCGAATATCTTCCGTGATTTCTTTGCGGGGATCCGGGATATTGTCGGCGGCCGCTCAGGCGCTTACGAGAAAGAGCTGCGCCGCGCGCGCCAGATTGCGTTCAAAGAGCTGGAAGAGCAAGCGGCGGAATTAGGCGCCAATGCCGTGGTTGGCATCGATATTGATTATGAAACCGTGGGAAAGGACAGCAGCATGCTGATGGTCACGATCAGCGGCACCGCCGTCAAAATCAGCCGTTAACGGTCGCGGGTTCATGCGTGACGTGCTGTTTTTCGGACTCCTGACGCTGCTGGCAGGATGCAAAGCGCCCGTCACGGGCGTGCCCGCTTCGACCATCGATAAAAACTACCAGTTGTACACGGAGGCGGTTTCGCGCAATCAGACCTCCCGAGTCAGACTGCTGGTCATTCATTATACCGCGGAAGACTTCGCCAACTCGCTGCGTCTCCTGACGCAGGGCGAGGTCAGCGCGCACTATTTGATCCCTGAACAGCCGCCGCTAAGCGCGGGACGTCCCGTGGCGTGGCAACTGGTGCCGGAGTCTCAGGCCGCGTGGCATGCCGGCATTAGCTATTGGCGTGGAGCGGTTCAACTGAATTCTGTCTCTATAGGGATTGAACTAGAGAATCAGGGATACCGCTGTGCGCTATTGGGGGGATGCCGATGGGCGCCGTATTCGCCGGAGCAGGTGAAGCTCCTGACGCATCTGGCGCGCGATATTTTGCAACGTCATCAAATTGCGCCTCAAAATGTGGTGGCCCATAGCGATATCGCGCCGCAAAGAAAGGTCGATCCCGGACCTCTATTCCCCTGGAAGGCGCTGGCGGATGCCGGTATTGGTGCCTGGCCTGATGCGGATCGGGTGCGATTTTATCTTGCGAGCCGCGCGCCGAGTGAACCTGTCGCTCCCCGCCTGCTGCTGAATAAACTGGCTCGCTATGGCTACGAGGTCAGTGATTCGATGACGGCGCAACAGCAGCAGCGTGTGATTGCGGCCTTCCAGATGCATTTCCGCTCCCAGCGCTTCGATGGTATCGCCGATGCGGAAACCGAGGCTATCGTGGATTCGCTGCTGGAGAAATACGGAGGTCAGTAGCGGGTGTTCACCCGCTCTGTTGGATCATGCGACGAATAGCGCGATCAGGACTGGCGAGAGCAGGCTCAGGATGAAACCGTGCACGATGGCGGGGGGAACCATATCGACGCCGCCGCTACGTTGCAGCACCGGCAGGGTAAAGTCCATTGAGGTAGCGCCGCACAGGCCGAGCGCGCTGGCGCGTCGCGAGCGAATCAGGCTGGGAATCAGCATGATGGCAATCAGTTCCCGCGCCAGATCGTTAAAGAAGGCGGCGCTGCCGATAACCGGACCGTAGGCGTCCGTCATTAGAATGCCCGAGAGCGAATACCAGCCATAACCGGAAGCCATCGCCAGACCGGTTTTTAACGGCAGATCGAGCAGCACTGAAGCCAGCGCGCCGCCGCACAGTGCGCTGACGGCGACGACACCGGCGATAATCGTGCCGCGACGATTGAGTACGATTTGTCGCAAGGTCATGCCGCTGTTGCGCAGTTGGATCCCGACAAGACACAGCAGCACAAGCAGCGCGTATTCTCCGCCGGACGCCGCAAATTTTAATGGGGGCCATTGGCTCAGCCCTAACAGGAATCCGCCTAACACCACGCCGCACAGTTGTAGCGATTCCAGCATCATTTTTAGCCGGGAAGGGAGTGCGTCGTGGGAGACCGCCGTGGCCTTCCAGGTGCTGCGTTTCTCCAGCAGCCACAGCGCCAACAGATTGGCGGCGATAATGCAGACCGTGCTGACGGCGGCATATTGCAGTACGGCAAGCAGGTTGCTGCTCAGGTTCTCCAGAAATGCGAGACTGATGCCCATCAAGAACAAGATCACATACACCATCCAGCTCAGTAGCCGATTGACCCCTTGCAGCACGCTTTGATGGCGCACCGGAATCAGATAGCCCAGTACCAGCGGCAGCAGAATAATCAATAATCCTGAATACATGGTGAAGATTTTCCTTGGGAGAGTGGCGCGGTTTAGCTGGCGTGATAAGTTGTAATTGTGTGATTTTAAATAAAAAACAAAATCGGGTAAAGCGGTGATGGCGGGCAGGGTTTCCCCCTGTCGGTGGCATGTCGCCATGCTGGTAATGAAGTAGCCCATGAGGAGTGGCGCATGTATCTGGAAAAGGTCGATATTGTGGGTTTCCGGGGGATTAACCGGTTGTCTCTGGCGCTGGAGGAGAACACAGTCCTGATTGGTGAAAATGCCTGGGGCAAATCCAGCTTGCTCGACGCGCTGTCTCTACTACTGTCTCCCGCGCAGCCGCTGTATCGCTTCCAGTTGGATGATTTCCATTTTACTCCCGGCGACGAGAGTAGCCGCGAAAACCACCTTCAGGTCGTTTTCACGTTTCGTGAAACCGATGTCGGTCATCATCACTCTGCGCGCTACCGTAAGCTATCTCCTTTATTTATTCACGGCGACGATCGCCTGAAACGGATTGTTTATCGGTTGGAAGGCGAGGTTGATGAGTCAAACGCGGTCATGACCTGGCGCAATTTTCTGGATGAGCATGGTCAAGCGCGCCCTTTGTCGAATATCGATGCGCTGGTACAGGCGCTGATTCGCCTTCATCCTGTGCTCAGATTACGGGATGCTCGATTTATGCGGCGGTTGCCCACGCCGGCGATTGAAGCGAAAGCCGAACATGGGGAGCATCTGGCGCAGCAGTTCGAAACGCTGGTTGAGGCATTGGGGCAGGACCCTAATCGCATAACCCATCGCGATCTGCATCAAGGCGTGGCGATTATGCGTCAGCTGGTTGAGCACTATTTCTCCGAGCAAAACGCGTCGCCGAGCGAGCGTCATCAGCGACATGCCCGGTTGGGCGGCGGCCGCTCGTGGCGAGCGTTGGATACGCTCAACCGCATGATGGCGGGTCCCAACAGCCGGAATCATCGCCTTATTTTGCTTAGCCTGTTCGTGACGCTACTGCAGGCGAAAGGCGCGGTGAGGCTCGACCCGGAGTCGCGTCCACTATTATTGATTGAAGATCCAGAAACGCGTCTGCATCCGATTATGTTGTCCGTGGCCTGGGGGTTGTTGAGTCAGCTACCGCTTCAAAAAATGACCACGACCAACTCGGGCGAATTGCTATCGCTGGTGCCGGTGGAACAACTGTGTCGACTGGTGCGTCATTCGACGCGGGTGGCGACCTATCGCCTCGGGCCACAAGGCATGTCGGTGGAGGATGCGCGCCGTATTGCGTTCCATATCCGCATTAATCGGCCTGCGTCGCTGTTTGCCCGTTGCTGGCTGCTGGTGGAAGGGGAGACCGAGGTCTGGATGATCGGCGAACTGGCTCGCCAAAGCGGTCACCGTTTCGGCGCCGAAGGGGTGAAGGTGGTGGAGTTCGCCCAGGCGGGCCTGAAGCCGTTGCTCAAGTTCGCTCAGCGTATGGGCATCGAGTGGCATGTGTTGGTCGATGGCGACGATGCGGGGAAAAAGTATGCCGCCACGACCCGAAGCTTGTTGGTAGATCAGCAGGAACATGAACGCGATCATTTGACGATGCTGCCAGCGCGAGATATGGAATATTTCATGTACAAAAGCGGCTTTGCGCAGGTTTACCACCGCGTAGCGCAACTGCCGGACAATGTCCCGCTGTCGCCGCCCAAAATTATCAGCAAGGCTATTCACCGCACCTCCAAGCCGGATCTCGCGATAGAAGTTGCGATGGACGCCGCGGCAAGAGGCGAAGAAGCCATTCCACCACTAATTCGCCATATGTTCTCACGTGTACTTTGGCTGGCGCGGGGAAGGGCTGATTAACGAATAGTGATGACAGAGAGATCGGCCGACGCGATCAGGTTGACCGGCTTTTATTAGCAATACCTCTTTATTTTATGAACTAACCCATATTTTATTATATGAGAGTTTTTGCTATTCAATGAACTGTGATTTTTGCTCCAGGCTTAATGAATTTTTTACAGAAGAAGGGAAAGTTATTATAATCGCGCCGCTTTTTGTTGTTTCTGACTTATATGAAACGTCAATTTCACTACAGCAGCAAAATAAGGATATGTTTTTAATGGAAAATGCAAAGGCGATAATCTCTTCTCGACCCATTTTTATTTCCCGCCCCGGCATTGCGAGCAGTCTGGGTGCGTTTATTGTGGCTTTGTTATTGCTATGTTTCGCTTTGGTGTTTATTAAAGGCGAAGTGCCCGATATTTATCGAGATTATATTATCAATAAAAGCCCGCTGATTATTGATAATGCCGATATTTCTCATGGTAAATGCCGAATGAAATATAGCATTACGATCTGTTCTGCGGATGTGGAGTACAATTATAAAAATGAACAACACGCATCAGAGATAAATATCATGTTTCTGGATGTCTCTCGCGGCAATTACACAACGGATGTCGTGATCTCGTCCGAGCATCCTGAGCTGGCGACGCTGACGCTAGGGTTGGATAAGTTGAATAACCGTATTATCGCCGCGGGCGGACTTGTCGGCGCTTTGCTTATTCTAGTTATTCTGTCCTTTAATAACAGCGTGAAATTTTTTCGTGCTGGTCGTAAAGCGAAATGTTTGTCGGAATTGACGCTTGTTCCTGTCGAAGTCAGCGAGATCAGAAAATCGGTTTTCATGCGCGTTCAGCCCTATACCTATATCGGCGAAGATAATAAGAAAATCAAACTGGCGAGCCTGCTGAAGCGAAATGAACAGCCCATTTATTTGGACGAGAGTATGAAACAGGCGTGGGCGGTATTACTGAAAGATGCCAACATCCCTGTATTATTGGACGATCGGTTAATGCGTCTTGATCTGAGCGATGCAGAACGTGACTCTCTTCGTACCGCCTTCGAACTCTGATTGCCTATATCACGGTCTATCGTCTGGTGCGCGTGAACATACTCGCCATGGCCATAAACTTTCGCGATAGATAAGATAAAAAGGCTGGCCACCTCGGTGGCCAGCCTTATAGACAGATGCAGCGTCGACAACGTGTCATACTCGGTCAATTGTCAGACTACCGGCTCGTTGATTAACGGCACGATCAGGCTGGCATGATTGCCTTTCGGTCCCTGGTGCACACTGTAATTAACCACCTGGCCGGCTTTTAGCGTGCGATAGCCGTCCATTTGAATGGTTGAGTAGTGTGCGAAAATGTCTTCCCCTCCGCCCTCAGGGCAAATAAAACCAAAGCCTTTGGCGTTATTGAACCATTTAACAGTACCCGTCTCCATACATCTCCATCCTTCGTAAGCGTATTTTTACGGTGGGGTTATTGGTTAAGGTAAAATCAAATTGATTAAAACATCATCAATCGTCTCCAGACTCTATTAAAAAAGCGTGGGTCGTCAAGCGCGATGAATGGGGGGTGCGTGTTGGCTTCGTCAAATTTTGATATGGGTAACGGAATGACGGAGAAGATTACGCCTATCGCAGAAATGGGTTGATGTCCTTTTGTTGCCGGGTGATTTTGGTCCGGCAATGGTAAAATAAAAAATAGACGTGCTACTGTTAAGTACAGTAGACCAGGGCAAGATGACAGTTAAGATGTGGAAAAATGATGGGAAATCATAGTACGTGGTCGCACACTGAGGACCAGACCAAGGCTCGCCATGCTGAGGCATTGCAGCCGCCGTCCATGTATAACGTTGTGCTCAATAACGACGACTACACGCCGATGGAATTTGTTATTGACGTACTGCAAAAGTTCTTTTCTTATGATATCGAACGTGCAACGCAACTGATGCTTACGGTTCATTATCAGGGAAAGGCCATCTGCGGCGTATACAGCGCCGAGGTGGCGGAAACCAAAGCCGATCAGGTTAATCGTTATGCCAAAGATAACGAGCATCCGTTGCTATGTACGCTGGAAAAAGCCTGATTTAAGGCAATATATTGGGGGAGGTGCCTATGCTCAATCAAGAACTGGAACTCAGTCTCAACATGGCTTTCGCCAGAGCGCGTGAGCACCGACACGAGTTTATGACCGTGGAGCATTTGCTGCTGGCTTTGCTCAGCAATACCTCCGCACGTGAAGCACTGGACGCATGCACAGTCGATCTGGATGCTTTACGTCAGGAACTGGAAACCTTCATCGAACAGACAACGCCAACGCTGCCTGAGAGTGAAGCGGAACGCGACACGCAGCCGACGCTGAGCTTTCAACGCGTGCTGCAGCGTGCGGTGTTCCACGTACAGTCCTCAGGACACAGCGAAGTCTCCGGGGCCAATGTCCTGGTCGCGATATTCAGCGAACAGGAGTCACAGGCCGCCTATCTGCTGCGTAAGCACGATGTCAGCCGCCTTGATGTGGTGAATTTTATTTCCCATGGTACGCGTAAAGAAGAATCCGGGCCGTCGGTTAGCCAGGAAAATCCGGTTAACGAAGAGCAGGCTGGAGGGGAGGAGCGTATGGAGAATTTCACCACCAACCTTAATCAACTGGCCCGCGTCGGCGGCATTGACCCGCTCATTGGTCGCGAGCGCGAACTGGAACGCACGGTTCAGGTGCTGTGCCGCCGTCGTAAAAACAACCCACTGCTGGTTGGTGAATCTGGTGTCGGTAAAACAGCCATCGCTGAAGGTCTGGCCTGGCGTATCGTGCAGGGCGATGTCCCAGAAGTGATCGCCGACTGCACCATTTATTCTCTGGATATCGGTTCTCTGCTGGCGGGCACCAAGTATCGTGGTGATTTCGAGAAACGCTTCAAGGCGCTCTTGAAACAGCTGGAGCAAGACCAGACCAGCATTTTGTTTATCGATGAAATCCATACCATCATCGGCGCTGGCGCCGCCTCGGGGGGCAGGTCGATGCGGCTAACCTGATCAAACCGCTGCTGTCGAGCGGTAAAATCCGCGTAATCGGCTCCACGACCTATCAGGAGTTCAGCAATATTTTCGAAAAGGATCGGGCGCTGGCGCGTCGCTTCCAGAAAATCGATATCACGGAGCCGAGCGTTGAAGAGACCGTTCAGATCATCAACGGTCTGAAACCGAAATACGAAGCGCACCACGACGTGCGATATACCGCGAAAGCTGTGCGCGCGGCCGTCGAACTGGCGGTGAAATATATCAATGACCGTCATCTGCCGGACAAAGCGATCGACGTGATCGATGAAGCAGGCGCCCGTAGCCGACTGATGCCGGTCAGTAAACGCAAAAAAACGGTCAACGTGGCGGATATTGAATCGGTCGTGGCGCGTATTGCGCGTATTCCCGAGAAGAGCGTTTCCGCCAGCGATCGCGATGTGCTGAAAAATCTGGGCGACCGTCTGAAGATGCTGGTGTTCGGTCAGGATAAAGCCATCGAAGCGTTGACCGAGGCAATCAAGATGAGCCGCGCTGGCCTGGGCCATGAACGCAAACCGGTGGGTTCTTTCCTGTTTGCTGGCCCGACGGGGGTAGGTAAAACAGAAGTGACGGTGCAATTGGCCAAAGCCATGGACATCGAGTTGCTGCGCTTCGATATGTCCGAGTATATGGAGCGCCATACGGTGAGCCGTCTGATCGGCGCGCCTCCGGGCTATGTCGGGTATGATCAGGGCGGCCTGTTGACGGATGCGGTGATCAAACATCCGCATGCGGTTCTGCTGCTCGATGAGATCGAGAAAGCGCATCCGGATGTGTTCAACCTGCTGTTGCAGGTGATGGATAACGGCACCTTGACCGACAATAACGGTCGGAAGGCTGACTTCCGCAATGTCATTTTGGTCATGACCACCAACGCCGGGATCCGTGAAACTCAGCGTAAATCCATCGGGCTGATTCAGCAGGATAACAGCAGCGACGCGATGGAAGAGATCAAGAAGGTGTTTACGCCGGAATTCCGTAACCGTCTGGATGGCATCATCTGGTTCAACCATCTCTCAACCGAAGTGATTCAGCAGGTGGTGGACAAGTTCATCGTCGAATTGCAGGCGCAGCTGGATGCCAAAGGTGTGTCGCTGGAAGTCAGCGAAGATGCCCGCGACTGGTTGGCAGAGAAGGGCTACGACAAGGCGATGGGCGCGCGTCCGATGGCGCGGATTATCCAGGAAAACCTCAAGAAACCGCTGGCCAACGAGCTACTGTTTGGCTCTCTGGTGGAAGGGGGATCTGTTACGGTGGAATTGGATGCTTCGACGCAGCAGCTGAGCTATAGCTTTCATAGCGCTCAGAAACGCAAAACCGAGGGCGCGGTCTAGCGTTTAACGACGCATCATCGTCACCTATGACCTCAAGGGCATCCTAATGGATGCCCTTGTTTTTACAAAATCAGTGACGGATTTGTTCGAAAGTTAACAAGCCGGATGTTTACTTGTCTCGCTGTTGGGGGGGATAGAGGCTTAACAGCTTGAGGGTGACGCCATTGGTCCAGCCAAACCCGTCCTGCAGTTCGTATTCACCGCCACCACCACCGCCGAGTTCACCGGTTTCAACCGCGTATTTCTCTACCAGCTTATGCTCGCGCTCATAGGTGTGCTGAACGCTGTTGAGAAAACGAACCGCAATTTCTTCTGCGAGCGCTTCTTGCTGATAATAACGCAGCCCTTCCACTGCAACCCACTGAAGTGGCGCCCAGGCGTTCGGCGCATCCCACTGCTGGTGAGAGTGCTCCGTTGTCGTCCCCATGCCCCCTTCCTGTACCAGCTCGTCACGGACCGCCTGAGCGGTCTCCTGAGCGTAATCCTGTGGGGCGGCTTGGACGTACAGCGGAAACAGCGTCGCCGCCGTCAACTGTTGGCTCACTTTACCCTGAGGCCAATCGTAATCCGCGTAGTAGCGTTTTTCAGCATTCCAGAAGTAGCGATTCAGCGCCTGTTTACGTTTGTCAGCGCGCCGCGCGTAATGATCGGCATCAGTCATCTTGTCGGCTAAACGGCTGGCTTTTGCCAGCGCCATTTCGTTGTGGTAAATCAATGCGTTCAGATCCACCGGCAGGATGTCCGTGGTGTGAATCGTGGAAAGCTTCATCGGGTCTTTCAGCCAACGGGAACTGAAATCCCAACCGGATGCCGCCCCCGCTCGCAGGTCTCGGTAAAGCTGCGGGCGTTCGCTTTCCGGCACCTGACTGGCGGTGGTGACGTCGTCGAGCCAAGACTCAGTCCGCGGTACGTTGCGGTCGTCCCAGTAGCGGTTCAGCACATCGTCGCCGAGGCGAACCACGCGTTTATCCGCCTGCCCAGGCTGGAGGCTGTTTTCTCCGTCCATCCAGTACTGATATTCCTGCTTCATCTGCGGCAAATAGGTGACCAGAAGATTGTCGCCGTCGTGCTTCGCCAGCAGCTCAACCATTTTGGTGAAAAAAGGCGGCTGCGAACGGCTCAGGTAATAGGTGCGATTCCCGTTGGGAATGTGTCCGTAACGGTCAATCTGGTAGGCAAAGTTTTGCACCATGTTGCGGATAAGATCCCACTGGTCGCTCTCCGCGAGGCCCAACATAGTGAAATAGCTGTCCCAGTAATAGACTTCGCGGAAACGTCCACCCGGCACGACATACGCGTTGGGCAGCGGTAGGAGCGAGTCCCAACGGGTGATGTCGGGTGTACTGCGGGTGAGATGCGGCCACAGGTCGACGATATGCTCCCGCAGCGTCTGGCCGCCGGGAGGAATATAGCCTTTCCCATCCGCAGGAATAATGAAGTTGTGCCGCACAAAATGCTGCAGATCAAAGCTATTCAATCGACGCTGCATGTAGTAATCCGCCATGATGGCCGATGGCGAGTACCGGGGAATCGCGTCAACGAACGTTTTTTGATCCGGGAACATTTTTGCTTTCTGCACCGCTTCGAATAGCGGTCCCATTGTGATATCCGGCGGAGCTGTGACGATACGCTGCGGCTGTGGAGTGTCTGCGTGAGCGTGCTTCATCACCAGAACGGGGAAAGCCAGAATTGTGGTTATCTGTAAAATAATCAAAAACGGATATGCCCTCATCGCCTGGACGGTTAACATCGTTTTGTCTACTCCTCTATTATGAGCAACTTGAGCAATAAAAAAGCAACAATTTTGTAAATATTGCTCAGTGCGATTATCTTAGGGGAGATAGGGATATGAGGGGGCAACCGATGCGCAAGCTGCAGTAAGCGTCACTGGGTGCGATGAGAAAATTGTGAAGGCGGGCACAAAAAACAAAAGCCCTGACCGCAAGCGGAAAGGGCAGGAGGGCGAACATCCTCGTGGGATCGCGTTAAGCGATGGCGGGCCTGTTAGCGGCTACGGAAGACAATGCGGCCTTTGCTCAGGTCGTACGGGGTCAGCTCCACTGTGACTTTGTCACCCGTCAGGATGCGGATATAGTTTTTACGCATTTTACCGGAGATATGAGCGGTAACCACGTGCCCGTTTTCCAATTCAACGCGGAACATGGTGTTGGGCAGCGTATCAAGTACGGTGCCTTGCATTTCAATATTGTCTTCTTTGGCCATCGAATCCTCTAGGTTTTACTACCTTAGTTTTTAACCGGCAAGATAATGCCGAAAAACCCACATTATGTAAAGAAGCGTTGCTACTCAGCGCTTGATTAATTCGTCATAGGCGGGTCGTTTGATTAGGCGAGCGGCAGGGTTTGTCTCTGCCAGCACAGTTCATCCAGCGTCATGGGACGCAGTCGGGAAAGGTGTTGCAGAAACTCCCGGCGCGGTATTTCAGTCGCTCCCAGCGATGCCGTGTGCTCATTCAATATTTGGCAGTCTATCAATTGGCCGCCATGTCGGACAAAGTGCCGCAAAAACGCCAGTAAACCGCATTTCGAGGCATTGTCCGCCCGGCTAAACATGGACTCGCCGCAGAACAACGCACCTTGCGAAATGCCGTACAGACCGCCGATCAGCCTGTCATTATGCCACACTTCCACCGAATGCGCCTGTCCTGCCTGATGCAGCTGGCAATAAGCGTCAATAATGTCATCGTCTATCCAGGTGCCTTCTTCACGTTCGTTGGCGCAGGCGGAGATGACCTCGGCAAAGGCCTGATTGAGCGTCACGCGATACTCGGTCTTGCGGATAAACTTTTTCATGCTCCGGCTAAGGTGAAACGCGTCGGGAAACAAGACGGCCCGAGGGTCGGGCGACCACCACAGCACGGGGTCTCCCTCCGAGTACCAAGGGAAGATACCCTGCTGATAAGCCGCTATTAGACGGGCTGGAGCCAGATCGCCCCCGAACGCCAGCAGGCCGTTAGGATCGTTCAAAGCCAGTTCCGGATCGGGGAACTGTACGGAGAAGGGCGAAAGCTCAAACAGCTGCATGTCAGGCCTCAGTTAAAGATGTTGGTGAAACTGCCAGTAACGGCCTTGTTGAGCCATGAGCGTCTGGTGATCACCCTGTTCGATAAGCTCACCGCCGTCCATGATGTACAGACGGTCCATGTTTTCGAGGCCGCGCAGACGGTGAGTAATCACCAGCAGGGTTTTCTCTTTGCAGTGTTCGCGCAGAAGCTGAAGCATGCGCTGTTCCGTTTCAGCGTCCAGCCCTTCGGTGGGCTCGTCGAGCAGAATCAGCGGTGCCGGATGGAGTAACGCACGCGCCAGACCTATGCGGCGCTGTTCGCCGCCGGACAGTTGACGGCCACCTTCACCCAGCCAGGCATTCAGCCCCTCTTGCGCCAGCAGGTTAGACAACCCCACCTGTTGCAAGGCGTGAGCCAGTTCCTCATCACTGGCCTGCGGAGCTGCTAACCGCAGGTTCTCACGCAGTGTGTCGCTGAAGAGATGTACCCGCTGAGGCACGACGCTCATCATGCTGCGCAGATGCTCTTCAGACCAGGCAGACAGCGGCGAACCGTTAAGCGTGATTTCGCCCTCGGTACTGTCCCAGGCGCGGGTGATCAATTGCAACAAGGTTGATTTACCACAGCCGGTTTTGCCCAACAGAGCGATGTGCTCGCCCGGTTGGAGGCTTAGCGAAATATGCTGCAACACCGGCAGGGGCTGATCCGTATAGGTGAAACTCACGTTTTCTAGCGTCAACGCGGCCTGAGAGGATGGGGCGGGTCCTCCGATGGCGAAGACGACCGCAGGCTTAAGCTTCATCAACTGGTCGACTCGCACAGCAGAGGCGGCGACCTGGCCGATATGTTGGAAGGCGTTGGCGACCGGACCTAAGGCTTCGAAAGCCGCCAGTGACGCGAAAACAAATAAGGCAATCAGCGCGCCCGGCTGCGTGTCTCCGCCGACGCCGTTCGCTGCCATCCATAGCATCAATGTGACGGTAAGCCCGCTGCTCAGGATGATAAGAGATTGCGACAGGGCGCCAAGCGTCGCCTGCTGACGTTGCCGCGATAACCAGCGGTTCTCCAGTTGATCCAGTCGATGACGGGAAGAGGTTAACGAGCCGAAGATGGTCAGTTCAGCTTGCCCCTGTAGCCAGGTGGTCAACTGCAGACGGTATTGCGCGCGCAACTGCGTCAGCGCCTCGCCGATAGGCTGGCCCGCGCGGTAAAATACCGGCGGCAGGATGACCAGAAGCAGCAGCATAATGGTCGCCAGCGTCATTGCCAGCGTGCTGTCTAACCAGCTAAGACCGAAGGTCACGACCACGATGACCAGCAGTGCGCTGACCAGCGGGGAGATAACGCGCAGATACAAGTGGTCCAGCGTATCGACGTCCGCCACCAGGCGGTTCAGCAAGTCTGCCTGTCTGAAACGGATGAGTCCGCCGGGAGAGAGCGGTAGAATGCGGCTGAAGGTAAACACGCGCAAATGCAGCAGTACGCGGAAGGTGGCGTCGTGACTGACCAGTCGTTCAAAGTAGCGGCTCACCGTACGTGTAATCGCTGCCCCGCGGACGCCAGCGGCGGGTAGCATGTAGTTGAAAGTATAAAGCCCGGCGAGCCCGGCCAGCGCTGAGCCCGCCAGGAACCAACCGGATAGCGTCAACAGTCCGATGCTGGCGAGCAGGGTGAAAATGGCCAGCACTACGCCCAGACTCAGACGCCAAAAATAGCGGCGATAAAGCCCCAGAAAGGGCATCAATATTCGGAAGACCGATGTTTTCTTCATCTTAAAGCTCTCCTCGGCGCTGTGTCATCAATTCTGCAAAGGGGCCGGGCGTGACGCTGAGCTCACTAAAACGCCCTTGCTGTACCAGACGACCCGCCGCCATCACCCATACCTCATCATAGCTACGGGCTTCGTCGAGCTGGTGAGTAATCAGCAGCGTTGTCTGTCTTGCTGAGGCTATGCCCAGCGCTTTCATCACGCGTTGTTCGCTGTGCGCGTCCAGACTCGCCGTAGGCTCGTCCAGCAGCAGCAAATGGCTTGGGCGAAGCAGGGCTCTCGCCACCGCTACACGCTGCGCCTGTCCGACTGACAGACGCGCCGCGCCGTCGCCCAAGACCGTTTCCAGTCCCAACGGCAGCGAAGGCAGAAATTCGTGAACATAGGCGTTCTCAACCGCTTCCTGAAGCATCTGCTCGTCTGCCTCGGGATGGCCCAGCAGGATATTCTGTCGCAGCGTCTGTTCCGGCAGATGCGGGTTCTGGCCGACCCAGCTCAGCTGTTTACGCCATGCCTCGGGGGTAAGGGTGTTTAGCTCGATGTTATTGATGGTCAGAGAGCCTTGATAAGGCAGGAATCCTAATAGGACATTCAGCAGCGACGTTTTGCCTGCGCCGCTGGCGCCGACCAAGGCGACCCGTTGTCCTGCCTCGAGGGTGAATGACAGTGGGCCGGCAAGGACGGTACCGGTCGGGGAGAGGATCGTCAGCGCCTGGGCCACTAATTTTAGCGGTTCGTCGCTATCGAAACTTGTCTGTCCGTGACCGACTTTCTCCCCCTCTTCAGACAGGAAGGTGAACAGCGTTTCGGCCGCGCCCACGGCCTGAGCTTTAGCGTGATAGAACGTGCCCAAATCCCGCAGCGGTTGAAAGAACTCCGGCGCCAGGATCAGGACCAGAAAACCGGCAAACAATGTGACGCCAGTCCCGTAGTGACCAAAATTCAGTTCGCCTAGATAAGAGAACCCGAAATAAACGGCGACGATGGCGATGGAAATGGAAGCGAAGAACTCGAGTACGCCGGAGGAGAGGAAGGCCATTCGCAGGACTTCCATCGTACGACGGCGAAAATCTTCAGAAGCTTGGCGGATGTGATCGGTTTCGGCCTGACCGCGGAAGAACAACCGCAGGGTTTCGAGACCGCGCAGACGGTCCAAAAAATGGCCGCTGAGACGTTCTAATGCCAGGAAATTGCGGCGGTTCGCTTCTGCTGCGCCCATACCGACCATCGCCATAAATATGGGGATCAAAGGGGCTGTCAAAAACAGGATTAACCCGGCGGCCCAGTTGATTGGAAAGACGAAAATGAGGATCAGAAGCGGCATCAGCGCCGCCAAGTACATCTGCGGTAGATAGCGGGCATAATAATCCTGCATATCGTCGACCTGTTCCAGAATCAACGACGCCCAACTGCCCGCCGGTTTCCCCTGAATCCAGGCCGGTCCCAACTGCTGCAAACGGTCCAGCACCCTGCTGCGGATCTGTTTGCGAATGACTTCGCCGCAGCGAAAGCCGACGCGCTCTCGTATCCAGCTCACGATGGCCCGTAGGCAAAATGTGGCCGCCAATAATGAGAACGGCGCGATTAACTGTCCGCGCGGGGTGTGATCGATGATGAGCGCCTGCAAGAGCGCAGCCAGCAGCCAGGCTTGAGCGATGATCAGCAGGCCGCTCACTAGCCCTAACAGAAGCGAAAGGCGTAGCCAGCGTTGCGCCAACCGGCTCTGCTGTTTCAGCCAGCGGGTGAGTTCTTGTTGTCGGGTATTTTTCATCAGGTGCCGATTGTCTTCTTATAGGAGTAATGCGAAATAACGCTTGTATAACCGCGGGTTAACATTTGCTCGGGCGTTCGGTCAGATTGGCGTCATGTTACCTTGACGAAGAGGTCATGCAAACGAAAAGAGAAGGAAAAGAAGGGCGGGCGATCAATTTTTACAAATCGTGAAACAAAAGCCTGAGGGAGCGAAAACTCCCCCAGGAGACAGATCATCAGCTGTTGCCCAGACCATCCAGATAACGCTCGGCATCCAGTGCGGCCATACATCCCGTCCCGGCGGAGGTAATGGCCTGACGGTAGATGTGATCCATGACATCGCCCGCAGCGAATACGCCAGGAACACTGGTTTGAGTCGCGTTGCCGTGAATACCGGATTGCACCTTGATATAGCCGTTTTCCAGTGCAAGCTGGTTGTCGAAAATGGCGGTGTTCGGACTGTGGCCGATAGCGATAAAGGCCCCGGCGACGTCCAGTGTTTCCGTTGTTTCGCTATGGGTATCACGCAGACGAACGCCGGTGACGCCCATTTCATCGCCTAACACTTCATCGAGCGTCCGGTCAGTGTGCAGCACGATGTTGCCGTTTGCGACTTTCTCGTTCAGGCGGTCGATCAGGATTTTTTCGGAGCGGAAAGTATCGCGGCGGTGAATCAGGTGCACTTCAGAGGCGATGTTGGACAGATACAGCGCTTCTTCGACGGCGGTGTTGCCGCCGCCGACGACGGCGACTTTCTGGTTGCGGTAAAAGAAGCCGTCGCAGGTCGCACAGGCGGAAACGCCTTTGCCTTTGAACGCCTCTTCGGACGGCAGGCCCAGATAACGCGCCGAGGCGCCTGTGGCGATGATCAGGGCGTCACAGGTGTATTCATCGCTGTCGCCGAACAGACGGAAAGGACGGGTCTGCAGATCAACGCGGTTGATGTGGTCGAAGACGATTTCCGTATTGAACTTGGCTGCATGGGCGTGCATGCGCTCCATCAGCGCAGGACCGGTCAGATCATCGGCATCACCCGGCCAGTTTTCAACTTCCGTGGTGGTGGTCAACTGACCGCCTTTTTCCATCCCGGTAATCAGCAGCGGATTCAAGTTGGCGCGCGCAGCATAGACCGCGGCGGTGTATCCGGCGGGGCCGGAGCCTAGAATTAACAGTTTGCGGTGTTTAGCTGTACCCATGAGTTCCTTAACTCCAGTGAAGGGACGATGGGGCGATTGTAAGGAAATTAACGGCCTAAAAAAAGCGTGGGGGAATGTTGTTAACTATTTATCCCATCGTTAACAGCCATTGAAAAAAGTGAAACGGCTCTGGTGCTGGGATGTAACACGGTAACATACGGTCGCTATTGAAGCGCCAAAACGCTGCCTGGTACTGTATCGGGCATTTGAATCTGGCAGTTTCTTCTGATTTTAATTGTTTTGCTTTGACAATCGGCTGCGCTTTTGCGAAAACATCCTATGAAGAGGAAATTTTTTGTATGTGAATAGTTGAATGCTCGGCTTTTTATCCGTTTTTGCATTGTTTAATTGACAGGCGACAGCATAGCTCATGCACCTGTTTATCGTACGCGATACGCGGAATAAACAGACGTGACTTTTAATGTACAAAATAGACAGGGGTCTTCTTTAGGGGCAACTCTGGCACATTGATGTGGGCCGGAGGGAGCGATGAGCAGGGAAGAGTGAAGAGAGACAATAATAATGGTAGACACAAAAAAACGTCCGGGAAAAGATCTTGATCGTATCGATCGCAATATCCTGAACGAATTGCAAAAAGATGGTCGTATCTCCAACGTGGAGCTTTCCAAACGTGTTGGTCTATCTCCCACGCCGTGTCTGGAACGCGTTCGACGTCTGGAGCGACAGGGTTTTATCAATGGCTATACGGCGTTACTGAATCCGCATTATCTGGATGCATCGCTTCTGGTGTTCGTGGAAATCACACTAAACCGCGGCGCGCCGGATGTTTTTGAGCAGTTCAATACTGCGGTACAGAAACTGGAAGAAATTCAGGAGTGTCATCTGGTTTCCGGGGATTTTGACTATCTGCTGAAAACCCGTGTGCCGGACATGTCTGCCTACCGTAAACTGCTTGGGGAAACGCTGTTGCGTCTGCCTGGCGTTAACGACACCCGCACTTATGTGGTGATGGAAGAAGTTAAGCAGAGCAACCGGCTGGTCATCAAGACCCGCTGACGGTATGGGTGCAAAGCCCGGTGAATTCAGCTACACTCCTGTGAATTTATACAGCTACAGCGCCGGGACTTTCTCGGCGTTTTGTCATGACTCCTTTACCGGAACCTGGAGAGACGCTTGAGCCAGGAATACACTGAAGATAAAGAAATTACGCTGGAAAAACTCAGCGCGGGGCGACGTTTGATAGAGGCGTTGCTGGTTGTTGCGGGGCTGTTTGCCTGTTACCTGACCGCTGCGTTGCTGAGCTTCAGCCCGTCCGACCCCAGTTGGTCTCAGACCGCTTGGCATGAACCCATTCACAACCTGGGCGGAGGCGTTGGCGCCTGGATGGCCGATACGCTGTTTTTCGTTTTTGGCGTACTGGCTTATGCCATTCCCCCCGTCATGATCTCGCTGTGTTGGCTGATTTATCGTCAGCGCAATCGTCAGCATGCGCTTGATTATTTCACCTTCTCCTTACGTTTGATTGGCGCTCTGGCGCTTATTTTGACGTCGTGCGGTCTGGCCGCCGTCAACGTGGATGATCTCTACTATTTTGCCTCCGGCGGCGTGCTGGGCAGCCTGCTAAGCAGTGCCATGATCCCGCGCTTTAACAGCATCGGCTCCACCTTGATCCTATTGTGCGTATGGGCTGCGGGTCTGACGCTATTCACCGGCTGGTCGTGGCTGACGATTGCAGAAAAAATCGGGGCCGCGGTGATGGGCTGCCTGACGTTCTTCTCCAATCGCGGACGTCGTGATGATTATATCGATGACGAGGACGTCGCGCGCCAAACGGACCATGAAACCGACGCTACGCCGTCCGTTGAACTTCGTGGCCACGAGGAGGAGGATGATGTGTTGCTTGCTTCACCTACGGCTCCTGCCGCGCAGTCAACGGACGATGAGGGACAACCGACTTCGCCGCCACCTGCCGATCCGGTAATAGACGACGTCGCGCAGAGCGTGTCTGCAAGCGCAACAGCGGCGGAAAACGTGACGGCGCCTGCCACGCCGATTGACAGCCAGCAGGTCGTCACCGTTCCTATGGACATGGATAAGCACGTTAACGAAACCAAAGAACACGCTGTGCCTCCGCTATATTCTTTCGAAGTCCCAGAATCTAAAGTCGCCGAGCCCATGAGCGAAAGCCCGGTGCATCATACTCCGCCCGCAGAGCGCGTTCCCCCTGTACCGTCGACGCCAGTGACGCCGGTCGCAGCAACGGCAGCGGCGACCGTATCAACACATCAGGCTGCCTCTACGCTACCGTTCACGCCGGCATTTTCAGCCGAGGATACAAATCCGCAGATCAAGCAGGGCGTCGGTCCTGAGTTGCCGCGCCCGAATCCTGTGCGTATCCCAACCCGGCGTGAGCTGGCTTCGTATGGTATTAAGTTGCCTTCGCAGCGGCTTGCGGAGCAGCAGGAGCGCGAAGCTCAGCGTCAAACGCAGTCGAATGGCGTTGAAGAGCCGGTCGAACAGAATGAGGCAGACCAGGAAGACGATGCGCTGATGCATCAGCTCGCGCAGGACTTTGCAGAGCAGCAACAGGAACGTTACGGTCACGACACCTTGAATGGTGGCGAGGAAGAAACCTCCACTGCGCCAGTTGCTTCGTCTTACGCTCAACCGCAACAACCCTCTGCCGAGCCATCTCGCCCTACTCAGGTGCCGCCGTTAGACAGCGTCTTCGCCATCTCGCCGCTGGCTGATTTGGTTGACGATACGCCAAGTGAACCCCTGTTTACTTTGTCTCCGCAGGAAGAGGCCGCGGCAGCCGTTGAACAGGTTGCTTCGCAAACGCCGATGACGCCTTATGTTCAACCTGCTGCGCCTGCTGCGCCTGCTGCGCCTGCTGCGCCTGCTGCGCCTGCTGCGGAAGCGGCAGAAGACAAAGAAGATGACGCCTCGCCGTCCATCATGGATAGCCTGATCCACCCGTTCCTGATGCGTAACGATCAACCGCTACAGAAACCGACGACGCCGTTCCCTTCTTTCGACCTACTGACTCCGCCTTCCGGTAACGATGATCCGGTGGATGATTTTGCGCTGGAGCAGACGGCAAGGTTGATTGAGGCGCGTTTGGCGGATTACCGCGTCAAGGCGACGGTGGTGGGGTATCACCCTGGTCCAGTCATCACGCGATTCGATCTGGATCTGGCGCCCGGCGTAAAAGCAGCCCGAATTTCCAACCTGGCGAAGGACCTGGCTCGTTCACTGTCCGTCGTGGCCGTGCGTATTGTGGAGGTTATCCCCGGCAAGCCGTATGTCGGTCTGGAGTTGCCGAACAAACATCGTCAGACCGTATTCCTGCGTGAAGTGCTGGATTGCGACCGTTTCCGCGACAATCCTTCGCCGTTATCGGTCGTATTAGGCAAGGATATCGCGGGTCAGCCGGTGGTGGCCGATCTGGCTAAAATGCCGCATTTGCTGGTGGCGGGGACGACCGGCTCTGGTAAATCCGTCGGCGTTAACGCCATGATTATCAGTATGTTGTATAAGGCTTCTCCGCAAGACGTCCGCTTCATCATGATTGACCCGAAAATGCTGGAGCTGTCGGTCTACGAAGGTATTCCGCACCTGCTGACAGAAGTCGTGACGGACATGAAGGATGCGGCTAACGCGCTGCGTTGGTGCGTTGGCGAAATGGAGCGGCGCTATAAGCTGATGTCGGCGCTGGGCGTGCGTAACCTGAGTGGCTATAACGAACGCGTCGAACAGGCTGAATCTATGGGGCGTCCGATTCCCGATCCGTTCTGGAAACCGGGCGACAGTATGGAAACGCAGCCGCCGATGCTGGAAAAATTGCCTTACATCGTCGTGATGGTGGATGAATTCGCCGATCTGATGATGGCGGTAGGTAAAAAGGTCGAAGAGCTGATCGCTCGTCTGGCTCAGAAGGCGCGTGCGGCAGGGATTCATCTGGTTCTGGCAACGCAGCGCCCGTCGGTGGATGTGATTACCGGGTTGATTAAGGCCAACATTCCCACGCGTATTGCCTTTACGGTATCCAGTAAAATTGACTCCAGAACGATCCTTGATCAGGGCGGCGCGGAATCGCTGCTGGGTATGGGTGACATGTTGTACATGGCCCCCAACTCTTCTATCCCCGTGCGTGTGCATGGCGCATTTGTCCGGGATCAGGAAGTGCATGCCGTCGTTCAAGACTGGAAAGCGCGCGGTCGTCCTGAATACATCGACAGTATCGTCAAGGGCGGTGAAGAAGGCGAAGGCGGTAGCCTGGGGCTGGATGGGGATGAAGAGCTTGACCCGTTGTTCGATCAGGCGGTCGCTTTTGTGGTGGAAAAACGTCGCGCGTCGATCTCGGGCGTACAACGTCAGTTCCGCATTGGCTACAACCGTGCGGCGCGCCTTGTCGAGCAGATGGAGGCACAGGGCATTGTCAGTTCCCCGGGTCATAATGGTAATCGCGAAGTTCTGGCCCCCCCTCCTATGGAGTAATTCTTGGACCGAAGCGGCTGTCGTCTGTGCAAAGATGCGTAAAAGCCTGACAATACAGACAACATCGGCTGTTTCGGTGTACCTCCCTGAACTACAGTGAGGTCATACACTGGGTGGTTGTCTGTGACAGTCGCCTACGATGCCATCAGGATAGTAAAAGGATCTTTTTATGATAAAAAAATGGTTAATGACCGGTTGTTTGCTGTCGAGCATGGTATCCAGCGCTGTATACGCCGATGCCTCCAGCGATCTGCAAAGTCGCCTGAGCAAAGTTAACAGCTTCCACGCCAGCTTTTCCCAAAAGGTGACGGGCAATGATGGTTCATCGGTACAGGATGGCGAGGGAGAGCTGTGGGTTCAGCGCCCGAATCTGTTTAACTGGAAAACGACGTCGCCTGACGAAAGCGTACTGATTTCCGACGGCAAAACGCTGTGGTTCTATAACCCGTTCGTTGAGCAGGTCACGGCGACCTGGGTAAAAGATGCGACGGGGAACACGCCGTTCATCCTGATTACGCGTAATAGCCCGAGCGACTGGAAAAATTACCATGTCACGCAGAAAGGCGATGACTTTGAGCTGATGCCGAAGTCCGCCAGCGGCAACCTGCGTCAATTCTCCATCAGCGTGACCAGTTCCGGCACCATCAAAGGTTTTACCGCCACCGAACAGGACGGTCAACGTAGTAGTTACGTCCTCAAAGATCAGCAAAACGGAGCGGTAGACGCGGCAAAATTCACCTTTACACCGCCCAAAGGGGTTGCGGTGGACGACCAACGTCAGTGAGGCGTCTGTGAGTAATCTGTCCCTCGATTTTTCCGAGAATGAATTTCAGCCACTGGCCGCGCGTATGCGGCCAGTCACGTTAGCCCAGTACATCGGCCAGCAGCATCTGCTGGGGCCGGGTAAACCGTTGCCGCGTGCGATTGAGTCCGGCCAGCTTCACTCCATGATTCTGTGGGGACCTCCGGGAACGGGGAAAACTACGCTGGCGGAGTTGATCGGTCGTTACGGGGATGCCGATGTGGAACGCATCTCGGCAGTGACGTCCGGCATCAAAGAGATTCGTGAGGCGATTGAACGCGCGCGGCAAAATCGCAATGCAGGACGCCGCACCATTCTGTTCGTGGACGAAGTCCATCGCTTCAATAAAAGCCAACAGGATGCCTTTCTCCCTCATATCGAGGATGGCACGATCACCTTCATTGGCGCGACGACAGAGAATCCCTCATTCGAGCTGAACTCCGCATTGTTATCCCGCGCCCGCGTTTACTTATTAAAAGCACTGACGGCAGATGATATCGAAGTCGTCTTGACTCAGGCGCTGGAGGATAGCGAACGCGGTTTGGGAAAACAGCACATCGTCTTGCCTGACGAGACGCGCCGTCTGCTGTCTCAGCTCGTGAGCGGCGATGCCCGGCGTGCACTCAATTTACTGGAAATGATGTCGGATATGGCGGAAGTCGACGCCGCCGGTGAGCGTCATCTGACGCCGGAATTGCTCAACGAAGTCGCCGGTGAACGCAGTGCTCGTTTTGATAACAAAGGCGACCGATATTATGACCTGATTTCCGCCTTGCATAAATCAGTGCGCGGCTCAGCGCCGGATGCGGCACTTTACTGGTATGCGCGTATTATCACGGCGGGCGGCGACCCGCTGTATGTCGCCCGACGTTTACTGGCGATTGCCTCGGAAGATGTGGGGAACGCCGATCCTCGTGGTATGCAGGTGGCGATTGCGGCGTGGGACTGTTTCACCCGCGTGGGCCCCGCCGAAGGGGAAAGGGCGATCGCTCAGGCCATTGTCTATCTGGCGTGCGCGCCGAAAAGCAATGCCGTTTATACGGCATTCAAGTCGGCGATGCGCGATGCGCGTGACAAGCCGGATTTTGATGTGCCTGATCACTTACGCAATGCGCCAACCGCACTGATGAAAGAGATGGGACTCGGCGCTGAGTATCGTTACGCCCACGATGAACCCAATGCGTATGCGGCGGGCGAGAACTATTTCCCCTCGGAAATGGCAGCCACACAGTATTATTATCCAACCTCTCGCGGTTTAGAGGGAAAGATCGGTGAAAAGCTCGCCTGGCTGGCCTCTCAGGATCAAAATAGCCCGACAAAACGCTACCGCTAGCCTACCCGTTGCGGTAAGGTTACAACCGATATTTTCTGCTACAGGGACCTTTTCAGGCCCGCTGTTATATCTCTTCCATCAATAAAAAGCACAGGACTAGCATGCTCGATCCCAATTTACTGCGTAATGAGCTAGACGCAGTTGCCGAAAAACTACTGGCTCGCCGAGGTTTTACACTGGATGTTGAGGCGCTGCGTGCACAAGAAGCGCGTCGCAAAACGCTACAGGTCGAAACGGAAAGTTTGCTGGCAGAACGTAACTCCCGATCGAAAGAGATCGGTGCGGCTAAAGCACGTGGTGAAGATATTGAACCGCTGCGCCGTGAAGTTAACGCATTGGGTGAGAAGCTGGAATCCGCAAAAAAAGAACTCGAGCAGCTCCAAAACGCGATTCGTGAACTGTCTTTGACGATCCCGAACTTGCCTGACGACTGTGTGCCGTTAGGTAAGGACGATACTGAAAATCAGGAAATCAGCCGCTGGGGCGAGCCGCGCCAGCTGGGCTTTGAACCTCGCGATCACGTCGATTTGGGTGAAATCAATCAAGGCCTGAGCATGGCCGATGGCGTCAAACTGACCGGTTCGCGTTTCTCCGTCATGCGCGGACAGATTGCGCGTATGCACCGTGCGCTTGCCCAATTCATGCTGGATCAGCATACCGAGCAGCATGGATACCTCGAAGCTTATGTCCCGTATCTGGTCAATCAGGATTCCCTGTATGGTACAGGCCAGCTGCCGAAGTTTGGTGAAGACCTGTTCCACACCAAACCGTTGTCGGAAGAGGCTGACAGCAGCAACTATGCGCTGATCCCAACGGCGGAAGTACCGCTGACCAATCTGGTGCGTAACGAGATCCTGGACGAAGAGTCATTGCCGATCAAAATGACGGCGCACACACCGTGTTTCCGCTCTGAAGCGGGCTCTTACGGTCGTGATACTCGCGGTCTGATTCGTGTCCATCAGTTCGATAAAGTCGAGATGGTGCAGATTGTTCGCCCGGAAGACTCCATGCAAGCGCTGGAAGAGTTGACCGGCCACGCGGAAAAAATCTTGCAGTTGCTGAACCTGCCTTATCGCAAAGTGCTGCTGTGCACGGGCGATATGGGCTTTGGCTCTTGCAAAACTTACGATCTGGAAGTGTGGCTGCCGGCGCAGAACACCTACCGTGAAATCTCCTCTTGCTCCAATATGTGGGATTTCCAGGCACGTCGTATGCAGACTCGTTGCCGTACCAAAGGTGACAAGAAAACCCGTTTGGTACACACGCTGAACGGCTCTGGTCTGGCGGTGGGCCGCGCATTGGTCGCCGTAATGGAAAACTACCAGCAGGCGGATGGCCGCATCGAAGTGCCGGAAGTGCTGCGTCCGTATATGAACGGTCTGGAATTCATCGGTTAAATCACCTTTGCTGAAAAAGCGCCCTCAGGGGCGCTTTTTTTATGCCTGGACTGTCGCCTTTTAAGGTAAAAATCAGGGCGTTCTTCCCCGGAATCTGGCAGAGATGAATGCGAGATCAAGCGATCATAAGAAAAGACTATTATCGTAAAAGCTGCTGCAAACTCGGGCTCGATAAGACGCTGCAGGGCGCCGCGGTGTCAGGCCATGAACAAATCGTGCGGTTACTCTCTCAACACGGATTGACTTTAACTTTGCTGGTGGCATGATGCGCGCAAAATATCTTCTCTCATGGTCATCGACCCATGTTCACCTATACGCGCCCGGTCATTTTGCTGCTTAGCGGTTTACTGCTGCTAACGGTCTGCATTGCTGTGCTCAATACGCTTGTCCCCCTTTGGTTGAATGCTCAACAGCTCTCTGTATGGCAAGTCGGGCTGGTGGGGTCCTCTTACTTCAGTGGCAACCTAATTGGAACGTTGTTGGCCGGGGCCTTGATCCATCGGTTTGGATTTAACCGCTCTTATTACTTCGCCGCGATCCTGCTGGCTATCGCCACCGCAGCCTTGGCGTTGTCGGTTGATTTTTGGAGCTGGCTGCTGTGGCGCTTCATTGCGGGCGTTGGCTGCGCATTGATATGGGTCGTGGTTGAGAGCGCTTTGTTGTGCAGCGGCCATGCGACTAACCGGGGGCAACTGCTGGCGGCGTACATGATGGCGTACTATCTGGGGAGCGTCGTCGGTCAACTGCTTCTTAGCATGGTTCATACTGATGTTTTCAGCGTCTTGCCGTGGGCGGTCGTACTGGTCGTGCTCAGCGTATTACCGATGCTGTTTGCCCGACTTTCTCCGCCGCAAATAATGACGCACAAGGTGAATGTTTGGCAGATGTTACGTTACCGTACGGCCCGTTTAGGCATTAACGGCTGCGTGATTTCCGGCATCATCTTGGGGTCGATGTATGGTCTGATGCCGCTCTATCTGGCCCATCAGGGAATGAGTGACGCACAGGTCGGTTATTGGATGGCATTGCTGATTAGCGCCGGTATTTTTGGACAATGGCCGGTCGGCAAAATGGCGGACCGCTATGGTCGCCTGATGGTGCTGAGAGTGCTGGTATTCGCGGTGATCATCGGCTGTATCATGATGTTGGGTTTCAGTCGGTATGCGATGGTGCCGGCGTTATTCATTCTGGGCTGCGCGGCATTTACGCTCTATCCCGTGGCTATGTCCTGGGCCTGCGAGAAAGTGGCGGCGGGAGAGTTGGTTGCGATGAATCAGGCTTTGTTGCTGAGCTATACGATAGGTAGCCTGACAGGACCCAGTTTGGCGGCGATGCTGATGCAATCCTATTCCGATAAATTACTGTTCGTCCTGATCGGCGCCATCGCTTTTTGTTATTTGGTGATGTTGCTTAAAAAAGCCAATCACCAACATCCCAATCCGCTGGCGGCGGCTTAACGAATCAGTCAATCAGCCGGTCATAGATTGACCGGCTCGCCGTCAGTGTCAATAAACGACGTGGTGGCCGTAGCTTTCAAGAATCGATTTCACGCGGTCCATGGTCTCCGCTTTTGGGGGCTTCACGCCATCCAACTGGTATTCCTCACCCATAGCCACCCATTTATGTTTACCCAGCTCATGGTAGGGCAGGAGTTCAATCTTCTCGATATTGCCCATCTCTTGGGTGAACTCACCCAGCATATGTGCTGACTTATCGTCGTCAGACCAGCCGGGGACGACCACATAGCGAATCCACGTTCTTTGCTGACGTTTGGCGAGATAACGTGCAAATTCCAGCGTGCGATGATTGGAAACACCCACTAGGTTCTGATGGATCGTGTCGTCAAGCTGCTTTAAATCCAGCATCACCAAATCGGTGGCATCGAGCAGTTCATCGATCACCGGATCGTAACGGCGAACGAATCCGTTGGTATCAAGACAGGTGTTGATGCCTTGCTCCTGACAAGCGCGAAACCAATCGCGGACGAATTCAGCCTGCAAAATGGCCTCTCCGCCGGAGGCTGTGACGCCGCCGCCGGATGCATTCATGTAATGACGATAGGTGACCACCTCTTTCATCAGCTCTTCTACCGTAATCTCTTTGCCACCGTGGGTATCCCAGGTATCGCGGTTGTGGCAGTAGAGGCAGCGCATCAAGCATCCCTGAAAGAAGACGATGAAGCGAATGCCTGGACCATCGACGGTTCCACAGGATTCGAAAGAGTGAATACGACCAATTACTGACATTGCGAGGTTTCTCCGGGTTGGGCCGAACAATAGCGGCCAGCTGGGGCGCAGAATGACGCCATCATGCATGACTTACAGCAGGATGACGCTGCGTCGAATCTGTTTTGGCAGCCATCCCTCGTTAAACGGTCACGGCGGGCTGACAAAACAGGCTCTCAATACTCCGGCGAAGCGGTGAAAAAAGGCCCCACAGAGTGGAGCCTTTATTTTACGCCTTTTCAGGCAGACATGATAATCAGATGGACTGCGTGAAGGTACGCGTGATGACGTCCTGCTGCTGTTCTTTGGTCAGCGAGTTAAAGCGTACTGCGTAACCAGAAACACGGATGGTCAACTGCGGATATTTTTCCGGGTTTTCCATTGCGTCGAGCAACATTTCACGGTTCATCACGTTCACGTTCAGGTGCTGACCACCTTCTACGCTGTTAGATGCTTCGTGGTGGAAGTAACCATCCATCAGGCCAGCCAGGTTGGCTTTACGGACATCGTCGTCTTTACCCAGTGCGTTCGGCACGATAGAGAAGGTATAAGAAATACCATCTTTCGCGTAAGCAAACGGCAGTTTAGCGACAGAGGTCAGAGAGGCTACAGCACCTTTCTGGTCACGGCCGTGCATCGGGTTAGCACCCGGTCCGAACGGCGCGCCAGCGCGACGACCATCCGGAGTGTTACCGGTTTTCTTACCGTATACCACGTTGGACGTGATGGTCAGTACAGACTGAGTCGGTACTGCATTGCGGTAAGTGTTCAGCTTCTGAATTTTCTTCATGAAGCGTTCAACCAGGTCACAGGCCAGGTCATCAACGCGCGGGTCGTTGTTACCGAACTGCGGGTATTCGCCTTCGATGTCAAAGTCGATAGCCAGGCCGTCTTCGTCACGGACAGGTTTAACTTTGGCATATTTGATGGCGGACAGGGAGTCAGCTGCAACAGACAGACCGGCGATGCCGCATGCCATGGTGCGATACACATCACGGTCGTGCAGCGCCATCAGAGAGGCTTCGTAGCTGTACTTATCATGCATGTAGTGGATGATGTTCAGCGCGGTGACGTACTGTTTTGCCAGCCAGTCCATGAAGTGATCCATACGTTCCATGACTTCGTCGAAGTTCAGGGTTTCGCTCAGGATCGGTGCAGATTTCGGGCCTACCTGCATCTTCATTTTTTCGTCCATGCCGCCGTTGATTGCATACAGCATGGTTTTCGCCAGGTTGGCACGAGCGCCGAAGAACTGCATCTGCTTGCCCACAACCATCGGGCTAACGCAACAGGCAATGGCGTAGTCATCATTGTCGAAGTCAGGGCGCATCAGATCATCATTCTCGTACTGCAGAGAAGAGGTATCGATGGAGACTTTAGCCGCGTATTTTTTGAAGTTTGACGGCAGTTTTTCAGACCACAGGATGGTCATGTTCGGTTCCGGAGACGGCCCCATGGTGTACAGGGTGTTCAGGAAACGGAAGCTGGTTTTGGTGACCAGCGTACGACCATCCAGGCCCATACCGGCCAGAGATTCAGTTGCCCAGATCGGGTCGCCGGAGAACAGCTCATCGTATTCAGGGGTACGCAGGAAGCGAACCATACGCAGTTTCATGACCAGGTGGTCGATCAGTTCCTGAGCGTCCTGTTCGGTGATTTTGCCTGCTTTCAGATCGCGTTCGATGAAGATATCCAGGAAGGTGGATACGCGACCGAAGGACATTGCGGCGCCGTTCTGAGACTTAACGGCAGCCAGGTAGCCGAAGTAAGTCCACTGTACCGCTTCCTGAGCAGTCGTTGCCGGAGCAGAGATATCGCAACCATATTTGGCTGCCATTTCTTTGATCTGTCCCAGAGCGCGATGCTGTTCAGCAATTTCTTCACGCAGACGGATAGTGGCTTCGAGATCTTCGCCATTTTCCAGTTTGCTCTGCAGAGAGCTGAACTGTGCGAATTTCTCTTTCATCAGGTAGTCGATACCGTACAGCGCAACGCGACGGTAGTCACCGATGATACGGCCACGGCCATACGCATCCGGCAGACCGGTCAGAACACCGGATTTACGGCAACGCAGGATGTCCGGGGTATAAACGTCAAACACGCCCTGGTTGTGAGTTTTGCGGTATTCGGTGAAGATTTTTTTCAGTTCCGGATCCAGCTCGCGGTTGTACGCTTTGCAAGAACCTTCAACCATCTTGATGCCGCCGAAGGGGATAAGCGCGCGTTTCAGCGGAGCATCGGTCTGAAGACCAACCACTTTTTCGAGGTTGTTATCGATGTAGCCGGCATCATGCGAGGTGATGGTGGCAGCAAGGTCAGTATCGAAATCAACAGGCGCATGAGTGCGGTTTTCCTGTTTGATACCTTCCATAACTTTATCCCACAGCGCGCTAGTCGCAGGAGTAGCGCCCGCCAGGAAAGACTCATCGCCTTCATACGGCGTGTAGTTTTTCTGGATGAAGTCACGAACATTGACTTCATTCTGCCATTCACCTTTGCTAAAACCTTGCCATGCGTTGGCTAATTTTTCATTCAGATCGGTCATTTTACACCTACCTTTTATATGGATTTTTAAAACCCGATGTTGCGGCCGATAACACCCTAGTGCTTGTCTCCACCGCGCAAATAAATAACCCAATAAGTTAAGCCTACCAACAACCCGCCACCAATGATGTTGCCGATAGTGACCGGGATCAGGTTATCGACAATAAAATTGTGGATGGTCAGGTGTTCGAATTGGCTCGGCGCCATTCCAATGGCATGCCAGAACTCTTCCGAAGCGAAGTTTTTAATCACAATTCCCATAGGAATCATGAACATGTTTGCAATGCTATGCTCGAAGCCGCTAGCGACAAACATGGCGACCGGCAAAACCATCACCAGACATTTGTCGAGCAGGGTACGGCCGGAGTAACTCATCCAGACGGCCAAACAGACCATTAGATTCGCCAGAATGCCGAGGCATAGTGCCTCAGTGAACGTATGCTCCAGCTTGTGATTCGCGGTTTGCAGGATATTCAAACCCCACGCGCCGTTAGCGACCATGTGCTCGCCTGAGAACCAAATCAGCGCAACGAAGATCAGCGCTCCCACCAGGTTCCCAAAATAGACGTTCACCCAGTTGCAGCCTAACTGACGCCAGGTAATGCGGTCACTGGCCTTAGCCACAAGAATCAACACCGTGGACGTAAACAAGTCTGCGCCGCAGACCACCACCAGCATCAGCCCCAGAGAGAAGCAGATACCGCCGACCAGTTTGGCCATGCCGAAAGGCATGGAGGCCGACCCTGTCGTGGCAGTGATGTAGAAAACAAATGCGATGGAGATGAAAACTCCCGCACTTATCGCGAGGGAAAATGTAGTCAGCGGTTTTTTTGTCGCTTTATAGACACCTGCATCTTCCGCAACTTTTGCCATTGCTGCCGGTAGTAGCAGAGTAAAGGGGTTGTCAGCTTTCACACTAACTCTCTCTTAAAGTTTATCAGCGCAGTGATATTAACAAAGCATATTAATGCGAAATTTGACATGGATCATAATGGCGGGTACTTGACAGGCCTCAAGTCCCTCAAAACACCATGCAATCAAGGTTAACCGAATGAATTTTAACGAAAAAATATTTTTTAAAAAATATAAAGATCGTTTAAGGAGGTGCGTTGAAATAGGGTTTTTTTATTAAAAACAGCATTTATTTTATAATTATAGCGGTTAAATTCTTCGCCACTAGTCGAAATTTAACCAAGTAGTAACATCAAAAATAATATCCATAATTAAATTAAGGTGTTAGGTAAAAATAACCCTGAATTTAATCTGGAATAATTGAGGCTGACGAAAAATGGAAACCGGGGGCGAACAGCCGCGGGGAGTGTAAAGCATTGTTGCAGCGATGGGAATCCATCGGAGTGTAAATATATATCCCACTAATAAAAAATGGGATCATGGTGAAGTACGGCAAGCATATGCCTGCCGTATTGATAGGAGGGTTAGGACTGCCAGTGCTTGCGTTTGGCTTGCTGCAGCTTTTCATAAGCTGCCAATAGCGACTGATGTGCTGGCAACGCGGTCAGCGCAGCGTCGACGGAGAAAAGCTTATAGAAGCAGGATTCCCCGGCAATGGCTGCGCTGGCATGCTCAACCGTATCGCCGCCGTACATCTTGACCAACGCATCGTAATATTGCGCAGCTTCTCTTTCAGGCTCCAGCGCCAGTTCCAGCAAGGTTTGTAGGCAACGATAGTAGTTGCTGTGCTCAGGACTGAAGACTGACTGGTTGAAGTCCTGCGACCACTCAACCCAGCTCAGCGCCTGTTCCAGATCGCCGCCCGCCAGCGCCAGCATGGATTTGAGTTCCCCGACACGCAGCGTGAACCAACCATTATCTTTGCCAGTCGCAATACCCAGCAGTTCGCGCACGCGGGTAAAGTCATCCAGTCCTTCATCGTCTAACTGCTGTAGCAGCGCCAGATAGTCTTCCTGCTCAAATTGGCTGTCCGGTAACGCCAGCAACGTTTCGCGCAGGTGCGCGCCCATGCTGTTGTTTGCCAGCAGCAGATCTTCGGCGGGGTAAATGTCAGACATCCCCGGCACCAGAATACGGCAAGCGTACACAGAGAGATGTTCGTAATCGGCGATATACACTTCTTTATCTTCCGCGCGGAAGATCTCCATCAACGTCGCGAACTCCTGCTCGGTCGTACCGCTAAAGTCCCAATCGCTAAAGGTGTAGTCTGACTCGTCTTTGAAGAGATCCCAGGAGATCAGACCGCTGGAGTCGATAAAATGTGTCTCCAGATTAGTATGCTCGGCGACTTCTTCATTATCGAAAGTCGGCGGAGTGAAAACATCCAGATCTTTCAGGCCGCGTCCCTGCAGGAGTTCTGTAACCGTGCGCTCCAGCGCGACGCCGAAATCAGGGTGTGCGCCGAAGGAGGCGAAGCATGTGCCGTTGGCCGGATTAAACAACACCACGCAGATCACCGGATATTTCCCGCCCAGCGAAGCGTCAAAGGCGAAAATCGGAAAGCCTTCCTGCTCGAGCGTGGCGATGGATTCGACGACGCCCGGATAGCGGGACAGTACATCCGCCGGAATTTTCGGCAGGCTGATGGCTTCCGCGATGATTCTGTTTTTCACGTAGCGTTCGAACACTTCGGACAGTCCCTGCACGCGTGCTTCATTCGCGCTGTTGCCTGCGGACATTCCGTTAGAGACATACAGGTTGCCGATAATGTTGACCGGGATATAGGCCGTCTGGAGATCGGACTGGCGTGTGAACGGCAGCGCGCAGATACCGCGCTCGGCATGGCCGGATTGCAAATCGATCAGGTCGCTCGCGGTCAATTCCTGTTCGGGATCGTAGAAAGCGTGCAGACGCTCATCGAGGATACCTTCGGGCAGCGTGTCATCCTCGGGCAGGGCGAACCATTTTTCGTCCGGATAGTGGACGAAATCGCCGTTAGCGATGTTTTGGCCTAAATAGAAATCGGCAAAGAAGTAGTTGGTGGACAGGCGCTCGAAATATTCGCCGAGCGCGGAAGCCAAGGCCGCTTTTTTCGTCGCGCCTTTACCGTTGGTGAAACACAACGCGCAATCACGGTCGCGGATGTGGACGGACCAGACGTTAGGCACCGGATTCAGCCATGAGGCTTCTTCGATGTTGAACCCCAGGTCTTGGAGCTGCTGTTGAAAACGGGCGATGGAGTCTTCCAGGGCGGCGTCTTTGCCTGGGATAAACGTTTGGGTCATGTTGCTCACTCGGTTGTTTTTTTGCAAAAAAGGCATGATACGGACTTTTATGCGCCGACTCTATTTATTCTCTGTAACAGGCGAGCAACAGCTAGAGGGACGGCGTCGGCGCTCGGTTGGCAACGTTTTCGGCAACCGGGGTGAATAAGCGTTGCAGGCGCGAATAACGAGTGATAAAACCAATAACCAAGCAAAACCAGCGACGACTCAGGTCGCCATTTTTATCATTTAGACAGAGTGTGGTGAGGGGAAATGACTCAGGTTTTTAATTTTAGCGCCGGTCCGGCGATGCTGCCGGCCGATGTAATGCGTCAAGCGCAACAGGAATTGTGTAACTGGCAGGGTCTGGGCACGTCGGTGATGGAAATCAGCCATCGCAGCAAAGAATTTATCCAGGTCGCTACCGAGTCTGAACAGGATCTGCGCGACCTCCTCAATATCCCCTCCAACTATAAAGTTCTTTTCTGCCACGGCGGTGCGCGAGCGCAGTTCGCGGCGGTTCCGATGAACCTGCTAGGCGACAATACCAAGGCTGACTATATCGACGGCGGCTATTGGGCCCACAGCGCCATTAATGAAGCACAAAAATATGGCACGCCCAACGTCGTCGACGTGAAAACGCGTGTCGACGGCCAGCGTGCGGTGAAGCCTATGAACGAGTGGGCGCTGTCGGACGACGCCGCATTCGTCCATTACTGCCCGAATGAAACTATCGACGGCATGGCTATCGAAGAGCAGCCTGATTTCGGCGACAAAGTGGTCGTGGCCGACTACTCCTCAAGCATTTTGTCCCGCGCTATCGACGTTACCCGTTACGGTGTGATCTACGCCGGCGCACAGAAAAATATCGGGCCTGCGGGTTTGACGCTGGTGATTGTCCGTGATGATTTGCTGGGTAAATCCCGCCGGGAATTGCCGTCTATGCTGGATTACAAAATTCTGGCCGACAATGGATCCATGTACAATACGCCGCCGACCTTTGCATGGTACCTCTCTGGTTTGGTGTTCAAATGGCTAAAAGCGCAGGGCGGTTTGGTTGAAATGGAAAAACGGAATCAGGCCAAAGCCGACCTGCTGTATTCCGCCATCGACCGCGGCGATTTTTATAGTAACGACGTTGCGTTATCTAACCGCTCACGAATGAATGTGCCATTCCTGCTGGCAGACCCTGCGTTGGATAGCGTATTTCTGCAAGAAGCGCAGCAGGCCGGCCTGCATGCGCTGAAAGGCCACCGGGCCGTTGGCGGTATGCGTGCATCCATCTATAATGCGATGCCCCTGGAAGGCGTGAAGACATTGACCGAGTTTATGGCTGACTTCGAACGTCGCCACGGCTGATTGCCGTATCATGCGGCCGTGGTCGCTCTCTTTAAAAACCCCGGTCTGATACCGGGTTTTTTGTATCAATATTTTGGAGACAACAATTCACATGCAGGAATCCCTGACCCTACAACCCGTAAAACGTGTTAATGGCACGATCAATCTTCCTGGCTCGAAAAGCGTCTCTAATCGTGCGCTGCTGCTGGCGGCGCTGGCAGAAGGCACGACGCGTTTAACCAATTTACTGGATAGCGACGATGTGCGGCACATGTTGAACGCGCTCAAAGCGCTGGGCGTCAGCTATCAATTGTCTGCCGACCGTACCCAGTGCGATATCGTGGGGCTTGGCCGTCCGTTTCACGTCAGCGAGCCGCTTGAATTGTTCCTTGGCAATGCCGGAACAGCAATGCGTCCTCTGGCCGCCGCGCTGTGCTTGACGGAAGGGGATGTCATCCTGACGGGTGAACCGCGTATGAAAGAACGCCCCATTGGTCACCTGGTGGACTCTCTGCGTCAGGGCGGGGCGCGTATCGACTATCTGGAGCAGGAAAACTACCCGCCGCTGCGGTTGCACGGGGGTTTCCAGGGTGACGATATTACAGTAGACGGCAGCGTATCGAGCCAGTTCCTGACGGCGTTACTGATGATGTCCCCGCTGGCGCCTCAGGATACGCGCATCAGCATCAAGGGTGATTTGGTTTCCAAACCGTACATCGACATTACGTTGCATATGATGGAAACGTTCGGTATCACCGTTGAAAACAACGATTATCAAACGTTCCAGATCGCGGGTCAGCAGCGTTATCGCTCGCCGGGCGATTATTTGGTGGAAGGGGATGCGTCTTCCGCGTCTTATTTCCTGGCCGCCGGCGCCATTCGGGGCGGCGTCGTGCGGGTGACCGGCGTGGGGCGTAACAGCGTTCAGGGCGATGTGCGTTTTGCGGATGTGCTGGAAAAAATGGGCGCGATTATTCGTTGGGGCGATGATTATATCGAATGCGAGCGCAACGCCTTGCACGCCATTGATATGGACATGAATCACATTCCCGACGCGGCGATGACTATCGCGACTGCGGCGATGTTCGCGGAAGGCGGCACGACTACGCTGCGCAATATTTACAATTGGCGCGTCAAAGAAACCGATCGTCTGGCGGCGATGGCGACCGAGCTGCGCAAAGCCGGCGCAGAAGTGGAAGAAGGGCATGATTACATCCGCATCACCCCGCCGAAGCAGTTGACGTCAGCCGAAATCGGCACCTATAACGACCACCGTATGGCGATGTGTTTCTCGTTGTTGGCACTCTCTGATACGCCTGTGACGATCCTCGACCCCAAATGCACGGCGAAAACCTTCCCCGACTATTTCGAGCAATTGGCACGACTGAGTCAGTTTGCTTAACTCCTGTTATTTCAGGGGGGATCACGCCTCCCTGAATAGTTTTATCCGCTATTCGTATAAGAATTCGCCGGATATTCACTAGGTATAAGTCTTTTATTTAATGTTTATCGCTATGTCGGCGTATAATGGCTGACTTTATTGTCTACAATGGCACGAAGATTTTCCCTGTGTGAAGGAGAAGAACATGGCGGTGACTGCACCGGTAATTACGGTTGACGGGCCAAGTGGCGCGGGCAAAGGCACGCTATGCAAAGCATTAGCGGAAGCGTTGCATTGGAACCTGTTGGATTCCGGTGCTATCTATCGCGTACTGGCGCTGGCGGCGCTGCACCACCAGGTAGATATCCACTCTGAAGAAGCGCTGGTGCCGCTGGCGACGCACCTTGATGTCCGTTTCGTCCCCGAAGACGGGCAGTTAAAAGTGGTGTTGGAAGGTGAAGACGTCAGTCTGGAAATCCGCACCGAAGAAGTGGGTAATACGGCGTCGCAGACCGCAGCATTTCCCCGCGTTCGCGAAGCGCTATTGCGGCGTCAGCGCGCTTTTCGCGAGGCGCCTGGGCTCATAGCCGATGGTCGGGATATGGGAACCGTCGTCTTTCCCGATGCGGCTGTAAAGATTTTCCTCGACGCCAGCGCGGAAGAGCGTGCGCAGCGCCGCATGCTGCAGTTGCAGGCGAAGGGCTTTAGTGTTAACTTTGAACGTCTTTTATCCGAGATTAAAGAACGCGACGATCGCGATCGTAATCGAGCCGTCGCACCGTTGGTGCCGGCGCCGGAAGCTCTGGTGCTGGACTCGACCGAGATGTCGCTAGATGAAGTGGTTGAAAGGGCGCTGGCCTATGTAAGTCAGAAGCTGGGTCCGGCCAACCAATAAATAATCCCACCTCGCTGTAAGGATGCGTAGCGAGGTATGTGAAACAGCCCCATCGAGCAGGATGCCAGATGGACGTTAAATTAAGAAACCCTAAGATTATCAACATGACTGAATCTTTTGCTCAACTCTTTGAAGAATCCCTGAAAGAAATCGAAACCCGTCCGGGTTCCATCGTTCGCGGTGTTGTTGTTGCTATCGACAAAGATGTCGTACTGGTTGACGCCGGTCTGAAATCTGAGTCCGCCATTCCGGCTGAGCAGTTCAAGAACGCGCAGGGCGAAATTGAAATTCAGGTTGGCGATGAAGTTGACGTTGCACTGGACGCTGTCGAAGACGGCTTCGGCGAAACTCTGCTGTCCCGTGAGAAAGCTAAGCGTCACGAAGCATGGCTGATGCTGGAAAAAGCTTACGAAGAAGCTGCGACTGTTACCGGTGTTATCAACGGTAAAGTTAAAGGCGGTTTCACCGTTGAGCTGAACGGTATTCGTGCGTTCCTGCCGGGCTCCCTGGTAGACGTTCGTCCGGTACGCGACACGCTGCACCTGGAAGGCAAAGAGCTTGAGTTCAAAGTGATCAAGCTGGACCAGAAACGTAACAACGTTGTGGTTTCCCGCCGTGCAGTTATCGAATCCGAAAACAGCGCAGAGCGCGATCAGCTGCTGGAAAACCTGCAGGAAGGCATGGAAGTTAAAGGTATCGTTAAGAACCTCACTGACTACGGTGCATTCGTTGATCTGGGCGGCGTTGACGGCCTGCTGCACATCACTGACATGGCTTGGAAACGCGTTAAGCATCCGAGCGAAATCGTCAACGTGGGCGATGAAATCAATGTTAAGGTGCTGAAATTCGACCGCGAACGTACCCGTGTATCTCTGGGTCTGAAACAGCTGGGCGAAGATCCTTGGGTTGCTATCGCTAAACGTTACCCGGAAAGCACTCGTCTGACCGGTCGCGTAACCAACCTGACTGACTACGGCTGCTTCGTAGAAATCGAAGAAGGCGTTGAAGGTCTGGTTCACGTTTCCGAAATGGATTGGACCAACAAAAACATCCATCCGTCCAAAGTGGTTAACGTGGGCGACGTGGTTGAAGTTATGGTTCTGGACATCGACGAAGAACGTCGTCGTATCTCCCTGGGCCTGAAACAGTGCAAATCCAACCCGTGGCAGCAGTTCGCTGAAACCCACAACAAGGGTGACCGCGTAGAAGGTAAGATCAAGTCTATCACTGACTTCGGTATCTTCATCGGTCTGGATGGCGGCATTGACGGTCTGGTTCACCTGTCCGACATCTCCTGGAACGTAGCTGGCGAAGAAGCTGTTCGCGAGTACAAGAAAGGCGACGAAATCGCTGCCGTTGTCCTGCAGGTTGATGCAGAGCGTGAGCGCATCTCCCTGGGCGTTAAACAGCTGGCTGAAGATCCGTTCAACAACTACCTGTCTATGAACAAGAAAGGTGCGATTGTTACGGGTAAAGTTACTGCCGTTGACGCTAAAGGTGCTACAGTTGAATTAGCTGATGGCGTTGAAGGTTACCTGCGTGCTTCTGAAGCCGCGCGTGACCGCGTTGAAGACGCAACTCTGGTTCTGAGCGTTGGCGATTCCGTCGAAGCGAAGTACACCGGTGTTGACCGTAAGAACCGCGTAGTTAGCCTGTCTGTTCGTGCTAAAGACGAAGCTGACGAGAAAGATGCAATCGCGACTGTTAACAACAAACAGGACGAAAGCAACTTCTCCAATGCAATGGCTGAAGCTTTCAAAGCAGCTAAAGGCGAATAATCACGGTGGACCGGGCGGCAGTAGATGCCGTCCGGTCTCAAACGGTAGTAAGTTATTATGGTATTAACTGACCATATACTTGGAGGAACTATGACCAAGTCTGAGCTTATTGAAAGACTTGCTGGACAGCAATCTCATATCCCGGCCAAGTTGGTCGAGGATGCAGTGAAAGAGATGCTCGAGCAGATGGCGAGTACGCTGGCAGAAGGCGATCGTATTGAGATCCGTGGGTTCGGCAGTTTCTCACTTCACTACCGTGCACCGCGTGTCGGACGTAACCCTAAGACGGGTGAGAAAGTGGAACTTGAAGGTAAATACGTTCCGCATTTCAAACCTGGCAAGGAACTGCGCGATCGTGCAAATATCTACGGCTGATCGACAGCAATAGATAAATGCCATCTTGCGCGGTATTACGTGCATAGACTGCCAAGTAAGAAATTTTAAAAGGCGCCTGTCAAAGGGCGCCTTTTTTCTATTTGTGATTTGCCCCTTTTGCTTGTGCCTATCCCTACTGTGAGCGTCCTGCGCGATGAAGCATGCGCCTTAACAGGACGACATCATGCCGACAGAGATAATCTCTCCAAGGCGCGCACTATATTGAACACAGACACAGACACAGACACAGAACACAGAACGCCCTGTTGCCGATAATTTGCATGATTGAGCGCGATGGTATTTTGACTTTTCATGAGCCGCGGAAGGGCGATGAGCACGATGAATGAACGCTATCGATCATCGCGGTTGATGAATGGTTTCCGAGAGAATTAGGCAGACGGATCTCTATGTGACGTATTTACCTACACGCGTCATTGGCAAACAACGAAGCAAAAATAAGATATCGTGGTGAATAAACCTTCGTCGCGTGACGCTGAAAAGGGTGGCTGGGCGTTATGCCATGTTTTGAGGTCAACCCGGGAGACAGATAATGTGAAGAATAGCTCTTTATTTATGACGAAGGCAGGGTATGTAGTATGGCGCTCATGTCAAAGACTTGCAGAATAGCCGCCATCAGCGCGGAATGACTATCAGGTCACACCATTGAGGCTGTTGGGTTCAAAGTAGAATTGGGTGATCATCAGACTGTACGAAGCGCATATCCCCACTGCGATGGTCCCCGGAAATGTATGCACGAATCTCAAGGTAATGGTCACCCCAGCTAACCTTGGAGTGACCCTTGCATAGGACAGTTACTTGGTATGACGTTCTTGCAGACGGCCGATAATAGTCGCCAGATCCAAATCCTGATCCTGAAGCAGCACCAGCAGGTGGTACATCAGATCGGACGCTTCATTGGTCAGCTCTTCTCTATCATGCACGGTTGCCGCCAGCGCCGTCTCTAACCCTTCTTCACCGACTTTTTGTGCGATGCGCTTAGTACCGCTGGCATAGAGCCGTGCGGTGTATGAGCTCTCTGGGTCGGCAGTTTTGCGGCTGGCTAACAGCTGCTCCAGCTCAAACAGGAACTGCCACTGGCTGGCTGCCGGTGAGAAACAGCTGCTTGTTCCAGTATGACAGGTGGGGCCGACAGGATTGGCCAGAACCAGCAGCGTATCGTTATCGCAGTCCGGCGTGATGGAGACTACGTTCAGGACGTTGCCCGACGTTTCGCCTTTGGTCCACAGCCGGTCTTTAGTGCGAGAGAAAAAGGTGACTTTTCCCGTTTCTTCCGTCGCCTGCAGCGCTTCCGGATTCATATAACCCAGCATCAGCACTTCGCCGGAAACGGCATGTTGTACGATGGCTGGCAGCATGCCGTTGGTTTTTTCCCAGTCTAACTGGCTTCTTTGTTGTTCGGTTAACACACCCGGATCTCCACGCCTTGTTGCTTGAGGAACTGTTTCAGTTCGCCAATATTAATGATTTGTTTATGAAAGACCGACGCCGCCAGCGCGCCATCAACGCGCGCATTCTGAAACGCTTCCAGAAAATGTTCGCGCGTACCGGCGCCGCCGGAAGCGATCAACGGCACCTGACAAACGTCTCGAACCAGCCGCAGCTGTTCCAGGTCGTAGCCATTGCGGACGCCGTCCTGGTTCATCATATTCAATACGATTTCACCTGCGCCGAGCTTTTGGACTTCCTGAACCCAGTCCAGCGTTTCCCACTGAGTGACGCGGGTACGATGCTCGTCGCCGGTGTACTGGTTAACATGATAACGCCCGGTGTCGGCATCATGCCAGGTATCAATCCCGACCACGATGCATTGAACCCCGAAGCGGTCGGCCAACCGGGAAATCAACGTCGGGTCGGCCAGTGCTGGCGAGTTGATGGAAATCTTGTCTGCGCCGAACGACAGAATCTGTGCGGCTTCTTCCAGACTTTTAATACCACCTGCGACACAGAAGGGGATGTCGATCACTTCCGCCACGCGAGAAACCCAGCTTTTATCCACAACGCGTCCGTCGGAAGACGCCGTAATATCGTAGAAAACCAGTTCATCCGCGCCTTCTTGCGCATAGCGCTGAGCGAGAGGAACGATATCGCCGATAATTTCATGGTTGCGGAATTGAACGCCTTTGACCACCTGTCCGTCGCGCACGTCGAGACAGGGAATTATCCGTTTTGCCAGCATGCGATTGCCTCCGCTACGTTAAATTTTCCTTCCAGCAGGGCGCGACCCACGATCACGCCTTGCACGCCGCTGCCGCGCAACGAGTCGATATCCGCGAGAGAGCCGATACCGCCGGAAGCCTGAAACGCCACCTGGGGGTATTGTCGGCAGATTTCTCGATAAAGATCGACGTTAGACCCCTGCAGCGTACCGTCGCGGGAAATATCGGTGCACAGCACATGACGCAGACCGAACGGCAGATAGCGTTCGACGGTCTGCTCCAGCGTGATCCCGGAATTTTCCTGCCAGCCGCTGATCGCCACATTTTTGACGCCGTCGGCGTCGATACGCACGTCCAGCGCCAAGACTAGCGCTTCTGCGCCGTAGCGAGTGAACCACGACTGCACTAACTCCGGCTCTTTAACGGCGGTGGAGCCAATAACGACGCGCCGAGCGCCCGCTTCCAGCAGCGCTTCAACGTCCTGCTGTGTGCGGATGCCGCCACCGACCTGTACCGGTACGGAGACGCCAGCCAATAGCGTTTTCAGCAGGGGAATCTGACGAGCGGCCGGATCTTTCGCCCCGGTTAAATCAACCAGATGCAGCACCTGCGCGCCTTGCTGCTGATAATCCTGCAGGCGAGGAAGCGGATCGCTGCCGTACTGACGCTGCTGTCCGTAGTCGCCCTGATGTAAACGGACAACCTGCCCGTCGATCAAATCTAAAGCGGGAATAATCATGACCGTTTACATCTCCAGAAAGTTTTTCAACAACTGCGCGCCGGCGGCGCCGGAACGTTCCGGGTGGAACTGTACGCCGTAGAAGTTCTCTTTTTGCACGGCGGCCGTAAAGGCATCGCCGTACTGAGCCTGAGCGATGGTATCGGAACAGACCGGCATGGCGTAGCTATGCACGAAGTAGAAATAAGCGTCTTCGGGAATGTCGCGGAACAGACGGTGACCGGCCTGCGGCGTCAGCTGATTCCAGCCCATGTGAGGCAAAGGCAGCCCCTGGTCTTCCATTTTCAGCACGGGCGCGTCGACGATGCCCAGGGTATCGATACCGCCGCTCTCATCGCTGGCGCTGCCCAGCAGCTGCATCCCCAAACAGATACCTAAGACGGGCTGGGTGCAGGCTTTAATCAGGTCGATCAGATTGCGCTCTTTGAGCTGATCCATCGCGGCCTGCGCCGTGCCGACGCCTGGCAGAAACAGTTTATCGGCGTGCAGCACCACGTCCGACTCGCGGCTGATGACCGGGTCGTAGCCCAGACGTTTTACCGCATAGGCGACGGATGACAGATTGGCGCAGCCGGTATCAAGAATCACCACGTCCATCACAGTACTCCTTTCGAACTCGGCAACGTGTCGCCTTCAACCCGGATAGCCTGACGCAGCGCGCGGCCAAAGGCTTTGAACAAGCTCTCGACGCGGTGGTGGTCGTTACGGCCTTTGGTTTTGAGGTGCAATGTGCAGGCCATGGCGTAAGAGAGCGAACGGAAGAAGTGTTCGACCATTTCTGTGCTCAGATCGCCCACGCGCTGATAGTTGAATTCCGCTTTGTATTCCAGGTGAGGACGGCCGGAGATATCCAGCGCGCAGCGGGCCAGACATTCGTCCATCGGCAGCACAAAGCCGAAGCGGCCGATGCCGCGTTTGTCGCCCAGCGCCTTATTCAACGCTTCACCCAACGCCAGCGCGGTGTCTTCTACCGTGTGATGGTCGTCGATGTACAGATCGCCTTTGACTTCAACCTGCATACGGAAACCGCCGTGGGTGGCGATCTGGTCGAGCATATGGTCAAAGAAACCCACGCCGGTGCTAATCTTGCTTTCACCCTCACGGTCGAGCCAGACGTTAACCTCGATGGCCGTTTCGCGCGTCACGCGGCGGACGTGTGCGTGACGGTCTCGGCGGGTCAGCTGGGTGACGATATCAGCCCAGTTCAGCCCGTCTCGCTGGTAGCGCAGACCGGTGATCCCCATGTTTTTCGCTAGTTCGATATCCGTTTCCCGATCGCCGATAACATAGCTGTTGCCGCTGTCCATCACGTTGTCTTTCAGGAATGCGTCTACCAGCGCGGTTTTCGGTTTGCGGCAGTCGCAGTTGTCAGACGGCAGGTGGGGGCAGATCAGCACGCGTTCGAAGGCAATCCCCTGAGAAGTGAAAATCTGCATCATCAGGTTATGCGGCGGATCGAAGTCTTCCTGCGGGAAGCTGGCGGTGCCGAGTCCATCCTGATTCGTAATCATCACCAGTTTAAAGCCAGCCTTTTGCAGCGCCAGCAGCGAAGGAATGACATTCGGCTCCAGCGCCAGTTTGTCCAGCCGGTCAACCTGATAATCCTCAGGGGGCTCGGCGATCAGCGTGCCGTCACGGTCGATAAAAAGGTATTTCAATCCCACAATCGTTCCTCAAGATTAAGCGGTGATGCCGGAAAGCGCCTTCAGGGCGGCGATGACGCGTTCACATTCATAGCGGGTGCCGACGGTAATACGCAGGCAGCCGGCCAGCCCAGGCTGTTTATTTTGGTCGCGCAGAATAATGCCTTGATCCCACAGAGATTTAAATACCTGGGTCGTCGGGTCGAACTTCACCAGCAGGTAGTTGCTTTCGCTGGGGAAGACTGTCTCTACGCAGTCCAGAGGCTGCAACGCATCGGCCAGCCAGCGACGATTGTCCAGTATCTCGGCGACGTTGGCTTTCATCTTCGCGACACCGGTCTCGCTCAGCGCCTGTGCGGCGATGTCCGCCACCGGCAGAGAGAGCGGGTAAGGGGCAATCACTTTTAACAGCAGCTGAATCACGTCTTCGTTTGCGAGCGTAAAGCCGCAGCGCAACCCCGCCAGCGCGAAGGCTTTAGACAGCGTACGCAGGATCACCAGGTGAGGATAGTCCGCCAGCCAGCTTGCAGTGGAAGCCTGCGGGCAGAACTCGATGTAGGCCTCGTCGATAACCACCAACGCCTTGTCCTGGGCCAGTTCCAGCAGACGGCGCAGATCTTCCGGGTTCACCAGATTGCCCGTCGGATTGTTCGGGCTGCAGACGTAGATCACTTTGACGTTGTCTAGCTGACGTTCAATCGAGCCCATATCCAGCTGCCAGTCCGCGGTGCTCTGCGCTACACGGCGTTCGACGCCAAACGTTTCGGCGCTGACGGCGTACATGCCATAAGTCGGCGGGCAGAACAGAATGGCATCTTTGCCGGGTTCGCAGAAAGCGCGAATGAGCAGTTCGATACCTTCATCTGCGCCGCGGCTGGCCAGCACCTGCTCTGGCTTGACGCCTGCATAAGCCGCGTAGCGCTCGATCACCCGCTTCGGCTGACATTCCGGATAGCGGTTCAGCGTCGGTAACGTGAGCTGGTACTCCGGCTCCTGAGGAAACTCATTGGCGTTCAGCCAGACATCACCGCTGCCCCCCAGACGACGGGCGGAAAGGTAGGGCGTCAGCTGGCGGACGTTTTCGCGTGCCAGATTTTCTATGCTCATGCTTGCTCCTTCAGGGCAGCGACGCGCAGGGAGACGGCGTTTTTGTGGGCGGTCAGCTGTTCTGCCTGCGCCATCACTTCAATCGCGGGTGCCAGCGCAAGCAGGCCCTGTGGCGTTAATTGCTGAACGGTCATCCGTTTCTGGAAATCCGCCAGTCCCAGACTGGAATAGGTAGCGGTATAGCCATAGGTCGGCAGCACATGGTTGGTGCCGGAGGCATAATCGCCTGCGGACTCCGGCGACCAGTCGCCGAGGAAGACCGAACCGGCGCTGATGACGTCGTCAACCAGATCGCGGGCATTGCGGGTCTGGATGATCAAGTGCTCCGGACCATACTGGTTGCTGATCTCAACGCACTGAGCCAGGTCGCGGGTGATGATCACGCGGCTGCTGGCCAGCGCCTGTGCGGCGATTTCGCGGCGTGGAAGCTGACTGAGCTGCTTTTCAACCGCCACGGTGACGGCCTGAGCCACCTCGCGATCCGGCGTCAGCAGAATCACCTGCGAGTCCGGGCCGTGCTCGGCCTGAGAGAGCAGGTCGGAAGCGATAAAGTCCGGCGTTGCGCCGCTGTCGGCAATCACCAGCACTTCGGAAGGCCCGGCGGGCATATCGATCGCCGCGCCATCCAGTCGCTGACTCACCTGACGTTTGGCTTCGGTCACGTAGGCGTTGCCGGGGCCGAAAATCTTGTCCATCTTGGGAATACTTTCGGTGCCGAACGCCATAGCTGCTACCGCCTGCGCGCCGCCCAACTGGAAGACTTCCTGCACGCCGCACAGTTGCGCCGCATACAGAATTTCATCCGCAATCGGCGGCGGCGAGCACAGAATGACGCGGTTGCAGCCTGCCAGCGTTGCGGGCGTCGCCAGCATCAGTACCGTCGAGAGCAGGGGCGCAGAACCGCCCGGAATATACAGCCCGACGTTGGCGATAGGGCGGGTCAACTGCTGGCAGCGAACGCCCGGCTGGGTTTCAACGTCCACCGGCGGCAGTTGCTGCGCCTCGTGGAACGTTTTGATATTACGTACGGCAATCGCCATCGCCTGCTTGATGTCATCGCCCAGACGGTCGGCCGCGGCGTCGACGTCCTGCTGACTGATGCGCAGGTTGTTCACCTGCACTTTGTCGAATTTGGCGCTGAAGTCACGCAGGGCGCTGTCGCCCTCGTCTTTAACGCGATCCAGAATGTCGCTGACGATCGTGGTAATGCGATCAGACGCGGAAATCGCCGGACGGGTCAGCAGCTGTTGCCGCTCTTCTTCTGAACAGGCCTGCCAATCAATCAGTGTTTCGAAGCTGTTCGACATGGTGATTACTCCATCATCTTCTCAATCGGCAGCACCAGAATAGAGCTGGCGCCCAGCGCTTTCAGTTTTTCCATCGTTTCCCAGAACAGGGTTTCGCTGCTCACCATGTGCATGGCGACGCGGCTTTTCTCTCCGGCCAGCGGCAAAATAGTCGGACGTTCGGCGCCCGGCAGCAGCGAGATGATTTCGTCCAGACGTTCGCTGGGCGCGTGCAGCATGATGTATTTGGATTCGCGAGCCTGAATCACGCCTTGCATACGCGTCAGCAGTTTGTCGATCAGCTGCTGTTTCTCCGCCGGCATTTCGCCATCGCGCTGAATCAGGCAGGCTTTAGAACGGTAGATGACTTCAACTTCGCGCAGTCCATTGGCTTCCAGCGTCGCACCGGTGGACACCAGATCGCAGATGGCGTCGGCCAGACCCGCGCGAGGAGCGACTTCAACCGAGCCGTTCAGCAGGCAGGATTTGAAATTGATGTTTTGCTTATCGAGGTACTGCTTCAGGAGGTGAGGGTAAGACGTGGCGATGCGTTTGTTTTGCAGGCATTGAGGACCGGTATACTCCTCATCCAGCGGCATCGCCAGCGACAAGCGGCAACCGCCGAAATCCAGACGGCGCAGCGTAAAGTAACGCGGGTCTTCGCCCTGAGCGCGACGGTCGAGTAATTCTTCCTCCAGCACGTTTTCGCCGATGATGCCCAGATCGACGACGCCGTCCATGACCAGCCCTGGGATATCGTCATCGCGAACGCGCAGGATATCGATGGGCATGTTCTCAGCGAAAGCGATAAGACGCTGCTGCTGTAAATTGATTTTAATACCGCAGCGGGCCAGTAACTCGCGAGATTCGTCGCTCAAACGGCCTGATTTCTGCATCGCAATCCGTAAACGTGTTTTATCCAGCATATAAACCTCAATTTTCCTGTCTGATGTGCCTGTTGATGCAGGCTTCTTTTAAAAACGGGGGACCATAAAAAAACCCTCGGAAGATGATCTTCCGAGGGCTCTCTTTAGCATTCTGCGCCACTGGAAGATCTAGATGTCTTCCAGCACCAATCGCCTGAAAGACTAGTCAGGATGATGGTGATGATGGTGGTTGAACAGAGCGCTTAACATAATATTTTCCACTAACGTTGATGATTTTATTTTCGTCTGGGACTTAACCTAAACCAAGTTGTGTCAGTTATGCAACCGTTTTTTACCTCTCTGCGGGCATTTGTTGTTGCTATGGTTAATTGAGCGTGGATAGTGGGTGAGAAACCAAGCCGGTGACGGTAGGAGCGAAAAATGAAAAAAGTGTCGATTATCGGATTAGGTTGGCTGGGCATGCCGCTGGCATTGGCGTTGATGGGCCGAGGGTATCAGGTCGCTGGAAGCAAAACGACAGATGACGGCGTAGAGGCGGCGCGCAACGTCGGGATTGAGTGTTACCGCCTACGTCTGACGCCGCAGCCGGAGTGTGACGCCCATGCTTTGGACGCGCTGCTGAAAACGGATGCGCTGATTGTCACGCTGCCGCCAAGCAGGGTATCCCAGGAGGGCGCGCACTATCTGGATGCGGTGCAGGCGATCGTCAACAGCGCGTTGGCCTATGGGGTTCGCCGCATCGTGTTTACCAGCACGACGTCGGTATACGGACGGACGCAGGGCACCGTTAAGGAGAGCAGCGCGCTACAGCCTGAAACCGCGACAGCGCAGAGCATTGCTGAGCTGGAGCAGTGGCTGCATGCGCTGCCGAATACCGAAGTGGATATCATTCGGCTGGCCGGGCTGGTGGGTGCGGAGCGTCATCCGGGGCGTTTTCTGACCGGACGTCTCGACGTGCCGAATGGCAGCCACGGCGTCAATCTGGTCCATCAGGAAGATGTGGTGGCGGCTATTCTCCTGCTGTTACAGCTGCCGCGCGGCGGGCACCTCTACAATCTGTGCGCGCCGCTGCATCCCTCCCGAGAGGTTTTTTATACTGCGCAGGCGCAGCGTCTGCACCTGGATCCGCCCCGATTTTTGGCGGGCGACCCGGCGAAGGCGCGCCTGGTCGATGGGCAGCTTATCTGCCGTGAACTGGGGTTTGAGTATTTGCATCCGGACCCGATGACGATCCCGCTCAACTGACGAGGCCGTTTCAGCTGCTATTTTTGCGGTACAGGCGGCGGGGATGACCAATTTTGCCGTACAGCATCTGCACGTCGAGGAAATGATTCTCCAGGCTGTGCTCCAGATAGCGGCGGGCGGTCGTCTTGCTCAGCCCCGTTCGGGCGACGACTTCATCGACTGAAAACAGCGTGTCCGGATCGTCATGAAAGATCTGCTGGATCAAATTCAGCGTATTTTCCTCAATGCCTTTTACTGTTGAACCTGTCGGCGCGGCGCTCGACTGCAGCTGATACAGCACGTCGACGTTCTGCTGGTCGACGATTTTGTAAGTGTATTGCGCCTTAACGAACTGGATAAATCGCTCGAGCGATGAGCGCAGTCGGGGTAGGAAACGGGTTTGATGATGTAGTCGAACGCCCCGCAGCGAATTGCCTGCGCGCAGGTGTCCATGTCGCTCGCGGCCGTGATGAAAATGACCGAACAGTTCATTCCCTTCATAAGTTCGCTCTCGATCAACGAGATGCCTTCGCCGTCCGGCAGATAGTTATCCAGCAGCATTAATCGAGGGCGATGCTGCTGAAGCAGTCGCCGCGCTTCCTGCAGCGTAGACGCGATACCGACGATGCGTAGGTTGAAATTCTTTTCAATAAACTCGGCATGAATGTCGGCCAGTCGTTTTTCATCTTCGACAATCAATATCTCGAAGTTTTCGACCGATTTGTCCGTCGACGACGTGGTTTTCTCAATTGACATGATGCTCTGTGTTCCTGTTGGTCTCTGTCTGGTGTATCTCGGTAAGATGCCGGGGAATAAATACGGAAAAAATGGTGCCCTGCGGCGGGTTGGCGGACACCTCAATCACACCTTGGGCCTGGTTGACATAATTGGCGACCAGATGAAGCCCCAGTCCATGATCGCCGGAGGTTTTGCTGGTGACGCCCATATCAAAAATACGGTCGGCGATCGCCGGGGAAATACCGGTGCCTTTGTCGGCAACTTCAATCACCAGCTCGCGCTCATTATCGTGAATATAAACTTCGATAGGTTCGTGCGGTCGCGGGCTGGCCAGTGTGGCTTCCATCGCGTTATCCAGCAGATTGCCGATGATCGACATCAACTCCGTCTCACGCAGCGCGGCCGGGATAACCTGCAGCTGGCAGCGAGGATCGAAAAGGATTTGCAGACCCTTCTCCCGCGCGTTGGCGTATTTTCCCAGCAGCAGTCCGCACAGGGCGGGGGCGCTGAAACGCGCGGAGATAAAGTCCAGCGTAGCCTGCGCACCCTGCGATTGCGCCTCGATGTAGCGAATGGCTTCATCGTAGCGCTCGAGATGCAGCAGCCCGGCCAGCGTCGCCGTCCAGTTAAGCTGTTCGTGGCGTAATATCCGCAGGCTGTTGGCGTAGCGTTTGACCTGGCTGAGCTGAAGGCTCAGCGTGTGAAGATCGTTTTTATCGCGAAAACTGATAACCCAGCCCTGTAGCTCGTCTTCCAACATGATACGTACGCGGCTGGCGATGACGGTGACGTGATTGAAACGGCAAATTTCGTCGTGGGTATCGCTGGTCCACATCTCATCGCTGGAAAAGAAGGGCACGGACTTGATGACTTCGTCTATCGGCCTGCCTCGGAGCGTCACGGCGGGATCGTTCAGTTCCAGCAGCGTTTTTGCCGAATGGTTGATGGCGGCGATGTGTGATTGTTTGTCGATGGCGATGACGCCTTCGTCGATGGATTCGAGCAACGCCTGCTGTTGGCGCACCAGCAGTTTGATCTCCTGCGGTTCCAGCCCGAACATCTGCTTTTTGAGGTTGTGTGAGAACCACCATGAAAACAGGAACAACGCAATGAAGATCGCCACTATTGCCAGCAGGACGTGGCTGACGTTACTCAGCGAGAGGCTGTCGATATGCGTTTTCAGGTAGCCGACGGAGACGATGCCGATAACCTCATTACCGTACATAATCGGCGCTTTGCTGCGCAGAGAAATCCCGGTTCCGCCGTGGCGTAGGGTGATCGTCGTCTTGCCGGCCAGCACCTCCGCGTTGTCGCCGCCGACCATCTGGCTGCCGACCAGCGATGCATCCGAGGAGTGAAACAGGTGCACGGCGCTGCGGTCGCCAATCACGATAAAGCTGGCGTCGCTGTTCTGTATTAATTTCTGTCCCAGTTGGTCAATCGCGGGAATATCGCGATGCTGCACGCTGGCGATCAGAGACGGGATCACGGCGATCTCTTTCGCCTGCACCTGCGCCCGGCCGCCCAGCTCATTGTAGAGGCGTTGAGATGTTGCGCGGTAATAATAAAGGCTGCCCATCGCTAATAGCAGGGAGAAAAAAATCATCAGATAAATGAAGAGTCTGAGATGAAAGGAAAGCCTAAATGCCATGTCGCGCTAACACCACTAAGTTTGTTTTTCTGAAAGTTCAATCTAGCATGAAAGAAGTGCAAGGGGATGAGCAGTCCCCATTCTTGTGAGCGCCGACAGATAAGTCGTACGCAGGATTAATACCCTCCGGCATATATGTAGACATTCATAGGCAAAGTAATTCGGCATAAAACATTTCAATTACTTTTTTATAACATACTCAGGGGATATTTCCGCCAGCGATATCGGGATGAAAATTAACGGCATATTTATGAAAATTGTTTAATAATGTTAACGTTTTAAGTGATTGTTTTTTATCACATTAATCATTAAAACTTTAAAAACCATAAGTGCCATTAAAACTCATTTTTCAATTTGAAGGTTATCACACAATAATGGATTTTGACCTCCTAATATGGCTGGTAAAATAATGTAAGGGGGATAGGGCATGAGTACGACAGATGATTCATATATCGTTGTAAAGGATAAGACCTCTGTGAAGCGTTCGCTGAAAGAAAAATGGTGGTACGTACTGGACACATACAAAGTCGGTATTATTCCTCTGCCGCTATTTCTTCTTATCGGTCTATTAATCGCGCTCGACTGTCTGGATGGCAAACTCCCCAGCGATATTGTTGTGATGGTCGCGACGCTGGCATTTTTCGGGTTTGCCTGCGGGGAATTCGGCAAGCGTTTGCCGATTATCGGTAAAATGGGCGCCGCCGCCATTTGCGCTACCTTTATCCCCTCGGCGCTGGTGTATTATGGGCTGCTGCCAAAGGTCGTGGTTGACTCCACTACGCTGTTTTATAAGTCCACCAACATCCTTTACCTCTATATCTGCTGCATTATCGTGGGCAGCATCATGAGCATGAATCGGGACACCTTAATCCAAGGTTTTATCAGGATTTTCTTTCCCATGCTATGTGGCGAAATTGCCGGCATGTTGGTCGGCGTTGGCGTCGGACTCGCGATGGGTATGGACCCTTTCCAGGTGTTCTTCTTTTTGGTGCTGCCTATCATGGCGGGCGGCGTCGGCGAAGGGGCGATACCGCTTTCCATCGGCTATGCGACGCTGCTGCATATGGATCAGGGCGTGGCGCTGGGAAGAATACTGCCGATCGTCATGCTTGGCGGGTTGACCGCCATCATGCTGGCGGGGATGCTTAACCAGCTCGGCAAGCGTTATCCGCACCTGACCGGTGAGGGTGAGCTGATGCCGGGCAAATCTAACGACAACAAGAAAACCCCGGCGCTGTCGGCTGAACTCAGCGGTAAAATCGATGTGACCGCGCTGGCCTCCGGGGCGCTGTTGGCCATCATGCTCTATATGGTGGGCATGCTGGGCCACAAATACATTGGTTTGCCTGCGCCGGTTGGCATGCTGTTTGCGGCAGTTTTAGTGAAGCTAGCGCATGGCGTTTCGCCGCGGATTCTGGAAGGATCGCAGGTGGTGTACAAATTTTTCCAGACGTCAGTGACCTATCCCATCCTGTTTGCTGTCGGCGTCGCAATTACGCCGTGGGAAGAGTTGGTGCATGCTTTCACTATCACCAACCTGATCGTTATCGTTTCCACCGTGGTGACGCTGGTTGCGACGGGATTTTTCGTCGGTAAAAAAATCGGGATGTACCCCATAGATGTTGCGATTGTCTCTTGCTGCCAAAGTGGACAAGGTGGTACAGGAGATGTCGCTATCCTGACCTCCGGCAATCGCATGGTACTGATGCCTTTCGCGCAGATTGCGACCCGCATCGGCGGTGCCATCAATGTTTCCGTGGCTTTATTGGTCCTCGGTAACTTTCTGATTTAAGTCAGTACGACAGTAAAGCAAAGAAGCATAAGTAATTTTTAATACGGGAATCATTATGAAACTTGCAAGCTACCGCCATAACGGAAAAGACAGCTACGGCATCTACACACCGGCTGGCTTTATTGACCTGCGCAGCAGACTGGGTCAACGTTATCCGGATTTGAAAGCATTACTGGCGGGAGACGGCTTGGCTGCAGCGAAAGCCTTTGTCGATGAAACGCCTGATGTGGCGGAGTCCGATGTCACGTTCTTACCGGTCATTGTTAACCCAGGGAAGATCCTGTGCGTCGGTATGAATTACGCGGCGAAACGCATAGAGTTTGATCAGGCCGATCCGGCGCCGACGCTGTTCGTGCGCTTTGCCGACTCTCAGACCGGGCACATGACCGATGTGCTGAAACCTCAGTTCTCGGATGAGTTCGACTATGAGGGGGAGCTGGCGGTAGTCATTGGTCGCCGGGGGCAGAACATCGCTCGCGAAGACGCGCTATCGTTCGTCGCGGGATACAGCTGCTATATGGACGGTTCCGTACGCGACTGGCAGCACAGCTGGTTTACCGCTGGCAAAAACTGGCCGAAGACCGGCGCGTTCGGTCCTTACCTGACGACGAGCGATGAGATCCCCGATCCGCAGGTGCTGGATATCCACACTTACCTCAACGGCAGTCAGGTGCAGGAAGATAATACCAGCAACATGGTGCACAAGGTGCCGGAGCTGATCGAGTACATCAGCACCTTTACCTCGCTGGCGCCGGGCGATGTCATCATCACGGGCTCTCCGGGCGGCGTGGGTAAAAAGCGCCATCCGCCGCTGTTTATGCGCTCCGGCGATCGCATTGAAGTCGACATCGAACACCTCGGCAGACTGAGCAACACCATCGCTGAGGCCAAAAGCCGCATCGATGATGTACAGCCCTCGTCAGCCACGATAACCCATTAATTTCGGTCCCCGTTCGCTCGGGGATATTTTTATCAGCCATTATGTTGAATAGCCGTCAGAAGCAGGATTACCGTTATGTATGACGATGAGTCTTTCTTTATTACCACACTTGATGTCAAAGACCCTGCCGAGGAGCTGGAAGAGATCCACCAGTTTCTGACACGTTGTCAGTTGGGCATGGACAATGACGTAAACACCTTTGTGGTAGGGAGGCACTGCGGTCATCTGGTGGCCTGCGCGGGACTGGCGTCGAACACCATTAAATGCGTGGCGGTGGATCCCGAGTTCAGAGACCTGAATCTGGGGGTGCGGATGGTCAATGAAGTGGTTCAGCTGGCTTCCGATCGCGGTACGTTCCATCTATTTCTCTACACTAAACCCGACAATATCGCCATTTTTCGCGGCTGCGGCTTTTACCCTATCGCCAGCTACGACGAGACGGCGGTGCTGATGGAAAATACGCCCATCGGCATCAAACAATATTGTCAGAAGCTGTCCGCGTTGCGGCAGCCCGGCGATCGTATCGGCTCTATTGTGATGAACGCCAACCCTTTCACGTTGGGTCACCGCTATCTGGCTGAGCAGGCCGCCAGCGCCAGCGACTGGCTGCACATCTTCGTCGTGCGCGAAGACGTCTCTTTCTTTCCGTACAGCGAGCGGCTGGAGATGGTGCAGAAAGGGGTTGAACACATCCCCAATCTGACGGTGCATCCCGGCTCGGACTACATGATTTCCAAGGCCACCTTTCCCGGCTATTTCCTGAAGGAAGAGAAGCTGATCACTCAGGCCCATGCGGCCATCGACCTGATTATTTTCCGCAAATATATCGCCCCCGCGCTCGGTATCAACCAGCGTTTCGTCGGGACAGAACCCTTCTGTCCGGTGACGTATCAATACAATCAGGATATGCACTACTGGCTGGAGCAGGACGGCATAGTGAAGGCGCCTGCGCTCAAGGTGATCGAAATCGAGCGCACCTGCGAACACTCAGGCCGGGCCATCTCCGCCTCGGAAGTCCGAAAACTCTTGAAGCTGCGCCAGCTCGATCCTATTCGGGACATGGTGCCGCCGACCACATTGCAGCATTTACAGCGTTACTGCGAGCCTCAGTACGCGTAATTCACTTTTCATGTATCAGGCAGGAAATTAAAGATGAAGATTGTCAAGGAAGCCTTGGCGGGCACCTTTGAGTCCAGCGATTTGCTGGTCAAGGTCGCCCCTGCTGAAGGTCAGTTAACCGTCGTGATCAACAGTGAAGTCATCAAGCAGTTCGGCGATCAAATCAAAAAAGTCGTCGATGAAACCCTACAGTCGCTGGGCGTAGAGGACGGCACCATTATCGTGGAAGACAAGGGCGCGCTGGACTGCGTGATCCGGGCTCGCGTACAGAGCGCCATCCTGCGCGGGGCTGATGCCCAGCAGGTCGAATGGGAGAAACTCTAATGTCAACATTACGCCGCAGTATGCTATTTCTCCCCGGCTCCAGCGCCGCCATGCTCTCCAACGCATTCATCTATAAACCCGACTCCATCATGTTCGACCTGGAAGATGCCGTGTCTTTGCGAGAAAAAGACACCGCGCGTCTGCTGGTGTTCCACGCATTGCAACACCCGATGTATCAGGACATTGAAACCGTCGTGCGCATCAACCAGCTGAGCACCCCGTTCGGGCTGCTGGATCTGGAAGCGGCGGTTCGCGGAGGCGCGGATGTGATTCGTTTGCCGAAAACCGACTCCACCGACGATGTCGACGAGCTGGAACAACATCTGGTGCGCATTGAGAAAGCGTGTGGTCGCGAAGTCGGATCGACGCGCATCATGGCGGCGATTGAATCCGCGGTCGGCGTCATCAACGCCGTGTCCATTGCTCGCTCCTCCAAGCGCATGATCGGTATCGCGCTCGCGGCTTTCGACTATGTGATGGATATGCAGACGGAGCGCGGTGACGGCACCGAGCTGTTCTATGCCCGCTGCGCCGTGTTGCATGCCGCGCGTGCCGCCGGTATCGACGCGTTCGACGTAGTGTATTCCAACGTCAACGACGAAGAGGGCTTCCTGCGGGAGGTCGAACTGATCCGCAAACTGGGCTTCAACGGAAAATCGCTGATTAACCCGCGTCAGATTGAATTGCTGCACAACGCCTACGCGCCGACACAGGATGAGGTGGACTACGCCCAACTGGTGATCAAGACGGCGGAAGAAGGTGAGCGCGCCGGACTGGGCGTGATCTCGCTGAACGGCAAGATGATTGACGCGCCGATTATCGACCATGCCCGCCGGGTGGTGGAACGCGCCCAGGCATCCGGTGTGCGTAAGTGAACGTCGGCCTTTTTTCAGCAATGACAGGATTGGATCATGAGCAACATTATTGAAGCGCTGCGTCAGCAGTTTCCGGATAAAAGCGAGTTACAGCCGTTCGTCGACGCCAACCACAACACGCCGTGGCTGAACGATCTGACTCAGAAGCACGAGCGCAAGCTGTGTGCCGATTTACAAGACGCCATCGTCAAAAGCGGTCTGAAAGACGGGATGACCATCTCCTTCCATCACCATTTCCGTGAAGGGGATAAGGTGATCAACAAGGTGATAGACACGCTGGCGGACATGGGATTCAAAGACCTGACGCTGGCCTCCAGCTCGTTGATGAGTTGCAACGCGCCGTTGGTCAAACACATCCGCAACGGGGTGATTCGCCAGATTTACACTTCGGGCATGCGCGGCAAGCTGGCCGACGCCGTTTCCCACGGATTGATGAAAGAGCCGGTGCAGATCCACTCGCACGGCGGCCGGGTGCATTTGCTGCAAAGCGGCGAACTGAAGATAGACGTCGCCTTTCTGGGCGTTCCGTGCAGCGATGAGTTCGGCAATGCCAACGGCACGGACGGCAAGTCCCGCTGCGGCTCGCTGGGCTATGCGATGGTGGATGCGGAGTTCGCTCGTCACGTTGTCCTGCTGACAGAAAGTCTGGTGCCGTTTCCCAATATGCCCGCCAGCATCGTGCAGGATCAGGTGGACTACATCGTGCAGGTCGACGAAGTCGGCGATCCGGCGAAGATCAGCGTCGGCGCGGCACGCGTGACCAGTAACCCGCGTGAGTTGCTTATCGCGCGCTCCGCCGCCGATGTGATTGAGCATTCCGGTTATTTCAAACCCGGCTTCTCCATTCAGACCGGCTCCGGCGCGGCTTCCACCGCCTGCACCCGCTTCCTTGAAGATCGGATGCAGAAGCAGAATATCGTGGCGCGTTTCGCCCTCGGCGGCATCACCGGCAGCATCGTCGACCTGCATGAAAAAGGGTTAATCGAGAAACTGCTGGATACCCAATGCTTTGATGCCAACGCGGCCGCGTCGCTGGCGACTAATCCTAACCACGTGGAAATCTCGACCAACGTCTACGCGAACCCGACCTCCAAGGCGGCGTGCTGCGATCAGTTGGACGTGGTGATCCTCAGCGCGCTGGAAATCGATCTGGACTTCAACGTCAACGTTATCACCGGCTCCGACGGCGTGATGCGTGGAGCTTCCGGCGGACACTGCGATGTGGCGACGGCGGCTAACCTGACGGTGATTGTGGCGCCGTTGATTCGCAGTCGTATTCCGACCGTGGTTCGTCACGTCACCACCTGTGTGACGCCGGGCGAAAGCATCGACGTCCTGGTGACCGATCATGGGATTGCCGTCAATCCGGCGCGTCCAGAAGTGGCCGAGCAACTGACGGCCGCCGGGCTGACCGTCATGTCGATCGAAGCGCTGTACGAACGCGCTGTGGCGCTGGTAGGCGAGCCGAAACCGATCGCGTTTCACGACCGCATCGTCGGGGTGATCCGCTATCGCGACGGTAGCGTCATCGACGTCGTACGTCAGGTGAAAGAGGACGATGAATAACGTGACGGCGCTGTCGCCCGAAACGGTTTCGCTGGAACACCTGCTGGAGGCGAAAGAACGACGTGCCGCTCGCCAGCAGGCGCTGCTGGCGCGGCACCACGCCCCATTGGTGTCGCTGACGCTGGTGACGCCGGGGCCGGTCAAGGACTCGCCGCTGTATCGCCGCGCGATGGAAGAGGCCGTGGCGGCGTTCGACGCGTTGAGCCGCGAACAAGGCTGGCAGGTAGCGGAACATCAGCTGCACTGGCCGGTGACGGGCGCGGAAGGATTCTGGGCGGTGGACGGCGATGCGTTGGCGATTAAACGCGCTACCGTGTCACTTGAAGACTCGCATCCGCTGGGGCGGCTGTGGGACTTCGACGTTTTCTGCCCGCAGTCCGGCGCGCTCAATCGCGCTCGTCTGGAACGTGCCGGTCGCCGCTGTCTTTTGTGCGACGAGCCCGCGCATGCCTGCGCGCGTTCGCGGCGGCATCCGTTGCCCGACGTCATTGCCCGGATTGAGGAGAGGCTGAATGCCTATTTCTCCTCACGCTGACGAATGTCTGGCTCAGACTGCCGTGTCCTCTGGCGCTTGCGCGGCGCTGCCTTTGCCGGATATTGACCGGCGGGTGGTGCAGGCGCTGACGGTAGAGGTCATGCTGACGCCAAAACCGGGTCTGGTGGACCGGGCTAACAACGGCGCGCATCACGACATGGACGTTCCGTTGTTTCAGAAAAGCATCGCAGCGATGACGCCGTGGTTTCGCCGTTTTACCGACGTCGGCTATGCCCACGCGGAGGCGTCGCCTAAGCAATTGCTGGCGCAGGTTCGGCCCGTCGGTATCGCCTGTGAGCAGGCCATGCTCGCGGCGACGCGAGGGGTCAACACGCACAAAGGCGGCATCTTCGCCTGCGGGCTGCTGTGCAGCGCTGCGGGCTGGCTGGCGGCGAACGGGGTGGCGTTGACGCAGCGGAGCTTATGTCAAACGGTGGCGGACATGTGTCGCGATCTGGTGCGTGATGAGCTGTCTCAATCTCGTCGCTCTGCGACGGCCGGAGAGCAGTTGTTTCAGCGCCATGGCCTGACCGGTGCGCGGGGAGAAGCCGCCAGCGGCTTTGAAACCGTGACTCGTTGGGCATTGCCCGCCTATCGACAGGCGCTGCGCAAGCACGATCAGGAAACGGCATTGCTGCATACGCTGGTGGTGCTGATGGCGCATAACCCCGACACCAACGTCGTGTCTCGCGGCGGGCTGGAAGGGCTGGCGTTCGTTCAGGGCTATGCGGCCGATCTGCTGGAACAGGGCGTGACCCACCCACGTTTACAGGCGATGGACCGCGCGTTAACCGAACGCCATCTCAGCCCCGGCGGCACGGCCGATCTTCTGGCGCTGACCTGGTTATTGCATCATTATCCCGCCGAATAAATTTTTTAATAAATCCCAATAATGTCAATCCAGCGTAAAGTTGGAGACACAAATGACGATATCTTACCTATAACTCTAAGCTGTGACCGATCGGGACTGATCTGTCAGCGGTAATGATTTAACTTTGGGATGGACAAAATGGACGAAACCAAAAAAGAACAATTTCTGAAGAGAAACAAACTGGCGATCTGCGCGACGCTACGCGAGCTGCATAAAAATAATACGGCTCTAATGGTGAATCACTCTCGGGGTCATTTCATCAGCAATATTCTGGATGTCCAGCCGGACAATAATACCTTTATCTTCGATCTCGGCGGCACCACGCATGGAAGTGATGTCTTTGACGCAGAGCTGAACTTTGTCGCTGAACCGGCAGGGGCGAAGGTGGAGTTCAAGGCGAATGTGGTGTCGAAAATCGATTATCAGGGCTTCCCGGCTTTTTGCGCCGAAATTCCGGCGGATCTCTACCGTATCCAGCGCCGCAGCTACTTCCGCATTAACTCCCCCGCGTGGCCGCCGATGCTCTGCCGCGGTAATCTGCCGGATGACAGCCGTTTCCAATTTACGATCAAAGATCTTTCTCTCGGCGGCGTCTGTTTGCTGAGCGAACAGGAAGACGTCGCGGAACAACTGGGGCAGGGCGAGATTCTGGAAAACGTCACGCTGGAACTCGGCACCTATGGCGAGTTCAGCATCGACGTGCAGTTCATCGGCCATGCGGTCAGCCGCCTTGTCGGCGCCAAAGGCGAAGTGAAAAAGGTGCAGCGACTCAGCTTCAAATTCCCGTGCCTGACGCCTGGACAGGAACGCAGCCTGCAGCAGGTGATTATGGCGCTCGAGCTGGAACAGCACGAAAAAAGAAAACGAGTGCTGTGATTTTTTGCTAGCGGCAGGCCATTTGCGCGACGTTCCCGGTGACTTAATTTAAATAACTCCCACAGTCTCGCAAAGTCTTGTCTCTCGCCCCCCTCTGCGGCAGAATACGCGCCCTGAAATAACCGACGTTAATAGCGTCGGTTATTTTTTTGAGACTTTTTTCTTAATGAAGGGGCCGGGCAACGTACCGGAACGATATCAGATTAGGCCTGCCGCGAAGGCAGAACAGAGGAATATGTGAAATGGGGCATTCTGTTGTAGCAGTACCGCTGCCCGCCGGTTTGCGCTGTGTAAGCAGCGACTACGGCGCCGCAGCGGCGTTGACTTTCTTCGATCGTGCGTCAGCGTCCGTTGACGGCGGCAACCTGTCTTCATCTACTTCAAATCACCACGTTTTTTATCGCCTTCCCGTGTCCAATAGATCCACGGCATCCATGAACCGTACGTCTATTGCCGGCAACGGAGGGATGCGTCATGTCGCATAATGCAGCGGTTTCCAGCCAACGAGTACAACTAAGAAAAACACTGACGCTCTGGCAAGTCGTGATGATGGGGCTCGCCTATTTGCAGCCCATGACAATTTTTGACACCTTCGGCATTGTTTCCGGCCTCACTGATGGCCACGTGGCGACCGCTTACGCCTTTGCCTTGACCGGCATTCTGTTCACGGCGGTGAGCTACGGAAAACTGGTGCGTCGATTCCCGTCCGCGGGCTCGGCCTACACTTATGCGCAGAAAGCGATTAGCCCACACATTGGTTTCATGGTGGGCTGGTCCTCATTGCTGGACTATCTGTTCATGCCGATGATCAACATTCTGCTCGCCAAAATTTATCTGGAAGCCATCTTCCCCGGCGTACCGTCCTGGATCTTTGTGGCGGCGTTGGTCGGACTGATGACGCTCTTCAACCTGCGCGGTATCAACATTGTCGCGAACCTCAACTCGGTGATTGTGGTGGTGCAGGTGGGGATTATGGTGGTCTTCCTGACGCTGGTGATCCAGGGCATTTCCGGCGGTGAGGGCGCGGGTACGCTGGTGAGCAGCAAACCGTTCTGGTCCGAGCACGCGCAGGTGGTGCCGATGATTACCGGGGCGACGATACTCTGCTTCTCCTTCCTCGGCTTCGACGGCATCAGCTCCCTGTCGGAAGAGACGCCGGACGCCGGACGCGTGATCCCGAAAGCGATTTTCCTGACGGCGCTGATCGGCGGAATTATCTTCATCGTGGTGTCCTACTTCCTGCAGCTGTTCTTCCCGGATATCTCTCGCTTCCACGAGCCGGACGCCTCTCAGCCGGAAATCATGCTCTACGTCGCGGGTAAACTGTTCCAGTCCATCGTGCTGGTCTTCTCCTGCGTCACGGTGCTGGCGTCGGGTATGGCGGCACATGCAGGCGTTTCCCGCTTGATGTATGTCATGGGACGCGACGGCGTTTTCCCTGAGCGTTTCTTCGGCTACATCCACCCCGAATGGCGGACGCCCGCGCTGAACGTTCTGCTGGTCGGCGTGATTGCTCTGTCGGCGGTGTGTTTTGACTTGGTGACGGCGACGGCGCTGATTAACTTCGGTGCGCTGGTGGCGTTTACCTTCGTCAACCTGTCCGTGATTTCTCAGTTCTACATCCGTGAAGGTCGCAACAAGACGCTGAAAGACCACATCAATTATCTGGTGCTGCCCGTCATGGGCGCGCTGGCGGTTGGCGCGCTGTGGCTGAATCTGGAAGAAACGTCGATGACGTTGGGACTGGTCTGGGCCGCGATTGGCCTGCTGTATCTGGCGGTGGTGACCCGTCGCTTCAGACAGCCGGTGCCGCAGTGCAGTGAAGACATCGTCTAACTCTACTACGTAAGTTTGACGTGAGAACGGCCGCCGAGGGAGTGATCCCCGGCGGCCGTTTTTTTATCGCCAAACGGTCGGAAGTATGGCCGCCCGGCACAAATATCGCCCGCCAGAGGGGGACCTGACGGACATGGCGTTGACCTGCGGATCATGTCGCGTCTTACGTCGTCCGTGACGGCGGTCAGCCTTGAGTCTTATCCCGTCAGTCAGGCGCTGGTATCAGCCCACCACCTGCTGGGCGTAGGCAAACAGCGACTTCAGCAACTGGGCCTTCTTCTCGTCGTCCTGATGCAGCTGATACAGCTCATGGAGGTTATTCAGGTAGGTCTCCAGACGCGCCGGTGTAAAAACCTCTTTGCGGTGCTGCAACCAGCGCTGCTGCTCGCGGTCATCCAGCGTGGCCGGATAATTGCGAGCCCGAAAGCGGAAGAGCAATTCTGCAATACGACCATCGGCGAATTTCAGATCGAGCGCGGGCAGGTTTTGCGGCGAGGTTTCCTGAATAATGGTCATCGCCGCCCGGTCTGCCTCGCTGAAAAAGCCATCGTACAGTTGAAGATCCACATCGTCAGCGGCGGCGAAAGCGGGCGCGTCGGCGTACAGCGCTACCGCTTTTTCCCGCACCAGCGGGTGTTGACGCAGACGTTGCAGGTTATCGAGACAGTGCTGTCGGTCAATCCCCAAGCGCGCCGCGTCTTCCGGCCGCAACGTACTGGCGGGCGCGAGTACGGGACACTTGTTGATCTGCACCAGCTTGATGGGAACGGGGGCCTGACCTGCTTCCAGTTGGTCGCGCTTGGTGTACAACCGCGTGCGCAGTTCATCAGGCTCCAGCTCCAGCAGCGGCGTGATATCGCCCGCCAGGTCGCACATGATCACCGCGTTGCGATTTTCCGGGTGCCAGGCGAGCGGCACAATCCAGCTGGTGTTACCGCGCGCCGCGCCGAACATGCCGGACACGTGCATCAGCGGTTTCATGTTCGGGATATCAATCAGCGCGTTGACTTTATTCTTGTTGCGGAGCTGAAACAGATAGTCGAACAGCTTGGGCTGCGCGGTTTTCAGCCGTTTAGCCATCGCGATCGTCGCGTAAACGTCGGACATCGCATCATGCGCGTGGGCGTGTTCGACGCCGTTCGCTTTAGTCAGGTGCTCCAGTCGGAAGCTGGGCAGGCCGTCTTCATTTTCCGGCCAGACGATGCCTTCCGGTCGTAGCGCGTAACAGGCGCGGAGCGCATCCAGCAGGTCCCAGCGGGAGTTGCCGTTTTTCCAGCTGTATGCGTAGGGATCGTAGAAGTTACGGTAAAAAATGTTGCGGCTGACTTCATCATCGAAACGGATGTTGTTGTAGCCTAAGATACAGGTGCCCGGCACGCTAAAGGCTTCGTGGATTTGACGGGCGAACTCCGCCTCGTTAACGCCTTTGCTTTTGGCGATTTGCGGCGTGATACCGGTGATCAGAACCGCTTCCGGCTCCGGCAGATAGTCGTCCGTCGGCTGACAGTAGATGACCAGCGGTTCACCGATGATATTGAAGTCCATATCGGTGCGTACGCCTGCGAACTGCGCCGGTCGGTCCCGGGCCGGATGCTTGCCGAAGGTCTCATAGTCGTGGATGAAAAATGTCGGAGTGCTGGGTTTGTTGGACACGCTGTTTCTCTGTCGGTTGCGAGGACCCGCCGGATACGCGTGCATCGGGCGCGTCGAGTGCGAATGGGAGGTTTCGCTTACGCGCCGGTAAACGAAACATGACATGGCGGCAATGGTAAACCATATCGTCGCCCGGCAGAAGTCGGCGGGAGGAATCGGTGTTGTCCGTGGAAGCGTCCCGGCGCGGTCGCCGGGACTGGGCAAGAGGCGGTCAGCAATCTTCGATAATCAGATAAGCGGCGTTAACCGGGCCATGTACCCCGATCACTTTGCTCAGCTCGATGTCGGCCGTGGAGCTGGGACCGCCGATCAGGTTAATGCAGGAAGGCATACGCTCTCCGGCCTGCGCCATCTGATGCAGACGCTCTGCCAACTGCGCCACGCGGGGCAGAAGCGTGCTCTTGCGCACCACGAAAATGGATGAGGGGGGCAGCAGGCTCAGCGAGCGTGGACGTTCCGGCGCAGAAAACAGCACGACGCCGCCGGACTCCGTCAGTCCGTATTCGGCGAACACGACGCCGACATCGGCCTGCTCGGCGGCATGAATATTCTCCTCACCCTGTGTGGCATCCCATTCCTGCGCCGCAAACCCGTCCTGAAGCGCGGTCGTGATCCCCAGCGCTTGTAAGCGGGCATCTCCGCTTATCACGACAGGGGGCTGACCTTCGTGCTGCGCCCGTTGCTGTTCGCGGTTGTCAATATAGTGCTGACAGAGTTCGCGCGCGGCCTGCGCGGCGTGCTGTTCGCTCGTCAGTCGGCAGGTGACCTTGAGCGTTTCTTGCGCCAGTTTGACAAAGGCATCGCAGCGTTGCTGAAGGGAAAGATCCGCAAGCCGGGTCTTTTCATAGCGGCAAACCGGCGGAGGCACGGCGGCGGGTTGATGGCGCACCGGACGACCCAACTGCTGGGCTATCTGGGCCAGGAATGTGTCGCGATTGGCATTTCCCATCACTGTTTCTCCTCTGTGTTCGCCTGATGCTGCTTAAACCAGCTGCGAAAGCTTTCGCCGTCGCTCTGCGGCAGATCCCGCGCTTCTGTCCATTTGCCGATGGCGCCGATATTCAGGGGGGCTTTGCCGTTTTTGATAAACCAGTTGACTGCGTGGGCGCCGCTGACCATACCGACTTTCCACAGGGTTGGGTGGCTATTGGCATAGGTAAACAGGCGCGTTGCGATCTGTTCGGCTTTCGGCGGCAGGCCTGCGTCGACCATCTTGCGGCGATGTTTAAGGATCAGCTGCGCCAGCGGAATTTTGACCGGGCAGACGCTATTGCAGGCGTAACACAACGAACAGGCGTAGGGCAGGTCTTTGAAATCGGCGTATCCGCCCAACAGGGGAGACAGTACGGCGCCGACCGGACCGGGATAAATCGAACCATAGCCGTGACCGCCGATATGGCGATAAGCCGGACAGGTATTCATGCACGCGCCGCAGCGGATGCAGTGCAAAATATCGCGGAATTCGGAACCGAGCACGGCTGACCGGCCATTATCGACCACCACCAGATGGAAGTCCTCGGGGCCATCGACGTTGTCCGCCTCTCTCGGGCCAGTCAGCCAGGTATTGTAGCCGGTCAACTGAGCGCCCACCGCGCTGCGGGCCAGTAGCGTTATCAGCACGTCCACTTCCTCGAATGTGGGCGCGAGACGCTCCATGCCCATCACCGCGATGTGCGTTTTCGGCAGCGTGGTACACAGCCGTGCGTTGCCTTCATTGCTGACCAAACACACTGACCCGGTTTCGGCGACGGCGAAATTGCAGCCGGTGATGCCGATATCCGCGCTAAAGAACTGCGGCCGCATCTGCTCGCGAATAAATAGCGTCATCGCCTCCGGGGTGTCGGAGCCGGTGTAGCCCAGCGTGTCATGCAGAATTTTGCGGATCTGATGGCGATCTCGGTGAATGGCGGGGACGACCACATGGGATGGAGCGTCGTGGGCGAGCTGCAAAATATATTCGCCAAGGTCGGTTTCAATAACGCTTAACCCGGCGCCTTGAAGCGCGGCATTGAGACCGATCTCCTCGGTGACCATCGACTTGGATTTGACGATCTTCTTCGCCTGCTTCTGCTTCGCGACCGTGAGAATATAGTCCGTCGCCTGCGCTTTGGTGGCGGCAAAATAGACGTGTCCGCCGTTTTTAGTCACATTTTCGGAGAGTTGATAGAGGTAGGCGTCCAGATTTTCGAGGACGTGTCGCCGGATTTGTTCGCCGCGGCTGCGCCATGACTCCCAGTGTCCGAGGTCGTCGACCATTTTTTGTCGGTTAGCGCCGATGCGCTCCTGAGCCATCGCCACTGCCTTGCGCATGACGCCGTCGTCAATCTGTTCGCGGATCCGCTCATGAAACGGGACATCGCTGGTTTTAAGATACATGTTGGCTCCTTAGTGGCTCATCAGCACGTCGGCGATGTGCATCACCTTCACGGATTTGCCTTCGCGATGGAGACGTCCGCCGATGTTGATCAGGCAGCTGACGTCGGCGCCGATGAGGTAATCAGGATTGGCTTCCATCATGTGACTGACCTTTTCTTTCACCATTTCGCCGGATATTTCCGCCATCTTGACGGAGAACGTGCCGCCAAAACCGCAGCAGGTTTCGGCCAGCGGAAACGGGACGATTTCCAATCCCTGGACATGCTCCAGCAACGTCATCGGTTCATGCTGAACGCCCAATTTGCGGAATAGGCTGCAGGAGGGGTGATAAACCGCCTTGCCCGGCAAGGCTGCGCCCACGTCCACGACGTTGAGAGTATTCACGATGAAAGAGGTCAGATCGTAAATCCTGTCGGCGACCTTTGCCGCGCGCTTTGCCCACTCAGGATCGTCATTCAAATAATCGGGATAGCTTTTGATGGCGTAGGTGCAGGAGCCTGCCGGAGAAATAATGGGGTCGTCATTTTCTTCCAGCGCGGCAATCAGGTTTTTCATGCCGGGAATGGCGTCGGCGGTATATCCGGCATTTAACGCCGGTTGGCCGCAGCAGCCCTGTTTCTGTGGAAAGTGGACGGTACATCCCAGTTTTTCGAGTAGTAATACCGAGTTGCGCGCCATGTTTGATTTTAGCGCGTCACCAATACAGGTGACGAAAAAGTTCACATTCACTTGCTTGCCTCTCTGTGATTCCTTTGCATGAGAAAATCATGCGCCCGTGAGCGGGAAAATAGTGTGATAGGCGTTGTTGATTATTTCCGAATAACGGCACTGAACATGTCGAATTAATCCATTTTCGATGATTTATAGCGCCTGATAATATTTTTCTGAATAAATTATTGATTGCCGGAAAGATAATGAAGGGTAAGGCGACGTGGTCCCTCATTAATTTTTAGAATACGTGGAAGTATAATGACACCTCCTTTTTTGTTTCGGTTTGTTACCGCTGTTTATCGTCGGCGTAATAACCGATGGCCGTGGCAAATCCCTTGTTTAATATAATGACGCATCGAAAATATTGGCGTCCATAAGCCATACTGGCCTTGAGATAATCGCCACAATCGCGAGAGCGTGTGGAGTAGGCCAACCCTTCGCGAAGAGAAAGGCGGGCCATACAAGATCTCAACGGTGGACGCGTTGAGTCGCATAGACCTATGCGGCTAAAATTGTACGAAGAGTGGTCGGTCGGCCGCCATGCAATGCCGTCCTTCGGCGGGTGGAGGGGAAAGCGGGTGAAAGAAAGTGAAAACAATGATAAAACAAGCTCATCTGTAATCGCCGTCGGCATCCGGCAGTGGCTGCAATCAGTCAATACCGACTTGTCGTAAAGAACTGCTAACCTGTATGTTTAGCACGGGCGGTTTCCGCATCTTGAATCTTAATATGAGTTAAGTAAGGGTAGAAAATGGATAAGGGTAACAACAAACCGTGTTTCCAGGACGTATTGGCGTTTGTGCGTACATTCCGTCGTAAAAACAAGCTGCAGCGTGAAATCGCCGATAACGAAAAGAAAATTCGTGATAACCAGAAACGTGTGTTGCTGCTGGACAACCTGAGCGAATACATCAAACCGGGTATGTCAATTGATGATATTCAGAACATCATCGCCAACATGCGTAGCGACTATGAAGACCGTGTTGATGAATACATCATCAAAAACGCGGATCTGTCGAAAGAACGCCGTGAGCTGTCACGCAAAATTAAAGAAATGGGTGAAATCAAATCGGCCGCTGAGACCAAATAACCCGTTTCATGACCTATCAAAAGGATCGCCTCGGCGATCCTTTTTTTTTGCCTGCGCTCACCACGATCCCCTCTACATCACCTCACTGACCACATTTCTCCGCTCAAACGTTGTTGCACGGCATTGCATGCCTGTTTGCGCAGTGGCTCGCGCTTCAACCACTGGCCGCTGTGATTTCATCACGATGAAAAATAGACTGGGTAAAGGGATAAAGACGCCGTCCGACGGGCGGGCTGAACGGTCAGGGAGTGCCGCTTTCCTATGTCGCTGAATGTCATGGCGCTTGCGCTGATAAGCGGTATGTTGCCGCTGCTGTGGTTGCCGCAAATCCCGTCGACAAGCGTCTTGTTCGCCTTGCTGGCCGCGCTAATCCCGGCCTACCGTTACCTTCCCGGCACGCTGCGCCCCGGAGTCCTGGCGGGATTTGCGCTGGTGTGGGGATGTCACAACGCCGGACAGGCCGTCGGTCAGACGGTGGAGCTGACATCGCGTCCGGTGACGGCAGAGGTGGCGATCGCCAGCGTACGCTTTGGTGCGCAGCCGGAAGCGGCCCCGGTCGTACGTCTGATTCGGGTCGATGAACGCTGGCTGTTTCCTCCGGTCGCGGTCCGGTTAAATTCAGGCGCGGCCCTGAACGCGTGGTGCGGCGGGCAACGCTGGCGTCTGCGGCTACAGCTGCGGCCCGTACACAGTCGGCTGAACGAAGGCGGATTCGACAGCCAGCGCTGGGCGCTGGCCCGCAGGCAAACGCTGACGGGAGCCGTTCAACACGCGACGGTGCTGGATGCGCGCTGCGGAGTTCGGCAGGACATCGTGACGACGGTGGAACGTCAGACTCAGCGCCTGCCGTGGCGTTCGATTCTGTTGGCGCTGACGCTTGGCGAGATGGCGACCGTAGACGACGACACTCAGGCCCTGTTGCGTCAGACCGGCACGATGCATCTGATGGCGATATCTGGGTTGCACATCGCGCTGGCGGCGCTGTTGGGTTGGGGGCTGGCGCGGGGCATGCAGAGCCTGTTTCCGGTGCATCGTATTGGCTATCGCTTTCCGTTGATCGTCGGGCTGTTCGCCGCCCTGAGCTATGTCTGGTTGGCGGGCGGCAATCCTCCGGCGGTCAGGGCCGGTCTGGCGTTGAGCGTGTGGACGTTGCTGCGACTCACGGGCGTCAGCTGTACGCCGTGGCAGGTCTGGCTGGGGTGCGTGGCTTTGATCCTGACCGGCGATCCGCTCAGCGTGCTATCGGACAGCTTCTGGTTATCGAGTTTCGCCGTGGCGGCGCTCATTTTCTGGTACCAGTGGGCGCCGCTACCGGCATGCTGTTTGCGGCCCAAACGCTGGGTATGGCTCCGCTGGCTGCATCTACAGACGGGCATGACGCTTTTGCTGCTGCCGTTGCAGATTGTGTTGTTCCACGGCGTCAGTCTGACATCTCTGCCCGCAAATCTATGGGCCGTGCCGCTGGTGTCATTTGTGACGACGCCGCTGGTGCTGGTTGCGCTGCTCTTGTCTTTCGCGCCGGACGTTAGCGCCATTTTTTGGTGGTTGGCCGATCGATCGCTGACGGCCGTATTCGCACCGCTGGCAGGGTTGCCCTCCGGCTGGTGGGCGTTAGGGGAGCAGGCATTGCCGTTTAGTCTGTCCGGGTGGCTGGCGGTGGCGATCTGGCGTTTTGCCTGGTGGCGCTATGCGCCTCTCAGCGTGATCAGTCTGCTGCTGATCCTGCTCCTTCGGCCAAAAGCGCCTGCGCCCCTGTGGCGGGTGGATATGCTGGATGTTGGTCACGGGCTGGCCGTCGTCATCGAGCGTCACGGTAAAGCCGTGCTTTACGATACGGGGGCGAGCTGGGCGGGCGGCACTATGGCGAGCCGTGAAATTGTGCCCTACCTCCGATGGCGGGGGCTGGAACTGGAGCGGATTATCGTGAGCCACAGTCATCTGGACCACCGCGGTGGACTCATCGAACTGCAGCGGCAGTTTCCTGCGGCTCAGGTGTACAGCCCGATGACCCAGAAGGGACATCAACCGTGTCTGCAAGGTCAGCAATGGCACTGGCAGGGATTACGTTTCAGGGTGTTGTGGCCACCGAAAGCTGTCCACGATGCGGGAAACAATGACTCCTGTGTGGTCGCGGTCGATGACGGTCAGTTTCGAGTGCTGCTCACCGGTGACGTTGAGGCCAAAACGGAAGCGATACTGTTGCGTACTCAGCGGCTGGCGCTGGCGGCGGATATTTTGCAGGTGCCGCATCACGGCAGCGCGACCTCTTCGTCGTCGCCCTTTATTCGTGCGGTGGGGGCGAAATGGTCGGCGTCGTCCAACTCCCGCTATAACCCGTGGCGGCTGCCGTCGGTGAAAGTGCGGCGACGCTATCGTCAGCTGGAGCACCCTTGGCACGACACGGCGACGTCCGGTCAATTCAGCGTGCGCTTTTTCTTAGAAGGCTGGCAGGCCTTTGGCTTTAGGGAGGACATCTCCCCGCGTTGGTATCATCGCCGTTTTGGCGTCAGTCCCGAGGCATCATGAACGCGATGGTATTGCGAGGAGAGTCAACGGTCGCCGACGTTAAGCGAATTGGACGCCATCTTCGTAGCAGGCGGAGTCGCGTGATGGGGGAGATCTGTTATTTGCCAGGAGCGGCGTGAAATGCCTGATCGAGGTCGAAAGGGAGGGATACACCAGGCGGTCAGGCGTCTCATCATTATCCCTCTCGACGATCAAACCGGTCAACGAAACAGGCCTGCGCGAAGTTCTAAATTGTCACTGCTGCTTTAACCACACGGTCGGCCGCTCGTGTTGCTAGCGTGTTGGTGTTAACCACCGTCTCTTCGCTCATCATATAGGTCAGGATGGAATGATCGTGGTTGATTTCTATCATGCGATAACCCAGATACTTTTTGCCCCAATTTCCTCCCACGTGTCCGTCGAAAATATAGGGAATGTTATTACGGGTCAGCACTTCATCGCGGTCGTGGTCATGTCCGTTAAATACCGCTTTAACGTTAGAATAGGCCGATAACGTTGAAGCGATGGTTTCGCATTGAATCGAGGCCTTAGCCGCGCCGACCGGATTGATGTGCATAAAAATGAAAATGCCGTCTCAATCTTTTTGCTGCTCTAATTTTTCATTCAGCCATGACAGATCGGGGCATCGGTAGGTTCCCGTCAGATCCGAGGTATCCATGAACAGGAACGCGTCATTTCGTAATACCCGGCTATGGTTAAAAGGCTGATGGAATTGCGCCACCCAGAGGTCTTCCGTCACGCGATCGTGGTTCCCGCGGGTGACAAAATAGGGGATATCCAGACGGTCGAGGTGCGCGCGGGCAGGAGCAAGAAAACGCGGCTCGTTATGAATCAAATCGCCGTTGAACACCAGAAAATCAATGGGCTTTTTAGCGTTAAAGGCATTCACTTCGTCCACCATTCGGGTGAAGTTGTGATCGTATGCGGTATTTTCCTGTCCGTAATGTCCATCCGAGACAACCACAATGCGCGTTTTAGTTTTTGCCGAACGGGTGTTTTTTCCAATATGGCATCCGCTTAGCATGACCCCGGCCGAAATAAATAAAAAATTCCGTCTGGTTAACATATTTCCTCCTGAATATTATTAGCGCGAAAATAAAATCGGCATCAGCGTCTTTCATGAGCGTGGATTATTCATGGCTCGCGATGACGTCATTAAAATCACTCTACAAATCCAATGTTTCTGAAATATGGCGGGCGTTGTCTTATCGTGCGGGGAAATAGCGTGCGCGATGCTTTTGCCGGGCAGAAAGAATATTAAACGAAGCGCTAATACCGCGTGGAACCACACAGGAGGTGAAGGAAAGTTCGTCGAGGTCGGGTAACGACACGCCGTGCTTACACGTAAATGCACTGATGCGGCATTTCCACATATCGCCCTGATTCCCCTTTGGTCTTTCTCACGGGGCCATGAATGGGTAATATAGGCGGCTATTTCTATAGGCTCAGGTTTATTGCATGATTAATGATCAAGATCTTTCCACATGGCAGACATTCCGTCGCCTATGGCCGATGATCACGCCGTTCAAGACGGGGTTGGTCGTCGCAGGCGTCGCACTGGTAATGAATGCCGCCAGCGACACGCTTATGTTGTCTTTGCTCAAGCCGTTGCTGGATGACGGATTTGGCAAGGCTGACCGCAACGTGCTGGTGTGGATGCCGTTAGCCATTATCGGGCTGATGGTGATGCGAGGGATCTCCAGCTACATCTCCAGCTATTGTGTGGCGTGGGTCTCCGGCAAGGTCGTAATGAACATGCGTCGCCGGTTATTTAGCCACATCATGGGAATGCCGGTTTCGTTCTTCGACCAGCAGTCCACAGGGACGCTGCTGTCGCGAATCACTTATGACACCGAACAGGTGGCGGCTTCCTCGTCGGACGCGCTGGTGACCGTTATTCGTGAGGGCGCCTCCATCATCGGCCTGTTCGTACTGATGTTCTGGTACAGCTGGCAGCTTTCGCTGATCCTGATTGTGATCGCGCCCATTGTCTCCTACAGCATTCGTCTGGTGTCTAAGCGCTTCCGTAACATCAGTAAAAACATGCAGAACACGATGGGGCAGGTGACGACCAGCGCGGAGCAAATGCTCAAAGGGCATAAAGAAGTCCTGATTTTCGGCGGCCAGAAAGTCGAGTCGGAACGCTTTGATTCGGTGAGTAACCGCATGCGTCAGCAGAACATGAAGATGGTGTCTGCGTCCTCCATTTCCGATCCCGTGGTGCAGTTTATTGCCTCTCTGGCGCTGGCCTTTGTGCTGTATGCCGCGAGCTTCCCCTCCGTTATGGAAACCCTGACCGCCGGGACCATCACGGTCGTCTTCTCCGCCATGTTTACCCTGATGCGCCCGCTGAAATCGCTGACCAACGTTAACGCGCAGTTCCAGCGCGGTATGGCCGCGTGCCAGACCTTGTTCACCATCCTGGATATGGAACAGGAAACCGATAAAGGCAAACGCGTGATTGAGCGCGCCAAAGGCGACCTGGAGTTCCGTCATGTCGACTTCGCCTATCCGGGCAAGGAAACGCTGGCGTTGAACGACATCAGCCTGCATGTGCCGCCGGGTAAAACCGTCGCGCTGGTGGGACGCTCTGGCTCCGGCAAGTCCACCATCGCTAATCTCATTACGCGTTTTTACGATATCCAGTCAGGCGAAATCATTCTGGATGGTCACGACCTGCGCGACTACACGCTGTCTTCTCTGCGTAATCAGGTTGCGCTGGTGTCCCAGAACGTACACCTGTTCAACGACACCATCGCGAACAACATCGCCTATGCCTTCGACAAATCGTTCAGCCGTGAAGATATCGAACGCGCGGCAACCATGGCGCACGCGATGGACTTCATCAGCAAGATGGAGAACGGACTGGATACCGTGATCGGCGAAAACGGCGTGCTGTTGTCCGGCGGACAACGTCAGCGTATCGCGATAGCGCGCGCGCTGCTGCGCGACTGCCCGATCCTGATTCTGGACGAAGCCACCTCGGCGCTGGATACCGAATCCGAACGCGCGATTCAATCGGCGCTGGATGAACTGCAGAAAGACCGTACCGCGCTGGTCATCGCTCACCGTCTCTCGACGATTGAAAATGCCGACGAGATTCTGGTGGTGGAAGACGGTCGCATTATTGAACGCGGCAATCATCACGATCTGATTACCCGTGATGGCGCTTACGCGCAGTTGCACAAGATGCAGTTTGGCTCATGATTGACCGCATCTGGTCAGGACGCTCTCCGCTCTACTGGCTGCTGATCCCGCTATCGCTGCTCTATGGCGCGGTAAGCGGGATTATTCGCCTGAGCTATCGTTGGGGGTGGCGCCATGTGTGGCGCGCGCCTTTGCCGGTGGCGGTGGTGGGGAACCTGACCGCGGGAGGCAACGGTAAAACGCCGGTCGTCATCTGGCTGGTGGAACAGCTGCAGCAGCGAGGTTACCGCGTCGGCGTGGTTTCGCGCGGTTACGGCGGAAAAGCGGAACGCTATCCTCTGGTCGTTTCACCCGACGTCACCACCGCTCAGGCAGGTGATGAACCCGTACTGATTTTTCAACGCACGGGCGCGCCCGTTGCCGTTGCGCCCCAACGCCGCGAGGCCGTAGAGGCGCTGTTGGCCGCCTATCCGCTCGACATTGTGATCACCGACGACGGCCTGCAACACTATGCGTTGGCGCGGGATGTCGAAGTGGTGGTGGTCGATGGGGTACGCCGTTTTGGCAACGGCTGGTGGTTGCCCGCCGGACCGATGCGCGAACGGGCCTCCCGTCTGGCCTCCGTCGATGCGATCATCGTTAACGGCGGCGATGTTCAGCCCGGCGAGATCGCCATGCAGCTGTCTGCGGACGAAGCCGTTAATCTCGTGACCGGCGAACGACGCCCGGTATCGGAACTGCCGCCGCTGGTGGCGATGGCGGGGATCGGGCATCCGCCGCGATTCTTTGCCACACTCAAACAAAAGGGCGCGACCGTGGAGCATGAGGTCGCGTTTGCCGATCACCAGGCCTATTCGCCTGCCCAGCTTGCGTCGCTACCCGGCGGCGAACAACAGGCGCTGATCATGACTGAAAAAGACGCGGTGAAGTGCCGCGCTTTCGCCAAGGCTAACTGGTGGTATTTACCGGTCACCGCCGAGCTATCCGCGGCGCCCGCCGAGGCCGTATTGGCACGGCTCGAACAACTGATCGCACAGTATCGACAGGGCAACCCGAACGCCTGAAAAGGCGCGTTGCCTCTCATTGACAAAGAGCTTCTTGATGGAGGAAGCACGATGGATCATCGTTTACTTGAAATAGTCGCTTGCCCGGTCTGTAACGGCCGGTTGGTCTTCGATAAAGAAAAACAGGAACTGATCTGCAAGATAGAAGGTCTGGCCTATCCCGTACGCGACGGCATTCCCGTCCTGCTGGATCATGAGGCCCGCCATCTGACCGCCGACGAGACCGCAAAATGACGTTTACCGTAATTATTCCGGCCCGCTTCGCCTCCAGCCGTTTACCGGGCAAGCCGCTGGCCGACATCAACGGCAAACCGATGGTGGTCCACGTCATGGAACGCGCGCAGGAGTCGGGTGCGGAACGTGTCATTGTGGCCACCGACCATCCTGACGTCGAGCAGGTCATTCGTCAGGCGGGCGGTGAAGTCTGTCTGACTAGCCCGGATCACAGCTCAGGAACGGAGCGACTGGCGGAGGTGATTGAACGCTACCGTCTCCCGGATGATGAGATCATCGTTAACATTCAGGGCGATGAACCGATGATCCCGCCGGTCATCGTGCGTCAGGTCGCTGAGAACCTGGCGGGAAGCCGGGCAGGGATGGCGACGTTAGCCGTGCCGATCGTCGGCAGCGAAGACGTCTTCAACCCCAACGCGGTGAAAGTGGTGAGAGACGCCGAAGGCTATGCGCTGTATTTCTCACGTGCGCCGATCCCGTGGGACCGCGAGCGTTTCGCCCAGTCGAAAGAGAACGTCGGGGATCACTTCCTGCGTCATATCGGTATCTATGCCTACCGGGCGGGTTTTGTGCGTCGCTACGTCAGTTGGGCGCCGAGCGAACTGGAAAAAATCGAATTGCTGGAGCAGTTGCGCGTGCTCTGGTACGGCGAAAAAATTCATGTGGATGTGGCGAAAGCGATTCCGAGCGTCGGCGTGGATACGCCGGAAGATCTGGCGCGCGTGCGCTTGGCGATGGCCGGCGGCTAACGCTTTTCTCATTCTCGTTTAGGTACGACGACAGGCGGACATGATGGCCGCCTGTTTTTTTGGTGAAATCCGGGACGAAACACGATCAATCCGGATTTTCAGGCCGGACTGAATCGTCCGGTATCGGTCACGATCAGCGCGTTTAATTAGAAACGCCGTCTGATGAGGCAAGGCGTTCAGCGAAGACTGCCGAGATTGCCGGAGGATGTCATGTCACCGTGTCAGGCGAGTGGGACAACCTCAATAGCATTAATGAAGACCATAAAAGGAAGGCGTTCTACATGGAAATGAGTAACACGATCTGCTCAACGATGGCATTGGGCCTGCTTGCCGCTACTGCCGCACCGGCGAGCGCGGCCACTTATTATCTCTCACCGACCGGTAATGATAACGGCACTGGCACCCTCACCGCGCCCTGGAAAACATTTGGACGGGCCCAGCAAACTCTCGCGCCCGGAGACAGGCTATGGATCCGCGGCGGTATATACAGTGTTACCGGGGGCGTCAACCGGTGCGCGAGTCGTACCGATATCGTCAATGCGGTGACGTTGAATAAAAGCGGAATGGCGGGCAAACCCATTCAGTATTGGGCTTATACGGGTGAAACGCCGGTGTTCGACTTCAGCAAAATGAAGGATGACTGCCGCATCAAAGGATTCAATGTGGCGGCGAACTGGGTGTCATTGAAGGGGCTGGAGATTGTGGGCGTTCGGCAGAATAATAATCTCAACCACGAATCCTGGGGCGTGTGGATCAAGGGCAGCAACAACACGTTCGAGCGATTGAATATCCACCACATCATGGGAACCGGGTTGTTTTTGCAGAATGGCGCCAACAATCAGGTGATTAACTGCGACTCCCATCATAACTACGATCCGCTGACGTCGAACGGCGCGGGGCAGAGCGGCGACGGCTTCGGCGTCCATATCGCCGCCAATCAACCGGGTAACCTGCTGCGCGGCTGCCGGGCCTGGTCGAATTCGGACGACGGTTTCGATTTCATCAACGCCTACTCGCCCGTGGTGGTTGAAAACTCCTGGGCGTGGCTGCACGGATATCTGCCCGGCACCACCACCTCGCTACCCGCCGGTAACGGCAACGGATTTAAAATTGGCGGATACGGCGCACGTTACATCGCTAACGCCCCCAAACACACCGTGCGTCACAGCGTAGCGTTCCTGAACAAAAGCGCCGGTTTTTACGCTAACCATCATCCGGTCGCCAATAACTTCTTCAACAACACCGGTTACCAGAATAAACCTAATTTCAATTTGCTGGGCATCAGCGCCAGCGGGGCGGAAATCGGACTGGGCGTTGTTCGCAATAACATCTCATACGGCGGTCTGTCGTTGTCACATTCGCAGGGTGCGGATATGCGCTACAACTCGTGGAATCAGGCTAAAGTGCTGTCGAATGCCGAGTTTGAGAGCGTTGCCGTCACCGGCTGGGATGCCAAGCGTCAGTTGGACGGCAGTTTGCCCGCGCTGAAAAGCCTGCATTTGTCCGCCGGCAGTTGGCTCATCGACAAGGGCGGCAACCTCAATTTGCCGTATAAAGGCGCGGCGCCTGACCTCGGCGCTTTCGAACGTCAGTAATCCCTATCACTCTTTGCGCAGAACCTTTTGCTATTCTTTAGGTTCTGCGCCCATCATGGGCAGATTCAGGCTTTGTTTGATCTGTATTGAGGAAAACCGCCCCCCGCAGCGGCATGGTACGATCGACAAGCCTCCCCCTTCAGTCAAGGTCTCATGCTTATGGAATTGCTTAAAGCCGAGTTGAGTGCGGTATTAGGGGAACCTCTTAGCCGCGTCGAACGTATTAGTGAACAACCGTATGCGCATCTGTACGCCATGTATGACAAGGAAGGTCATGCGATTCCGCTGCTGGTCAAAAGCTATGTGTGTCAGGGCGTCGCTCAGCAGGAGGCCTACAAACTGAGCATGCTGGCGCGCGAAGGCGACGTGCGGGTGCCGACCGTTTACGGAATGGTGATGAGTCAGCATCCGTCGCATAAAGAGTTGTTGCTGCTGGAGCGGCTGCGCGGCGTGCCGGTCGAAACGCCGACCCGCACGCCACAGCGCTGGGCGTCGCTCATGGACCAAATCGTGGATAGCGTTCTGGCCTGGCATCGCATTGACAGCCACGGCTGCGTTGGGTCGGTCGATAGCATTCAGGAAAACAGCTGGCCCAACTGGTACGCCCAGCGGCTGGAGGTACTGTGGTCGACGCTGATGCTGGTGCAGACCCCGCTGCTGACGCGGGAAGACAGGGCGCTGCTGTTCCGATCTCGTCAGGCGCTACCCGCGCTATTCCGGGACTTTAACGATCCCTGCGTGCTGGTGCACGGAAACCTGTCGCTGCGCAGCATGTTGAAAGATAGCCGCAGCGATCAACTGCTGGCGATGATCAACCCAGGCATGATGCTGTGGGCGCCGCGCGAATACGAGCTGTTCCGGTTGTGTGACGAAGGGATGGCGGAACAACTGCTGTACCATTATTTGCGTCGTGCGCCGGTGTCAGAAACCTTTGTTTCCCGACGCTGGCTTTACGTCGTGTGGGCTGCCGTATCTCGCTATATTCACACCGGCCAGTTGGACCGTGAGCTGTTCGACCGGGCGTCGCGAGAGCTGCTGCCCTGGCTGGATTAGTCCGTCGTCGCCTGCGTTCCTCTGATCTTCTGCCACAGGCCACCCAGCGTTTCATACCACGCCCGCTCGCTGTGCGAGAGATTCAGCGCCGACGGGAACAGTTTTTCCCACGGGTTCAGCGGAGAGGTGATCGCCAGCTGATTAGCCGGGGCGGGGATCGGATGTAAGCCTTGTCCCTCGAAGAAGCGCATGGCGCGCGGCAGATGGTTGGCGGAGGTCACCAGCAGGAAAGGCTGCTGTCCTACCAATAGCGCCGTACCGGCCGCTTCCTCCGACGTATCACGCGCTGTCCCCACCTGCAGAATATCTTCCGCTGGTACGCCCAGACTCTCCGCGACTCGCGCGGCGGTGCTGGCGCTGGTGACCGGATTGCCTTTCGCCGCGGCGCCGGTAAAGATCAATTTGGAACCGGGGTTGGCATGGTAGAGCCGAATACCTTCGGTGACGCGCGGCAGACTGTTGCCGACCAGGTTTGAGCTGGGCGCCCACTCGGGGTTGTAAGTATAGCCGCCGCCAAGGACGACGATATAGCCGACCCGCGGCTGGCCGGGCTGCCAGGTGGGATAGGTGGACTCCAGCGGAAGTAAGAGTCGATCCGCCACTGGCTGCAGGCTCAGCAAGGTCAGCGTCAGCCAGCTCACCGTCAGGATGACGCGTCCGGTCTTCTGGCGGCGGGTGAACCACAGCAGCAGAAGCGCGATCCCCATCAATAACAGCAAAAGCGGCAGCGGCTGCAACAGGCCGCCCACATACTTTTTGAGGTCAAACAGCATAAAATAGCATCCAATTTGAGTGAAAAAGCGCCATCCAGGCGGAGAACGTGGTCTCAGGCGATTCATTCTATGCCAGCCTGTGCCAAAATGTCAGATTAGGAGTGAGGCGGGGCATTGTGGATGCGCCGTCATCAATTGCGTGGAACCCGTGGAATGCAGGATCGTAACTTTAACGATATCGCTGAAAAATTTGCCCGGAATATCTACGGCACCACCAAAGGGAAATTGCGTCAGGCCGTGCTGTGGCAGGATCTGGAAACCTTGCTGGCCCGCCTTCCGCAACGTCCGCTGGTCATTGTGGATGCCGGCGGCGGCGAAGGCCATATGGCCTGCCGTCTGGCCGCTTTAGGACACCAGGTATTGTTGTGCGATGTGTCCGATGAGATGATTCGGCGGGCGCAGGCTGCCGCCGAGGCGCAAGGCCTCACGGATCGTCTGCGCATTGTTCACTGCGCAGCACAGGATATCGCCTCGTATATGGATCGGCCCGCCGATCTGGTATTGTTTCACGCGGTATTGGAGTGGGTGGCTGACCCTCAACCGGTCTTAAGCACGCTGACGGACTGTCTGGCGCCGGGTGGAGCGCTATCGCTGATGTTTTATAATCATCATGCTTTTTTGATGCGCAATATGGTGCTGGGCAACTTCGGCTATGTCGAAGTCGGCATGCCGAAACGCAAACGGCGTTCGCTGTCTCCCGACCATCCGCTGGATCCGGATGAGGTCTACGGTTGGCTCTCCGCATTAGGTCTGACGATCAGCGGCAAAACCGGGATACGGGTATTTCACGATTATTTGCGGGACAAGCAAAAACAGATTGACGAGTTTGACACTCTGCTGGCGCTCGAGCAGCGCTATTGCCGGCAGGAGCCTTTTGTCAGCCTGGGGCGCTACATCCACGTTATGGCGCATAAGCCCCTTTTGAAGGATGCATTATGAGTGATTTTTCCCAGACCGTACCCGAACTGGTCGCCTGGGCTAGAAAAAACGATTTTTCGATTTCGCTGCCGACGGAAAGGCTGGCGTTTTTGCTGTCGATCGCCACGCTCAATGGCGAGCGCATGGACGGCGAGATGAGTGAAGGCGAACTGGTGGACGCGTTCCGTCACGTCAGCCAGGGATTCGAACAAACACACGAAACCATTGCCCAACGCGCCAACAACGCCATCAACGATTTGGTGCGACAGCGTCTGATCAACCGCTTCACCAGCGAGCTGGCCGACGGCAATGCCATCTATCGACTGACGCCGCTCGGCATCGGTATCACGGATTACTATATTCGTCAGCGTGAGTTCTCCGCGCTGCGTCTCTCCATGCAGCTTTCCATCGTCGCTCAGGAATTGGGCCGCGCCGCCGAAGCGGCGGAAGAGGGCGGAGATGAATTTCACTGGCACCGCAATGTCTTTGCGCCGCTGAAATATTCGGTGGCGGAAATCTTCGACAGCATCGATCTGACCCAGCGCATCATGGACGAACAGCAGCAGGGGGTGAAAGAGAATATCGCCGGGCTATTGACGCAGGACTGGCGCGCGGCCATCAGCAACTGTGAACAGCTGCTGACCGAAACCTCCGACACGCTGCGCGAGCTACAGGATACGCTGGAAGCCGCAGGCGACAAGCTGCAGGCTAACCTGTTGCGCATTCAGGACGCGACGCTTGGCAACGATACGCTGGGATTTGTGGATAACCTGGTGTTCGATTTGCAAGGCAAGCTGGATCGCATCATCAGCTGGGGACAGCAGACGATCGACCTGTGGATCGGCTATGACCGTCACGTCCATAAATTTATTCGTACCGCCATCGATATGGATAAAAACCGCGTCTTCTCCCAACGGTTGCGCCAGTCGGTGCAGACCTATTTCGACCAGCCGTGGGCGCTGACCTTCGCCAATGCCGACAGGCTGTTGGATATGCGTGACGAAGAGCTGGCGCTGCGCAGCGACGAAGTCACCGGGGAACTGCCTCCGGAGCTGGAATATGAAGAGTTCAGCGAGATGCGCGAGCAGGTGGCCGCGCTAGTGGAGCAAGCGCTAGAAAAATATAAAGAGCAGCAGATTCCGCTGTGTTTGAGTGAGGTGATGCGTGAGTATCTGGCGCAGTATCCTCGCTCCCGGCAATTTGACGTTGCCCGAATCGTGGTCGACCAGGCCGTACGTCTGGGCGTAGCCGAAGCCGATTTTACCGGATTGCCCGCGCAATGGCAGGCAATCAATGATTACGGAGCCAAGGTACAGGCCCATGTCATCGACAAATATTGAACCTATTATTACGGCCAAACTGATGGCCGCGCTGTCCAATCCGCAGTTTCCTGCGATGGACAGCCAACTGCGCGCTGGACGCCACATCGGCGTCGAAGAACTGGAAAATCACGCCCTGCTGATGGATTTTCAGGAGGAGCTGGAGTTCTTTTACAGCCGCTATAACGTAGAACTGATCCGCGCGCCGGAGGGCTTTTTCTACCTGCGTCCGCGTTCAACGACGCTGATCCCGCGTTCCGTGCTGTCGGAGCTGGATATGATGGTGGGGAAAATCCTCTGCTATCTCTATCTCAGTCCTGAGCGTCTCGCGCACGAGGGCATCTTCAGTCAGCAGGATTTGTATGACGAGCTGATGAGCCTGGCGGATGAAAACAAATTGTTGAAGCTGGTCAATCAGCGTTCCACCGGATCGGATCTGGACCGTCAGAAACTGCAGGAAAAAGTCCGCACTTCGCTGAACCGCCTGCGCCGACTGGGCATGATCTACTTCATGGGCAGCGATAACAGCAAATTCCGCATCACCGAAGCGGTATTCCGCTTCGGCGCCGACGTGCGCAGCGGCGACGATCCGCGTGAAGCGCAGCTGCGTATGATCCGCGACGGCGAAGCCATGCCGGTGGAAAGCAGCCTGTCGCTGGAAGACAGCGACGACGGAGAGTCAAGCGGCGATAACCCGAGTGTTGAGGATGAACAGGAATGATTGAACGCGGTAAATTTCGCTCACTGACGCTGGTTAACTGGAACGGCTTCTTCGCCCGTACTTTCGACCTGGATGAACTGGTGACTACGCTGTCGGGCGGTAACGGGGCCGGGAAGTCCACCACGATGGCGGCCTTCGTCACCGCGCTGATCCCCGACCTGACCCTGCTGCACTTCCGCAACACCACCGAGGCCGGGGCGACGTCCGGTTCTCGCGATAAAGGGCTGCACGGCAAGCTGCGCGCCGGGGTGTGTTACTCGATTCTCGACGTGGTGAACTCTCGCCACCAGCGCGTACTGGTGGGCGTGCGCCTCCAGCAGGTCGCCGGTCGCGATCGCAAAGTGGATATCAAACCCTTCACCATTCAGGGACTGCCGACGTCTGTTGGCCCGACCGAGATTTTGACCCAGACCGTCGGCGAACGTCAGGCGCGCGTTCTGCCGTTACCGGAGCTGAAAGAGCGTCTGGAAGAGATCGACGGCGTGCAGTTCAAGCAGTTCAACTCCATTACCGACTATCACTCGCTGATGTTCGATTTGGGGATCGTGCCGCGTCGGCTGCGCTCTGCGTCTGACCGCAGCAAGTTCTATCGCCTGATCGAAGCGTCGTTGTACGGCGGGATCTCCAGCGCCATCACCCGCTCCCTGCGCGACTATTTGCTGCCGGAAAACAGCGGCGTGCGCAAGGCGTTTCAGGATATGGAAGCCGCGCTGCGCGAAAACCGTATGACGCTTGAAGCGATCCGCGTCACGCAGTCTGACCGCGATCTGTTCAAGCATCTGATCTCGGAAGCCACCTCCTATGTGGCGGCGGACTACATGCGGCACGCCAATGAGCGACGCATTCATCTGGACAACGCGTTAACGCTGCGTCGGGATTTGTTCGGCAGCCGAAAACAGCTGGCGACCGAGCAGTTCCGCCATGTGGAAATGTCGCGCGAGCTGCATGAGCAGAGCGGCGCGGAAAGCGATCTCGAAACGGACTATCAGTCGGCCAGCGACCATCTGAGTCTGGTGCAGACCGCGATGCGTCAGCAGGAAAAAATCGAGCGCTACAGCGGCGATCTGGAAGAGCTGAGCGACAAACTCGAAGAACAGAACGAAATCGTGGCGGAAGCGCACGATCAGCAAGAAGAGAATCAGGAGCGCGCCGACGCGGCGGAGCTGGAAGTCGACGAGCTGAAAAGCCAGCTGGCGGACTACCAGCAGGCGCTGGATGCGCAGCAAACGCGCGCGATTCAGTATCAGCAGGCGCGTCAGGCGCTGGAGCGCGCCCGGACGCTGTGTCAGCAGCCGGATCTCACGCCGGAAAACGCCGATGACTGGTTGGACACGTTCCACGCCCGCGAGCAGGAAGCCACCGAACTGCTGCTGATGCTGGAGCAAAAACTGAGCGTGGCGGATGCGGCGCACAGTCAATACGAGCAGGCTTATCAACTGGTGACCCGGATTGCAGGCGCGGTCAGCCGCAGCGAAGCCTGGCAGGTCGCCAAAGACGCTTTGCGCGACAGCTCTTCCCAGCGCTATCAGGCCGAACGCGTACAGCCGTTGAGAATGCGTTTGTCCGAGCTGGAGCAGCGCCTGCGCGAGCAGCAGGACGCCGAACGTCTGCTGCAAGATTTTGCCAAGCGCAACGGTCAGGAGTATCAGCCGGAAGAGCTCGAGGGCGTGCAGCAGGAAGTCGACGCGCAGATCGAAGAGTTAGCCGGACTGGTGGCGGAAGCGGGCGAACGCCGTATGGCGCTGCGTCAGGAGCTGGATCAAATTCAGCAGCGCATCCAGCAGCTGACGGCTCGCGCGCCGGTATGGCTGGCGGCGCAGGAAACGCTATCCCAGCTTAGTGAACAGAGCGGGGAAAACTTCGAGGACAGTCGTCAGGTCACGGAATGCATGCAGCAGCTGCTGGAGCGCGAGCGCGAAACCACCGTCGGGCGCGATGAAGTGGCGGCCCGCAAGCGCGAAGTCGAAGCGCAGATCGAACGGCTCAGCCAGCCTGGCGGGTCGGAAGATCAGCGCCTGAACGCGCTGGCGGAGCGTTTTGGCGGCGTACTGTTGTCGGAGATCTACGACGATGTCACGCTGGACGACGCGCCGTACTTCTCCGCGCTGTATGGACCGTCGCGTCACGCTATCGTGGTGGCGGACCTGTCTTTGGTGCGTGAACAGCTCTCCGGTCTGGAAGACTGCCCGGAAGATCTCTATCTGATCGAGGGCGATCCGCAGTCCTTCGATGACAGCGTGTTCGAAGTGGAAGAGCTGGAGAAAGCGGTCGTCGTGAAAATTGCCGACCGTCAGTGGCGTTACTCACGCTTCCCTTCAGTGCCGTTGTTTGGCCGCGCCGCGCGCGAACAGCGTCTGGAAAGCCTGCGCAGCGAACGCGATGCGCTGTCCGAGCAGTACGCGACGCTGTCGTTCGACGTCCAGAAAACCCAGCGCCTGCATCAGGCATTCAGCCGCTTTATCGGCGCGCATCTGGCCGTGGCATTTGATGACGATCCGGAAGAGGACATCCGCCAGCTGAGCGGCCGTCGTGGCGAGCTGGAACGCGCCATCAGCAATTTCGATAATGAAAATCAGCAGCAGCGCCAGCAGTATGAGCAGGCGAAAGAGAATACGGCGCTGCTTAACCGTCTGATCCCACGCATTAGCCTGTTGTGCGACGACACGCTGGCCGATCGCGTGGATGAAATCCGCGAAGAGCTTGACGAGGCGGAAGACGCCGCACGTTTCATCCAGCAGCACGGCGCCACGCTGGCGCAGCTGGAACCGCTGGTCAGCGTGTTGCAGAACGACCCGCAGCAGCATGAACAATTGCAGGCGGACTACACGCAGGCGCAGAGCGCGCAGCGTCTCGCCAAACAGCAGGCCTTCGCGCTGACCGAAGTCGTGCAGCGCCGGGCGCACTTCAGCTATACCGATTCCGCGAGCATGCTCAACGCCGACGCCGATCTCAACGAGAAGCTGCGCCAGCGTCTTGAACAGGCGGAAACCGAGCGGACCCGCGCTCGCGATCAGCTGCGCCAGCATCAGGCCCAACTGACGCAGTACAGCCAGCTTCAGGCGTCGCTGAAAAGCGCCTATGACGCCAAGCGCGACATGCTGAAAGAGTTGACGCAGGAACTGACGGATATCGGCGTCCGTGCGGACGCCGAGTCGGAAGCTCGCGCCCGTCAGCGTCGTGACGAGCTGCATGCCGCGTTGAGCAACAACCGCGCACGTCGCAACCAGCTCGAGAAACAACTGACCTTTTGCGAAGCCGAAATGGATGCCTTGCAGAAGAAACTGCGCAAGCTGGAGCGCGACTACCATGTGATGCGTGAACAGGTCGTGACCGCCAAGTCCGGCTGGTGCTCCGTCATGCGTCTGGTGCGCGACAACGGCATGGAGCGTCGACTGCATCGCCGCGAACTGGCTTATATGAGCGGTGACGAGCTGCGTTCTATGTCGGATAAGGCGCTGGGTGCGCTGCGCCAGGCCGTGGCGGACAACGAGCATCTGCGCGATGTGTTGCGTCTCTCCGAAGATCCCAAACGTCCGGAACGCAAAATCCAGTTCTACATCGCGGTATACCAGCATCTGCGCGAGCGTATCCGTCAGGACATCATTCGCACCGATGACCCAGTGGAAGCGATCGAACAGATGGAGATCGAGCTGAACCGTCTGACGGAAGAGCTGACCTCGCGTGAGAAGACGCTGGCGATCAGTTCTCGCAGCGTGGCTAACATCATCCGCAAAACCATTCAGCGCGAGCAGAACCGCATCCGCATGCTGAACCAGGGGTTGCAGGCGGTGGCGTTCGGCCAGGTCAACAGCGTGCGCTTGAACGTCAACGTGCGTGAAACGCATACCACGCTGCTAAACGTGTTGTCCGAACAGCAAGAGATGCATCAGGATCTGTTCAGCAGCAACCGTCTGACCTTCTCGGAAGCCTTGGCGAAACTCTATCAGCGCCTGAATCCGGAAATCGATATGGGTCAGCGCGCGCCGCAGACCATCGGCGAGGAGCTGCTGGACTACCGCAACTATCTGGAGATGGAAGTGGAGGTCAACCGCGGCACCGACGGCTGGCTGCGTGCGGAGAGCGGGGCGCTGTCGACCGGGGAAGCCATCGGTACCGGGATGTCCATTCTGGTGATGGTAGTGCAGAGCTGGGAAGAAGAGTCCAAACGGCTGCGCGGCAAGGATATCTCGCCTTGTCGTCTGCTGTTCCTCGACGAAGCGGCGCGTCTGGATGCCAAATCCATCGCGACGCTGTTCGAGCTGTGCGAACGGTTGGAAATGCAGCTGATTATCGCGGCGCCGGAGAACATCAGTCCGGAGAAAGGCACCACCTACAAGCTGGTTCGTAAGGTGTACCAGAACCACGAGCATGTGCATGTGGTTGGCCTGCGTGGCTTCGCCAGCGAAACCGAAGAGAGCGTGGCGACGCCAACGTCGTAGCGTTCAGCGTACGTTAGAGGCGATCTCCGCTGCTGCGGGGGTCGCCTTTTGTTTTTCACCGGGTTATGTGATCCCATTCAGTGCGAAGTGCTGCTAGCGCCAACGCAGCCTTGACCTCCCTCTGATTTCCCCCAATCTATGGTTGATGTCCTTCCACATTCCAGTGCGGTGGCCAATATGCCGATCTGGCTCCATTCGTGACGCTGTCACTTATTTCCATCAGAACGTATAAAACCCGCGTCGGTGCGGCTTGAGGTCACAGCAGACGCTTGCTTCGCCCGATTCCAACCCTTGAACGGTGAAGACGATTTGTGCCGCATTTTGCCCCTTATTTGTCCGTTATATGCCACGATTCAAAGAATCCCTGTGCGAATCAGGATAAGGTACTCCTACAGAAAACTGGCGGCCTCCGGGTATGTACGCATTTAATTTGGTGTTACTGCTGTTGCAGCAAATGTGTGTGTTTTTAGTCATCGCCTGGTTGATGAGTAAAACGCGTCTGTTTATTCCCCTGATTCAAATCACCGTGCGGTTGCCGCACAAGCTGCTCTGTTACGTCACCTTCTCGATGTTCTGCATTATGGGAACCTATCTGGGCCTGCATATTGACGACTCGATCGCCAACACGCGCGCGATTGGCGCCGTCATGGGCGGCTTGCTGGGCGGTCCGGTGGTCGGCGGGCTGGTTGGCCTGACCGGTGGTCTCCATCGGTACGCCATGGGCGGGATGACCGCATTCAGCTGCATGGTTTCCACCATTACCGAAGGTCTGCTAGGCGGGCTGGTGCACAGCGTGTTGATCCGGCGCGGGCGCAGCGACAGCCTGTTCAGCCCCTTCACGGCGGGGGCGATCACGCTGGTCGCCGAGCTGACGCAGATGGCGATCATCCTGCTGCTTGCCCGCCCGTTTCAAGAGGCGTCGCAGCTGGTGCAAAACATCGCGGCGCCCATGATGGTGACCAACACCGTCGGCGCGGCGATGTTCATGCGTATTCTCTTGGATAAGCGCGCGATGTTTGAAAAATACACCTCGGCGTTTTCCGCCACGGCGCTGCGGGTGGCGGCCTCGACCGAGGGAATATTGCGGCAGGGCTTCAACGAAGAGAACAGCACCAAGGTCGCGCAGGTGCTGTTTCAGGAACTCGACATCGGCGCGGTGGCGATCACTGACCGTGAGAAACTGCTGGCCTTCACCGGCATCGGCGATGATCACCATCTGCCCGGCAAGCCCATTTCCTCTGATTACACCTGGCGCGCGCTGGAAACCGGCGAGGTTGTGTACGCGGACGGTAACGAAACGCCGTATCGCTGCTCGCTGCATCCGCAGTGTAAGCTCGGCTCTACGCTCGTCATTCCGTTACGCGGCGAGAACCAGTGCGTCATTGGCACGATTAAACTCTATGAAGCCCGACATCGCCTGTTCAGCTCGATCAATCGGACGTTGGGCGAGGGGATCGCGCAGTTACTGTCGGCGCAAATTCTGGCGGGTAAGTATGAAGATCAGAAAGTGTTGCTGGCCCAGTCGGAGATCAAACTGCTGCATGCGCAGGTGAATCCGCATTTTCTGTTTAACGCGCTCAATACCTTGATGGCGGTGATCCGTCACGACAGCGACAAAGCCGGGCAGCTGGTGCAATACCTGTCGACCTTCTTTCGCAAGAATTTGAAGCGTTCGACGGAGATCGTCACGCTGGCCGACGAACTGGATCATGTTAACGCCTACCTGCAAATCGAAAAGGCGCGCTTTCAGTCGCGGCTCAACGTCCAGTTGAAAGTGCCGGATGAACTGTCGATGCAGAAGTTGCCCGCCTTTACGCTGCAACCGATTGTGGAGAACGCCATCAAACACGGAACCTCCCAGCTGCTGGGCGTCGGCGAAATCACGATACGGGCCAGCCGGGAGGACGAACATCTGATTTTGGCGATAGAAGATAACGCCGGTCTGTATCAACCCAGCCAGAAGGGAACCGGTCTGGGCATGAGCTTAGTGGATAAGCGTCTGCGAGCGCGTTTCGGCGATGGCTACGGCCTGACGGTCACCTGTGAGCCGGACGCGTTTACCCGCATCATCCTGCGGCTGCCTTGGGAGGAGCGTTTATGTTGAGAGTGTTGATTGTCGACGATGAACCGCTGGCGAGGGAAAACCTGCGGGTGTTACTGCAACAGGAGCGCGATATCGAGATTGTCGGCGAGTGCGCCAACGCGGTGGAAGCCATCGGCGCCGTGCATGCGCTGCGTCCCGACGTCATGTTTCTCGACATTCAAATGCCGCGTATCAGCGGACTGGAGATGGTGGGCATGCTGGAGCATCAGCATCGGCCCTACACGGTATTTCTGACCGCTTTCGACGAGTACGCGGTCAAGGCATTCGAAGAACACGCGTTTGATTACCTGCTTAAGCCCATCGAGTCCGCGCGATTGCAGAAAACCCTGACGCGTTTGCGGCAGGAACGACAGGAGCAGGATATTTCCGTGCTTTCCGACCAACAGCCGCCGCTAAAATTTATTCCCTGCAACGGTCGCGGCCGTATCTATCTGCTGCAGATGGAGGACGTCGCCTATGTCAGCAGCCGCATGAGCGGCGTTTATGTCACCAGTCACGGCGGTCGTGAAGGGTTTACCGACCTGACGCTGAGGACGCTGGAAAACCGCACGCCGCTCCTGCGCTGCCACCGGCAATATCTGGTCAATATGGCCCACCTGAGCGAGATCCGTTTGGAAGACAACGGGCAGGCGGAGCTGCTGCTGCGCAACGGTCAAACCGTGCCGGTCAGCCGTCGCTATCTCAAAAACCTCAAGGAAACGCTCGGTCTCTGAGCGGTGAAAGCGCATCCCGCGAGGCGTCATTGGGGGCGCAGGTTCTCAAAGGCCTGACGGATGTTCTGTTCCGGCAGCTGTACGCCGATGAAAATCAGCGTGCTGCGCGGCGTTTCCTCGGGCTGCCATTCGCGATCCCAGTCGGCGTTGTACAGGCGCTGCACGCCCTGAAACAGCAGACAGCGAGGCTGATCCTGAATCCACAGCATCCCTTTGTAGCGCAGCAGGTTATCGGTAAAACCAGCCAGTAGGCCTTCCATGACTTTAGATACAGCGTCCAGCGAAACCGGATAGTCGAGCGTGACGACGATGGAGGCGATGTCATCCGGCTTGTTGGGAGCAAAACGATAGACCGGCCTGGCGGCGACCACGCGTTCGTCCAGCAGAAAACCGCGGGTGTTGAACAGATGCGACAGATCAATCTGACCCTGTGTAACCGGGTGAATTGGCGCGCGGGCGTTGATCCGGCCCAGGCGTTCCGTCAGCGCCGAGTGGTCGCCCATGAGGTCGGTTTTGGTCAACAGCAGACGGTCGGCGTAGCCTATCTGCGATTGCGCTAACGGGAAACGGTCGAGCTGGTCGTCGGCATGCACGGCGTCCACCAACGTGATTACACCGTCCAGCAAATAGCGTTCACAGAGTCTGTCATGGGAGAAAAAGGCCTGAATGATCGGGCCGGGATCGGCCATGCCTGTGCACTCGATCATCAGTCTGTCGAAGGCGATATCGCCCTTGTCCCGACTGTCGAGCAGATCGAGCAGCGCATCTTCAAGTTCGCTGGAGCGGGTGCAGCAAATACAGCCGTTGCTGAGCGTTTTGATCTGCGTGGCGCGGTCGCCGATCAGCTGGTCGTCGAAAGCGACATCGCCAAACTCGTTTTCAATGACGGCGATGTTCAAACCGTGGGGGGCGTTGAGGATATGGCGCAACAGCGTGGTTTTGCCCGCGCCGAGGAAGCCGGTTAATACCGTGACGGGAATGGGGGTCATCATGATTCTCCTTTGGGTCAGCAGCAGCGCATGCCGCCTTTACCGTCGCCGCCGTAACGCGCCTGCTGACGCTCACGGAAAAATTCTTCGTAGGTCATGATCGGGCTGTCCGGATGGTTGGTCTGCATATGCGTGACATAGGTTTCATAGTCAGGGATCCCGATCAGCATGCGAGCGGCCTGCCCGAGATACTTCGACGCCTTGCCTAATTGATCAAACATCGTGTTTTCCTAAGCGTTCAGCCCCGCCGAAGCGGAGCTGAGCATCATTAATGTCCGGAAGACGTTTTTACGCCGCCTTCAGGAATGGGGACGTACGGCGTTTCCTTATCCGTCCGCTGATCGGTTTTTCTGGCGTTCAGCCAGGTGCGGATACCGTAGAAAATAATACTGTAGACCACGACCAGGAAGAGAATGCTCAGACCGGCGTTGGTGTAGTTGTTGATCACGATGTGATTCATGTTGGCGACCTCCTGTGCGGTCAGTTCGCCGCCGGCCAGAATGCGCGCCTTATACTCCCGCGCCATGAACAGGAAACCTTCCATCTGCGGGTTGGTGCTGAACAGTTTCATGCCCAGCGCCCAGGTGGTGCATATCAGCAGCCAGGTGGCAGGCACCAGCGGCACCCAGAGATACTGCGTGCGTTTCATTTTCACCAGCACGACGGCGGCCAGCACCAGCGCGACCGCGGCCAGCATCTGGTTGGAAATACCGAACAGCGGCCACAGGCTCTTCACTCCGCCCAGCGGATCAACCACGCCCTGATAGAGCAGGTAGCCCCACAGACCCACGCAGCCTGCCGTACCGACGATACCGGCGGGCAGCGAGTTGGTTTTTTTCAGGAACGGGATAAAGTTGCCCAGCAGGTCTTGCAGCATGAAGCGGCCGGAACGGGTACCCGCATCCAGCGCGGTCAGGATAAACAGCGCCTCAAACAGAATGCCGAAGTGATACCAGAAGCCCATATCCGCGGCGGGAATGATCTGATGGAACACCAGCGCGATGCCCACCGCCAGGGTTGGCGCGCCGCCTGCGCGATTCAGCACGGACGGTTCACCAATGTCTTTGGCGGTCTGCAGGATCTGTTCCGGTGAAATCACGAAGCCCCAACTGCTGACGGTCGCCGCCGCCTGCGTGGTCACTTCTTTCAACTGAGACAAGACCAGCGGCGCGTTTTCCGTCCCCAGTTGGTGCAGGTTCGGCATGACGATGCCAAGACCCGACGGCGGGGTGTTCATCGCGAAGTAAAGGCCCGGCTCAATGATGGACGCGGCCACCAGCGCCATGATGGCGACGAAGGACTCCATCAGCATGGCGCCGTAGCCGATGAACCGCGCATCCGTTTCGCAGGCCAGTAGCTTCGGCGTGGTGCCGGAGGCAATCAGGGCATGGAAGCCGGAGACCGCGCCGCAGGCGATAGTGATGAACAAGAAGGGGAACAACGCGCCTTTCCACAGCGGGCCGGTGCCGTCCACGTATTGGGTGATGGCGGGCATTTTCAGGTCCGGGTTCAGGATCACGATACCGACCGCCAGACCGACGATGACCCCAATCTTCAGGAACGTCGCCAGATAGTCGCGCGGCGCCAGAATCAGCCACACCGGCAGCAGCGCGGACACAAACGCATAGCCAATCAGCGTGAAGGTGATGGTGGTGTCTTTGAAGGTCAGCGCCGGTCCCCAGAACGGATCGTGCGCAATGATGCCGCCGAACCAGATGGAGGCGACCAGCAGTACGATACCGATGACGGAAACCTCGCCCACTCGGCCCGGACGCAGGAAGCGCATGTAGATACCCATGAACAACGCGATCGGCACCGTCGAGCATACGGTGAACACCCCCCACGGACTTTCCGCCAGCGCTTTCACCACGATCAGCGCCAGCACCGCCAGAATGATAATCATGATCAGGAAACAGCCGAACAGGGCGATGGTGCCCGGTACGCGTCCCATCTCTTCCTTTATCATCTCACCCAGCGACGCGCCGTTACGGCGAGAGGAGATAAACAGCACCATAAAATCTTGTACGGCGCCGGCTAGCACGACGCCAGCCAGCAGCCATAGGGTACCGGGAAGGTAGCCCATCTGCGCCGCCAGAACCGGTCCCACTAACGGTCCGGCGCCCGCGATAGCCGCGAAGTGATGTCCGAACAGCACGTAGCGGTTGGTCGGCACGTAGTTGAGACCGTCATTGTTGATGACGGCGGGCGTCGCGCGCGACGGGTCCAATTTCATGACTTTCTGGGCGATGTATAGGCTGTAATAGCGATACGCCACCAGATAGACGGAGACAGACGCGACGACAATCCACAGCGCGCTGACGTTTTCGCCCCGACGCAGGGCGACGACTGCAAGGCAAAACGCGCCGATGATACCGATGACGACCCAGGGAATATGTTTGAGGAACGTATTATTTTTCATACAAAACCTGCTTGTCAGACGAACCAGTAAAACAGCGAAACGGGCTGCTTTAATAAGGCTGTATGGGTTTTAGGAGTTAGAGAGAAAGCCAGTGTTGATGCTGACGGCTATCGTGGCGAACTTTGCGGCCGGTCGGTGGGATAATTGCGTGAGCGGTGGGATAGCACCCCTAAGCGGTCATGGGCGCGCGCCAGTGGTCTTTATGAGGTTATTGCTGGCTTGAATGTGTGAGGGCGATCCCATAAAAAGGGATAAAAATGATGAGGCAGGTCGCGGGAGGAGTCACAGATCCTGCGACAAAATATCAAAAGTGTTACCAATATCAATTTATCGGCTATCCGGCCCAGTCGAAAGCCGTCGTCAATTCGGTCAGTGCCTCGCGCACCCGCAGTATCGGCCGGTCGCGCAGGGCCGGTTGGCGGCATCCTAACTCAATGGCGTAGTTCGGCATCGTCAACGGACAAGGGACATAGCGCAGTGTCGGCACCCTCTCGGCAATGGCTTTGGCCGCGTGCGCCGGAATGGTCGTGACCAGATCGCTGTCTTTCAGCAGCCAGGGGATGGCGGCGAAGTGCGTGGTCGATGCGCCGACGGTACGGGCGAGTCCCAGCTCGGTCAGCTTTTCATCCATGAGTCCGATATAGCCGCCGTGCGAGACCAGCAGGTGCGGGCGGCGAATAAACTCGTCAAGCGTGAGCGTGGGTGAAGGCGCATCCGATGTTGAGTCGATCAGACAAGCGTAGCCCCCGGTCGCCAGATGACTTTTGGACAGTGAAGAGTAGGTAAACCCTCCGGCCGTCAGCGCCAAATCCAGTTCATGCCGCAGCAGCATATCGGCGGCGATCTGGCTGTGAGTTTGCCGAAACACGACGCGCAGACCGGGCGACTGCAAATTTAACTTCTGCAACAGCGGTTGTCCCAGCGCCAGCTCAAAATCATCCGACAGACCCAGGATGACCGTTCGGCCCGCATACGATGCTGTTTCGTCGTTTAACAGCAGCAGCGTTTCCCGGCATTTATTCAAGGCGTCGCTGACCAACGGCTGGAGTTCTCTGGCTCTGGGCGTAGGCGACAACCCGCGTCCGTTGCGGATAAACAGGGGATCGTGATACAGCGTTTTGAGCCGTTTCAATGCGGCGCTCACGGCGGACTGAGTCAACCCGAGCCTGACGCCCGCACGGCTGGCGCTGCCTTCTTCATACAACGCCTCGAAGGTTTTCAGTAAATTCAGATCCAGTGAGCCGATATTAATTTCATTCATAGTATTCAGCAACGAAGTGGCCTTTTATTCATTCTAGCGCAGTGCCACTCTGAAGCCCATGCCGCCTCACGAGCGAGGCGGCCATTAACCATTGATGACAGGGGAACAAAGTATGGCGAAATCCGTTGTGGCGGCATTGCAGCTGGGATCTTCACCCGCAGGAAAAGCGGCGACCTTGCAGGAGATATTGGCGTATGAAGATGAGATAGCGCGCAGCGGCTGTGCGCTGGTTGTGATGCCGGAGGCGCTGTTAGGGGGATATCCCAAAGGGGAGATTTTCGGCACCTATCTGGGCTACCGTCTTCCGGAGGGACGCGAGGCCTACGCGCGCTACTACCACAACGCGATCGATCTTAACGGCGAAGAGTGCGAAGCGCTGGCGGGATTCTCCGCCCGCACCGGCGCGTCGCTGGTGGTGGGCGCCATCGAGCGCGACGGCAATACCCTTTATTGCAGCGCGCTGTTCTTCACGCCCGACGGGGGACTGGTCGGGAAGCATCGTAAACTGATGCCGACCGGCACTGAACGGCTGATTTGGGGGCAGGGGGACGGTTCGACGCTGAGCGTTGTCAACACACAGGCCGGGAAGATCGGTGCGGCGATTTGCTGGGAAAACCATATGCCCGCGCTGCGCATGGCCATGTACGGCAAAGGCGTGGAGATCTGGTGCGCGCCGACCGTGGATGAACGCGAGAACTGGCAGGCTTCCATGCGGCACATCGCTCATGAAGGGCGCTGTTTCGTGATCACCGCCTGTCAAATTCAGGCCTCGCCCGCCGAGTTGGGGATCAGCGTCACGGCCTGGGACGATCACCGCCCGCTGATCAACGGCGGCAGCCTGATTGTCGACCCGATGGGCACCGTGCTGGCTGGCCCGTTCACGGGAAAAGCGGGGCTGCTGACAGCGGAAATTGATACCGATGATCTGGTCAAAGCCCGCTACGATATGGACGTTACCGGTCACTACGCCCGCCCGGATGTTTTCTCATTGACGGTCGATGAAACGCCCCGCGCCGCGGTGCGATATAAGAATACGGTGGGGGATGGGGCGAACGAATCGAAGAAATAATGCGGTGTGGGAGGTTTTTCGTTAAAGGAAAAGCTTGAATATAAATTCAGGCTTTTTATCTCGGTTCAGCGGTGAGGGAGGGATTCACTGCGGCGCTGCGCGCCTTGCCCTGCGGGTGGCCTGACGGCCATGCAAAACGGCGTTGCCGTTTTGTCGAACCTGGCGAGGGTTCTCACCCTCCCTATAGGGGATTTCTGCATACAAAAAAGCCTGAACTTTCGCTCAGGCTTTCTCTGTAAATATGGCGGTGAGGGAGGGATTCACTGCGGCGCTGCGCGCCTTGCCCTGCGGGTGGCCTGGCGGCCATGCAAAACGGCGTTGCCGTTTTGTCGAACCCTGACGAGGGTTCTCACCCTCCCTCCAGGGGATTTCTGCATACAAAAAAGCCTGAACTTTCGCTCAGGCTTTCTTATGGAATATGGCGGTGAGGGAGGGATTCGAACCCTCGATACGTTTTCACGTATACACACTTTCCAGGCGTGCTCCTTCAGCCTCTCGGACACCTCACCGGTGGTTGCCCTCTCAGACAACGGGCGCTACTGTAGGGAAATTCCCATGCAGCGTCAACACACTTATGCCTTGTTATGGTGCGATTAGCTAAAGTTAACGCAATTTGCTGTTTTACTGGCCAGAAGTGCGCTATGTAGTTCCTGACTCGATTCATTCTAGAGAACCTTTAAGCAGGCCCTATAGCGCGGATAGGATATGCCCGCTTATATTTAGTTGGGATAAAGGAAATTACAAACTAAATTTTTTTTATCAACTCTTCAATAGCAGCTCGAACGTTTTTAAGATTCTCCATTTTAACCTGAATACGCTGACCATTGATGCTCAACTTCCCTGATTTCATCTTCGAAAAAGGGCATCCTCGCGCAAATGCTACGACCCCAGTAGTTTGGAAGTCTCGGACACTTATTAGACCATCTTCAGGTTTTGAGAAGGTAAAAAATTGTGGATGATTTTTAATTGCATTTCGCAAATCGGTGTTGATGCCGTTCAAAACTGCTTGGTAAGCAGATGCATCTCCCATGTATTGAGTAAGTCTATTTCTGACTACTAGATTAATTTTTGGGAGTGTTCTACCTGCTTGTGCCATCTGGGATGAAAATGTGAATTTTGAATAAATTGGTGAAGGAAGGCTTATTCCGTAAATCAAAGATAATGCATTTTGTAACGCTCTTCTTGACGAGTCATCAGCCATCACTGGAATTATTACGAAATTCGATGCGGCAAGTGCAATTTGGGTATACATAGAAAAACTTGGGTTTGTGTCGATAAAAACTTCATCGTAGCCGGAAGTTGTCTTCAATAGGTCATTAAGCCAATCAATTACAGACATCCATGCATTGACCCCCGGCAAATTAGCGTTCGCTAACGTATTCATAGCTATTGCTTGAAGCTCAACTAGTGGATCTCCAGATATAAGATCAATGTTACTTGGAATTTGATTGTTGCTTTGGTTTGGATTCAGTATGTAATCAGTAGAGGTGAAACCTGTCGGCGTAAAAGGAGATGAAAGCCTATTATCGAAGTAACCACCAATACTTCTTCTTGGAGTGTTTCCATGTGCAATTAAAAGCTTGCTATTTCCATGTCCTTCTTGCCCTCCCAATAAAAGCTCCGACAGGTTAGCCTGCGGGCATAAGTCTACGGCCAATATATTTTTGCCGGGATTATCTTCTGCATATTTGCATATAGCCTGAAAAGCTATACTTGTCTTACCCGTACCACCCTTGTTATTCCAGAAAGAATAAACGTTCATTTACACCTCTTTTAGGTCAGTTACTAACTTTGAATTATCATGACGTCAAAAATAGACATTGTAAAGTCTATTTTTGACTAATTGATGTCGTTTTTGTCCTTTTCATTCTTTAGGTCTATTGGAGCTCTATGCAAATCGATGTTCACATGAGCCCCAAAGATGTAGATCAACTATCAAATAAAAATTTTGAGCTTTGCATTGAATACAGATGAAATCAGCCCCACGGCGTTATAAGGTGTTTTCCATTTGTTAAAATACCGTGACAATTATCCCCGCGAGCTGTGTGGAGAAGGGAACGATGGTATGCTGTCACCGTAAAATTAGCGCCAGGAGAAGCCATGTACCCCGTCGATTTACATATGCACACCGTAGCCAGCACCCACGCCTATAGCACTCTGCATGATTACATCGCCGAAGCGAGGCGTAAGCATATTCAGCTGTTCGCTATCACGGATCACGGTCCGGATATGGCGGATGCCCCGCATCCTTGGCATTTCATTAATATGCGCGTGTGGCCGAGGACGGTGGAAGGTATCGGTATCCTGCGGGGGATCGAGGCCAACATCAAAAATCTGGATGGTGATATCGACTGCACGGGGCCGATGTTGGAGAGTCTGGATCTGATTATCGCAGGCTTTCACGAGCCGGTGTTTCCGCCGCGAGATAAAGAGGCGCACACCACGGCGATGATTGCGGCGATGGCGCAGGGCAGCGTGCATATCATCAGCCATCCCGGCAACCCGAAATATCCTATCGACATTCAGGCGGTGGCGGCAGCGGCCGCGAAGTATGACGTGGCGCTGGAGCTGAATAACTCTTCCTTTATCCATTCTCGTAAAGGCAGCGAAGCCAACTGTCAGGCGATTGCCGAAGCGGTGCGTGATGCAGGCGGATATCTTGCGCTGGGATCGGATAGTCATGTCGCGTTTGCATTGGGCGAGTTTCCCTACTGCGAACGTATTTTGCGGGAAGTTGATTTCCCGGCGGAACGCGTGTTGAATGTCAGCCCTCGCCGGGTACTGGATTTTCTGGAACGGCGCGGTAAGCCAGCTATCCCTGAATTGGCCTCTTTGTGACGTTGTCACTCTTTATTTACAGGTTTAACGCATGAATGAATTTTCCATTGTGTGCCGTGTTTTGGGCTCACTGTTTTATCGCCAGCCGCAGGATCCCTTGCTGACCCCTCTCATGACGCTGGTAAAAGAGGGTAAGCTAGGCCAGCAATGGCCGCTGGAGCAGGATGCGTTATTGACGCGAATGCAAACCAGTTTGAAAGATGACGGGCTTGATACGCTGAGCGCCGATTATCAACGACTGTTCGCCGGTGAAGACGCGGCGGTCACGCCCTGGCGCTCGGGTTACGCGCCGACGTCTCCGGAAGCGGAATTGCGCGCATTTTTGCAGCAGCGTGGTATGCCGCTGGGCGACGGGCCATCCGATCATTTCGGGGGACTGCTGCTGGCGGCATCATGGCTGGAAGATCAGGCTGAGGAAGATGAGACCGAGGCGCAGACCGCGTTGTTTGATACCTACCTGCTGCCGTGGAGCGACCGTTTTCTGGGCAAAGTCGAAAGTCATGCGACCACCGGATTTTACCGTGCGCTGGCGATTGTGACGCGTGAAGCGCTGGAAGCGATGCGGGAAGAGCTGGCGGAAACGGAAGAGGGCGAGGAGTAAGCGAGCCGACGATGCTTTCAGATGACTAAAACTGGCCGTGGTCGGTATCCGCCACGGCCAGCGTTGCATTACTCAGTCAGTTGGATGATCAACTCACCGGGTTTCACTTCAATTCCCTTCGCCAGTTTCTTGGCCATTGCTTCTTTCGTGCTGTGCTCAGCATTTAATACGTAGACGGGTTTTTGATCAAAATAGCTTTTCAGCGATTGATTGAGATACGGCGTCAGCGTTTTGAACATCGTCTGCATTTTTTCCGGCTGCACCGTGTAATCGGTCAGCGTCATCTCTTTGAGATAAATGGCGCCCTGTGCCTTGTCGAACACCGGCTGCGCTTTGAGCGTCAGCTTCATGTCCGCGGACTGCGCGCCCAGCAGGGAGCTAATGTCGACCTTGGCGTTGCCGGTCAACGTGACTTTCCCCGGCTCTTCGCGGCCAATCTGCGTGGACAGATCGGTCAGGACGATATGTGCATCCACAACGCCTGGTACGCCAATCTGTTTCTGATAGTCGTTATGTTCCTGCAAATAGTGATTCACTTCCTGTTCGCTAAGGGTGTACTGGGTCAGCTGATTACAGCCGCTGAGCATCAGTCCGCCCAGCAATGCCAGTGTCGCCCATCCTGATTTTTTCATTGTTATAACCTCATTAATTCCCTTGAAACTATCGATATCTGATAGCGGGGCAGCGTGCGCTTTTGCGTGAATAGCGCCAATCGGAAAGTCCTGAAACGGTGAAGCACATACCGACACATTGAGCGCCGGTATGTGAAAGGAGTCTTATTGAGCCATGCCGCTCAGCAGCGGGATCTGGGTTTGTTTAGCCATGTTGTCACGGTAGTCGGCCACTTTCGACGGAACGGAGACGCCATTGACGATGGTCAGCGCGCGAAGCAGCGGGAACAGGTGAATATCGTCCAGCGACAGCTCGCCATTGCAGGCGTTGGCCTGCACAATCAGCGGTTCGAGATCTTTAAGATCGTTGCTGATATTTTTGATCAACCCGGCGGAGTGGCTCATCAGCTCTTCAAAATCGCCGCCCTGCGCCTGTTTTTTGTTGATGAAGTAGTCGCGTGCGGCAGGCGTGGCGAACTCCTCAAAGGGCGCGCGGCTGAGGCGAGGCATGACCAGACGGCGATACACGTAATCGGAGACTTTACGCAGCCAGGCGTCAATCTGCGGGTTTGTCGGGCCGGTCAACAGCGGTTTGCCGTCATACGCATCGATATACTCCACGATATCCAGACTCTCTGGCATAAAGCTGCCATCTTCCTTCTGAAGAATGGGGACCATTTTTTTACCGACCATGGAGATAGGTGTCTTTTCGTCATCATTGAGCAGGTATTCCAGTTTTACCGGGATATCTTTCAAGCCGAAAATCATGCGGGCTTTCACGCAAAATGGGCAGTGGTCGTAAATATAAAGTTTCATACCAGTCTTCCTTTGTAGTCGATCAATGCGATGCCGGTGCCGTATTCATGAGGACATCTGCGAGCACGCCGTGAAAAGCGGCATCTATACCGAAAAAGTATGGGGGGCTTTTCGCTTGAGATCAATTCGGGTGCGAAGGCACCCGGTAAAAGACAGGTCCAGGCGGGATTAGCGATCGCCCAGCATTGCGGGCTCAATTCGCCGCAAATGGAATTGCCAGTAAAGCGCGGCCAGCGTCATCAGCCCGATGATCCCGAGCATACACCACGGCAGCTCCGGTTGACCGAGCGCGCGTCCGCTGTCGTACAACCAGCCGCCGCCGCTGTACCCGAGCGCTCCGCCCAGCGCCAAACCCATGCGGCTGAAGCCCATATAGCTGCCGCGAGCGCGGGCGTTGGCCAGCGAAGCACCCAGCGTTTCGCGCGCGGGTTCGGCGATGATGGAGCCGAAATAGAATAGGCCGATCAGAACCAGCAACAGGTTGAGGTGCGTCGCCAACCCCATCGGAAACAGACTGAGCGTCATGATAAACAGTCCGGCCATCAGCCGCTGTTCCAGTCGGAAACGTTTCTCGCTCCAGCGCGCGACCGGGTAGAGCAAGGTCAGAGAGAGCGCGGCTTCGATGGCATACATCCATTTTACCGCCGCGGGCGTTCCAGCGACTTCGTTTACGACGATCGGCATCATCAGCAGAACCTGCACCGCCAGCATGAAATAGCCGGTCAACGTCAGCACATAGATCACAAAACGGCTGTCGCGCAGCACCCGCAGCATGCCTTCGCGCATGGGCGTCCGCGTGGTGGAAATACGATAGGCAGGCAGCAACCAGGCATTCGTGCCCGCCGCCAGCAGGAACATGAAAGCGCCGACCCAGCAGACGACGTTGAAATTATATTGCATCAGCCAACTGCCGAGCAGCGCGCCGGTGACCGATCCCGCCGTGTCCTGCATCAGCAGCAAGGAGAAGAAACGTCCACGTTCGCTGGGACGGGTTAGCTTAATGACCAGCGCGGTGCGCGGCGGGTCGAACAACGTGCCGCCGAGTCCCGAGAGAAAACAGGAAAGCATCAGTACCAGGGGCGTGGTAGCCAGCGCCATGCAGATGAAACCGGCTGAACGCATCAGCATGCCGGTGATAATCATCGGTTTGGCGCCGAACCGGTCGGCAATCGCGCCGCCGAAGATCCCCAGCCCCTGCTGGGTGAGCTGACGCAGCCCTAATGCGGTGCCGACCGTGAGCGCGGCCCAACCCATTTGGTCGACGAATCGTATGGATATCAGGGGAAACACAACGAAAAACCCTAAAATCACCAGCATGTTATCAAGCAGAATGAAATATTTACCCAGGCTGCGCGCCTGCGTCATCAAAGGCATGTTGCACCGTCACGAGAAGAAGGAATCACCACGCGTTCATTCTCTCGCCAATTGATGAATGGCGATAGGTGACATAGAGATAATATTTTTTTATCGTCAGACGCCGCTCGTCGCGAGGCGACGGGAATTGCAGGGCTAAGCGTACGCTAATTGCGCGATAACCCGGTGATTACGCGGTTGCGCTGATGCAGTCAACGCGGTTTATAGTAAGCTTAACGTTATGTTTATCCGCTGATTGCTGGCGGATAGCCGTTGGGTTGGTTCCATAAACATAATCGATTAATTACCCCGAACCTGAGGGAAGAAAAATGTTTGGCTATCGTTCCACATCTGCCACGGTCCGTTTGACGACAGACCGGCTGGTGGTACGTCTGGCTCATGAGCGTGATGCCTGGCGTCTGGCGGATTATTACTCGGAAAACCGCGATTTTTTGAAACCCTGGGAGCCGGTGCGAGATGCCAGCCACTGTTATCCTTCGGGCTGGCAGGCGCGTTTGAGTGTGATCACCGATATGCACAAGCAAAGCAGCGCGTTCTATTTTTTACTGCTTGATCCGAACGAAACCGAAGTGCGCGGCGTCGCCAACTTCAGCAATATTCTGCGTGGATCTTTCCATGCGTGTTATCTGGGCTATTCGCTTGGGCAGAAATGGCAGGGGCAGGGGTTGATGTTCGAGGCGCTGAACGCGGGCCTGCGTTATATGTTTGTTCAGCAGCGTATGCACCGCATCATGGCCAACTATATGCCGCACAATCACCGCAGCGGCGGACTGCTGGCGCGTCTGGGCTTCGAAAAAGAGGGGTATGCCCGGGATTACCTGCTGATCGACGGCGAATGGCAGGACCACGTGTTAACCGCGTTGACCAACGAGCGCTGGGCCATGCGCAAGTAGCGGGTCGGGCGTTCAGAACTGTCGCAAAAATCAGCGTGCTCAGTCACTTCTGCGGCTTAGCGCGCTGAGCAGAGGCACCAACCGGTAGCTTTTGCCCGCACAATGCGTAGACTAGGCGCACCCAAGAGGCGTGTACGGCTGGACGGCTGTTTGCGCCATTCTCTTCCCCGGTATTCAGAACACTCGCATGAATTTACTTAAATCACTGGCTGCGGTCAGTTCAATGACAATGCTTTCGCGCCTGCTGGGCTTTGTGCGTGACGCTATCGTCGCCCGCGTTTTTGGTGCTGGTATGGCGACCGATGCCTTTTATGTCGCCTTCAAACTGCCCAATCTGCTGCGTCGTATCTTTGCTGAAGGCGCCTTTTCGCAGGCTTTCGTCCCCATTCTGGCCGAACACAAGAGCCAGCAGGGAGAAGAGGCCACGCGCACGTTTCTGGCGTATATCGCCGGGATGCTGACGCTGGTGCTGACGCTGGTCACCATTGCTGGCATGCTGGCCGCACCCTGGGTGATTATGGTGACGGCTCCTGGGTTTGCCGAAACGCCAGCCCGTTTTGAACTCACTTCCTCGCTGCTGCGTATTACGTTCCCGTATATTTTGTTGATTTCGCTAACGTCGATGGTCGGATCGGTGCTCAATACCTGGAACCGTTTTTCGGTGCCCGCGTTTGCGCCGACGCTGCTCAATGTCAGCATGATCTTTTTTGCTCTGTTCGCTACGCCGTACTTTCATCCACCGGTGCTCGCGCTGGCCTGGGCCGTGGTGGTCGGCGGCGTGTTGCAGCTGGGCTATCAACTGCCGCACCTCAAGAAAATCGGTATGCTGGTCTTACCGAGGCTCAAATGGCGCGACCCCAGCGTCGCCCGCGTCATGAAGTTGATGGCACCGGCGATCCTCGGTGTGTCGGTGAGTCAGATCTCGTTGATCATCAACACGATTTTCGCTTCTTTCCTGAGTCAGGGCGCGGTGTCATGGATGTATTACGCCGACCGCCTGATGGAGTTCCCCTCCGGCGTGCTGGGCGTCGCCTTGGGGACTATCCTGCTGCCGTCGCTGTCGAAAAGCGCGGCCAGCGGCAATCACAAAGAGTATTCCCATTTGATGGACTGGGGACTAAGACTCTGTTTCCTGCTCGCGTTGCCAAGCGCGGTGGCGCTGGGGCTGTTGGCGAAACCGCTGACGGTGTCGTTGTTCCAATACGGTAAATTCAGCGCGTTTGATGCGGAGATGACGCAGCGGGCCTTGGTGGCGTACTCCATCGGCCTCATGGGGCTGATCGTGGTGAAAGTGCTGGTCCCGGGATTTTATGCACGACAGGACATCAAAACGCCGGTGAAGATCGCGTTGGTGACGTTGGCGCTGACGCAGCTGATGAACCTGGCGTTCATCGGCCCGTTGCAGCATGCCGGACTGGCGTTGTCGATTGGTCTGGCCTCGTGCATCAACGCCGCGCTGCTTTTTTGGCAGTTGCGCAAGCAGCAGATCTTTCAACCGTCACCGGGCTGGACCGGTTTCCTCGTGCGGCTATTGCTGGCGGTGGTGGTGATGTCGGGGACATTGCTGGCGCTAAACCAGTTCATGCCGCCGTGGGATCAGGGCGGTATGACGGTGCGTATCTTGCGGTTGATGGTGATGGTGATCGCTGGCGCCGGGGCTTATTTCGTTACGCTGGCGTTGATGGGATTTCGACCGAAAGATTTCTCGCGCCGCAGCCTCTAAGCCTTAGCAGCATTCACACCCTCGGCGGGTTCGCTCGTCGCGGGTGTATCAACCCTTCATCAGACTGCCCCTGCTTCTCTTCGCCACACCCATTCCTAATGAAATGACATATTGGTCTTAATACCACTCTCTGGCTAAACCCTGTCGGTAGGGATGGGGCGATGGGTATCAACGTCGCTTGGATTTGTTGGGGACAAGAGAAGGGTGCAACACGCCGCCACCACTCACCGGGTAAACGCGATGGGGGGATGGCGCTTTGGGTACCAAAGTCGCTTGAATAAGGTCTGGGCAAAGGAAGGGGGATACACGCCGCCTTTGGGGAAGACGGCGTGGAGGGAAGCGTTACATCTTCTCGACAGTCTGGATGCCCAGCGTGTCCAGACCCTGCTTCAGCGTCTTGGAAGTCAGCATCGCGAGTTTCAGACGGCTCTGGCGTTCAGCCTCGTTCTCGGCATTCAGGATCGGGCAGTGCTCGTAGAAACCGGAGAACTGACCGGCCAGATCGTACAGATAAGCGCACATCACATGCGGCGTACCGTCGCGTGCCACGGTCGTAATGACTTCTTCGAACTGCAACAGACGCGTTGCCAGCGACTGTTCGCGCTCGTTGGTCAGTACGATTGGCTGGGTCAGGCTGGCTTCATCGACACCGGCGCGCTTGAAGATAGACGCGACGCGGGTGTAGGCATACTGCATGTAAGGCGCGGTATTGCCTTCGAATGCCAGCATGTTGTCCCAGTCGAAGACGTAGTCGGTGGTGCGGCTCTTGGAGAGGTCCGCATATTTCACTGCGCCGATAGACACGACATTCGCCAGCTCGGCCACTTTGTCCTGCGGCATCTCCGGGTTTTTGTCGGCAATCAGCTTCACCGCGCGTTCGTAGGCTTCATCCAGCAGATCCGCCAGCTTGATGGTGCCGCCAGAGCGGGTTTTGAATGGCTTGCCGTCTTTGCCCAGCATCATCCCGAACATGTGATGTTCCAGGCTCACGCTTTCGGGGATGTAGCCTGCTTTGCGGACGATGGTCCAAGCCTGCGTCAGATGCTGATGCTGGCGGGAGTCGATGTAGTAAAGAACGCGATCGGCACCCAGCGTTTCGTAGCGATATTTAGCGCAGGCGATGTCCGTTGTCGTGTACAGGTAGCCGCCGTCCTTCTTCTGGACGATCACGCCCATTGGATCGCCTTCCTTGTTTTTGAATTCATCAAGGAATACGACCGTGGCGCCTTCGCTTTCGACTGCCAGACCTTTGGCCTTCAGATCGGCGACAATACCCGGCAGCATGTCGTTGTACAGGCTTTCGCCCATGACGTCGTCTTTGGTCAGCGTGACGTTGAGGCGGTCATAGTTGCGCTGGTTCTGGCTCATGGTGATATCCACCAGCTTGCGCCACATGGTACGGCAATACTCGTCGCCGCCCTGCAGTTTCACCACATAGCCGCGAGCGCGTTCGGCAAACTCTGCATCAGCGTCGTAATGCTGTTTTGCTTCACGATAGAACGCTTCGAGGTCGGACAGCTCCAGCTCGCCGGCGTTTTCGTTCTGCACTTTCTCCAGAAACGCGATCAGCATGCCGAACTGCGTGCCCCAGTCGCCGACGTGGTTAGCGCGGATGACGTTATGGCCGAGGAATTTGAGCGTTCTTACCGCCGCGTCGCCGATAATGGTGGAACGCAGGTGGCCGACATGCATCTCTTTGGCCACGTTCGGCGCGGAGTAATCGATGACGATGGTTTGCGGTTCTACCGGAGATACGCCCAGTTTCGGACTGGTTAGCACTTGCTCTAACTGTGCGGCCAGCCACTGAGGATCGAGGAAGATATTGATGAAGCCGGGACCGGCGATTTCAGTTTTGGCGGCGATTCCTTCCAACTGCAGCAGCTGAACCACTTTTTCCGCCAATTGACGGGGAGGCATGCCTAATTTTTTAGCCACGGCCATCACGCCGTTAGCCTGATAATCACCAAATTGCGCTTTTGCCGATTGGCGAACCTGCGCTTCGCTGTCAGCGGGCGCGCCCGCCGCAACCAATGCCTGACGGACTTTTTCGGAAAGAAGAGCCTGAATATTCACCGGGTTACCTTACATTACAAATTAAGCCCCTGCTTATACCATATTTGGTCGATTGAGTCAGCAGAGCTGCGGTGTCACAGGCTCATCGGGGAGCGCATGATGATGGTGCATCATGGTAAAAAAAACGTAGAGGAAATAAAAAGAAAACGGCCATACAGATAAATCTAAAAAAGAGAAAACCAGAGGGGCATTAACGCTTTTTATTTCGTCTGTCGGTAACCAAACGTGCGCTTTTCATGTTTTTAAGATGACGAAAGATAGCATAACCGGCTAATGCAATTAATAAAACCGATACAATAAGTAGCGACATGATGAACGACCTTTTTATATCTTTTGGAATAACGAAATTATCCCTTTTATTGTTTATTCACAATGGGCGAAAGTGTATTTAAGATTACTCCCATGAAATATAGGAATATGCGTAAAAACAGCCAATTAAGAAGGTTATTTACGTCAGGGTTATTGTTGGCGATAAGCAAAAAAACATCATGGATATGACGAGGTTTCGTTAATTAATTAATCAGACTGATGATCTTAAACGATAAAAAAACAAACAAAAAACTGACAATCGACTGACAATTCCGTTTAACACTGGATGCTGATGCTATCTCTCTGTAAATTAAAAAAGCACTTAACGTTAATGGAGGCATTTGAAAAGAAAATGGCGGCTAATACATCGCAACCGCTCCCGGCGTCATTAATGGCCGATCTGTCTCGTTTCGAGTCCGAGATGAACAAACTCGCCGAACAGCTTTCATTGGATATCGCGCAATTCGAGGCCGACCACATCTCCCTGCGTTGCCACCAAAACGCGACGGCGGAGCACTGGCGTGAGGCGCTCCTGGCGCATGGGGCGACGCTGCTGTCAGAAAACATGATTAATGGCCGGCCCATTTGTCTGTTTACCTTGTCTCAGCCCGTGGTGGTCGGCCCTTGGCAAATCGCATGCATTGAGTTGCCGTGGCCGGGGAACAAACGTTATCCCCATGAAGGCTGGGAGCATGTTGAAGTCGTTTTACCCGGCGATCCGGCCACGCTGCATCAGCGCGCACTGGCCTGTCTCCCGGACGAGGCGCTGCTGACTCAGGGGATCCGTCTTAAATTCAGTCAGCCGCAAGGAGAACAGGAACGCTTGCCTAACCCTACGCTGGCGGTCACCAACGGCACCGTCACCCTCAAGTTTCATCCTTTCAGCTTGCAGGATATCGTCGAGAGCGAGCGTGACGGACGCTGAACGCCATACTGTGCGCGACTTCATATCCTTTGATGTTGGTCTCCTCAAGAACGGTAACGTGGTGCCATAGTATAGTGACTCATTTATTCAGGGGCGCCATTGCTCCTGACCGTGATTTTAGGGAGAGGTACGTATGCCTAAGCTGGAAGTATGCTGTTACAGCATCGATTGCGCGTTGACGGCCGAACGCGCGGGGGCCGACCGTGTGGAACTGTGCGCGGGCCTGCGCGAGGGCGGACTGACGCCGGGTTACGGTATGCTCCGTCAGGCGCGCGATCATCTGACGATCCCGGTGCATCCGATGGTGCGGCCTCGCGGCGGCGATTTTTGCTATAGCGAGACGGAATTCTCAGCGATTTTGTATGATATCGACCAGATCCGCGACCTGGGCTTTCCGGGACTGGTTGTCGGGATCCTGGATGCGGAAGGGCATATCGATTTAGCGCGCATGAAGCAGGTAATGGCGCATTGCGATGGACTGGCCGTCACGTTTCATCGGGCGTTCGATATGTGCTTCAACCCCCGACAGGCGCTGATGCAGCTGGCCGATTTGGGCGTCTCTCGCGTATTAACTTCCGGCCAGCAGCAGAGTGCCGAAAGTGGTTTGCCATTATTGCGGGAACTTAATGCACTAGAGCGCGGTCCAATCATTATGGCGGGATCCGGCGTGCGTTTGACTAACCTGCATAAATTTCGCTCCAGCGGGATTAAAGAATTGCATAGCTCTGCGGGACAGTGGTTGCCGTCCCCCATGCGATATCGCAAAGCCGGCGTCACTATGAGCGCCGATGTCGATGGCGATGAATTCCAACACTACTGCGTCGATGGCGACGTGGTGGCGGCGATGAAGATCGCACTGACCTCCGATCAGCACACGGCGCCCGTCGTATGATGTGACGCGATGTGCCTACCTTTGCCGCGCAGCATACTTCAGCAGGTTTGCTTGCGAGTACCAAGCCCCGGTGTGTTACCGGGGCTTTTTTTCGGATATCGAAACGACTCATTCGGGTCACGCTGTCCGGTTTGTGAACATCCTCGCGCAGCGAATGGGTACGCCAGATAATGTATATCTCAGACTGACGACCCCCGTCTGAATTTAACGAAGGTATTTGTTGGTAAACGCGGGATTATCACCTTACGTCGCACTCCCTAAAAAAGCACAGATGATTAATATTGGTAGCGGTTTTAAGAGATTGATCAATGAAATCGGGGGTGGCTTATTTTTCGTGTTGTCAGTGAAATTATCTCTCATTAATCATTCAATTGTTTAAACACAAAAAAACAATAATTTAACCCATTGATAATAATTGGTTTGTGTTAAATATTCATTTGAACTTTCGAATGATATATTTGCTGTTTATTGATGCTGTTACGTCGTTGATGAAATCGAGGAATTAAATAACTCAGGCATTGTTACGTGCGTTGATAATATCAGTGTGAGAATGAATAGAGATATTTATGGGTTAGCCCCGACGTATAACCGGGACTATTCTTCTCTGAAGACTCAGGGTTTTTTGGCGACGATGACCGCGCGAAGCGGGGCAGGATAGCCTTCGACCGTTTTGGTGCTATCGGTCGGATCGAGGAAATCCGCCAGGGACTCGCTGACCATCCAGTCTGTGCGCCGCTGCTCCTGAGTGGTGGTGACGCAAAGGTCGACGAGCCGAACGTCTACAAAGCCACATTTTTCAAGCCACTGTGTCAGTGCCGCAGGGGAAGGAAGGAAATAAACATTGCGCATCTGACCGTAGCGTTCGCCTGGCACCAGTACGCTGTTTTCATCCCCTTCGATAACCAGCGTTTCCAATACCAATTCGCCGCCGCTGACCAGCTGATCTTTCAACTGCCACAGATGGTCCAACGGAGAGCGTCTGTGGTAGAGCACGCCCATGGAAAAGACGGTGTCAAACGCGGCCAGCGCGGGCAGTTGCTCAATGCCCAAAGGCAAAACGTGGGCGCGACGGTCGTCGCCCAGCAGGCGGCGAACGGCCTCAAACTGACATAAAAACAGCTGCATAGGATCGATGCCGACCGCCAAGCGAGCGCCTGCGCCCACCATACGCCACAGGTGATAACCACTGCCGCAGCCAACATCAAGAATGTGACGATCCTGCAAGGGTGAAATATGGGGCAGTACGCGATCCCATTTCCAGTCCGAGCGCCACTCGGTGTCGATAGAGACGCCATAGAGCGAGAAGGGACCTTTACGCCACGGCATCAGATTACGTAGCAGCTGCTCAATGCCTGCGCGCTGGCCGTCGGTGATGTCGGGCATCATTGTTGCCGACACGCCGTTCTGCAGGTCAAGCGAGGTGGGCGTCAGTTCGGGCAAGTGTTCTAGCGTGTTGAACCACTGCTTAAATCGACCGTGCAGCGACTCTTGCTGCCACTGGGTAATTTGCGCTGGCAATGTGTTGAGCCAGTGGCTAAGCGGCCCGATGGCGATCTGCTGATAAAAGCGTCCGAAGTCGATCATTGTGCCGCCTCCGCTTTAATCGCCAGCAGGGAACCGAAGTTGAAGCACTGGAACCAGACGTCGCTGTGTTCGAAGCCGGCCTGAGCCAGACGCGCTTTATGCTTGGAGACGCTGTCCGTCAGCATGACATTTTCCAGCATGCTGCGTTTCTGGCTGACTTCCAGCTCGCTATAGCCGTTAGCGCGTTTGAAATCATGATGCATGTTGAAGAGCAAATCGCCGACCGTGTCATCGTCAAAGCTGAATTTTTCAGACAGAACCAGCGCGCCGCCGGGCCGCAGCCCTTCATAAATTCGTGTCAGCAGGGTTTGGCGCAGTTCCGGCGCGACAAACTGTAGGGTGAAGTTCAGCACGACCAGCGACGCATTTTCGATTGGCGTGTCCAATACATCGGCTTCGCGAACGTCGACGGGCGTGTCGGCGCGGAAGGCGTCGATATGACGGCGGCAGCGTTCGACCATCGCGGGAGAGTTGTCGACGGCGATAATCTGGCAGCCCGGCACCTGGATGTGGCGACGCATCGAAAGCGTCGCCGCGCCCAGAGAGCACCCCAGGTCGTAAATATGCGAGTTGGGCTGAACAAAGCGCTCGGCCAGCATTCCGATCATGGAAATAATATTGGAGTAGCCGGGCACCGAGCGCTGGATCATGTCGGGAAAGACCTCGGCCACGCGTTCGTCAAACGTCCAGTCTCCCAGATTGGCGATGGGAGCGGAAAAAAGCATATCGCGGTTGGTCATAGCGGAAAAACACATGTGAACAAGAAATTGGGGCGCATTCTATCAGAAACGCGCAGCAAAAATAGAGCGTCAGGACAATACGGTAAGCGCGGGGTAGCCCGTCTTACCGTTTAGAGAAGGGTTATCGCAGCGTCAGGATCAGTTCCCAAGGCAGATAATACAGGTTCGCCAGCACCATCAGCGAGAGAGAAAGGTAGGTCGACATCATGCCATAGCGACGCCAGCGGAATTCGCGCTGCCGCAGGCCATAGTAATGAAACAGACGACCGAGGATCAGCAGAATACCGCAGAGATGGATCATGCCGATTAACGCGCCGTTCATTTCCATTAACACCAGCATGATGGCGCCGATAGGAACATATTCGACGGCGTTGCCGTGAACCCGAATGGCGGTTTGCAGTTCATAAAATCCGCCGTCGCCGTAGGCGACACGGTACTGCATCCTGAGTTTTACGACGTCAAAGGAAAGCTTGATTAACAACAATGCACCGAGCACCACGTATAGCGTGCTTACCATTTTCTACTCCATTGCCTGTCCAAAGCGGCTGGCAGAATAATAGCCTCTCTTTTGCCCAACTGTCGCCTGAAACGGCACGGTTTTTTATCTGAAATTTTCTACCAGTAAGGATTAAGTATAAGAAAAAGAACTAACCAATGCCTTGTCTGAGCGGATTAAAACAGCGTGGACTGCTCCGGCCAGTGCGGACGCGGCGGCATATCCGACACGACGGCGCTCAGTTTAGGCCAGAGGCAACGCGCCAGCTCCGGTGCAAAACCAATATCCGGCGTGTGAATAAATAAGTAGGGGGTGCTCTCGGTCTGCCAATGAGCCAGTTTGGCGATCCACGGTTCGAACCAGCGCTGGTTCTCTTCCTGGCTATCGTTGCCGATAAATCGTACGAATGGCTGAGCCGCGGTGACCACGGCATGCACGGGAACACGTGGTTTTTTGCGCTGGGCTTCTCGCATCGCCTCACTCTCGGCTATCGCGCTATGGACCGGCCTGCTGTCCATAATGACTCTGTTGACGCCGCGCTGATGAAGTCCTTGATTGAGTCGACGCTCGTCTTCGCCTTTGGCGAAAAATTGGGGATGGCGAACTTCGACGGCATAGGTATAGCCTGACGGCAGCGTATCCAGAAACTGCCACAGGTCCGGCAGTTGTCCGGGCCCGAATGCGGCGGGGAGTTGCAGCCACAGCTGCCCCATTCGGGCCTCCAGCGGCGCCATACAGCGAAAGAACTGCGTCACTTCCGCCTGGCACTCCCGCAGCGCCGCCTGATGGCTGATGGTCGACGGAAATTTGAAGCAGAAACGAAAATCATCGTGCGTCATGTCCCGCCAGCGCAAGACGACTTCCGCGGACGGCAGCGCATAAAACGTGGTATTGCCTTCCACGCAGTTAAAATGTCGGGCGTAGTCAGCCAGATCGCGTAATCCCAGTTTTCCCCAAGCCGCGTGCTGCCACTGCGGCAATCCAATGTACATAGGTCTGCGTTCTGCCTTCTATTCCGTGTCCAAGGTTAACGCCTGTTTGATGTCGGCGCTGTTACGAACCCGCGCGATACGCGGGAAAATATGCGTCATACTGCTCTGATGCTGTTCTGCGCTGCCGGCGCTGCACAGGTCTTCGGCTATCACGAGGTTATAGCCGTGCTCCCAGGCGCTGCGCGCGGTCGACTCCACGCCAATGTTGGTCGAAATACCGCCCAGAATCAGGGTGTCTATCCCCCGGCGGCGCAGTTGCAGGTCAAGATCCGTCCCGTAAAACGCGCCCCACTGGTGTTTGATGATGCGAATATCGCTGTCGATGACGTGGAGTCCTGACGCAAACGTCAGCCAATTGTCCGGCAGGGGGCCGCCTGTATTGGGATGATCGACCGTCTGTCGGGGCGCGTCGCCAAAATCAGCGGACCAGCCGACGCGCACCAGGATAACCGTCGCGCCGCGCTGCCGACAAAGGGTGGCTAGTTTATCCGCGCGATGAACCACGTCTTCGGCGGCATAAGGGCCACCGGCGAAAGGAAGAATGCCTTCCTGAAGATCGATCAGTACCAACGCGGTCGTGGAGGGGGTCAATATCAGCATGGTGAGGGCCCTGTTATCTGGTGACTCGAGTCTTCAATTCTGGCTTCAGGCTAGGCGCAGGTCGGTCAACACACCAGCAAAAAACGTTTACCAGATGATAATAATGTTAACTTTTTTATCAAACAAAGGGCAGAGCGGTGAAGAAAGCCGCCACGGCCAGTCGGGACTCTTATCGAAAGGGGGAAATTCCTTTATAATGCCCCCCTTTTTTCATCGGACAGTATTCCCGCAAATCATGCCGTCGTTTTGTCAGCCGTCAAACGGGTTGGCTGGGCGCGGTAACGGCGGTTGAGTATAAAGGACATCGTGATGCGTACTGAATATTGCGGACGGTTAAACTCGTCCCACGTGGGCCAGGAAGTGACATTGTGCGGCTGGGTTAACCGTCGACGCGATCTGGGTGGCTTGATTTTTATTGATATGCGTGACCGCGAAGGTCTGGTTCAGGTCTTTTTCGATCCCGATCGACAGGACGCATTTACCCTGGCTTCCGAACTGCGCAACGAATTTTGTATTCAGCTGACCGGTCAGGTGCGCGCACGCCCCGACAATCAGGTGAACAAAGACATGGCGACCGGTGAAGTTGAAGTGATCGCGACTTCTCTGACCATCATCAACCGCGCTGAGCCGCTGCCGCTGGACGGCAATCAGGTCAACAGCGAAGAAGCTCGCCTCAAGTACCGCTACCTCGACCTGCGCCGCCCTGAAATGGCGCAGCGTCTTAAAACCCGTGCGCGCATCACCAGCTTTGTGCGCCGTTACATGGACAGCAACGGTTTTCTGGATATTGAAACGCCGATGCTGACCAAAGCCACGCCGGAAGGCGCGCGCGACTATCTGGTGCCGAGCCGCGTACACAAAGGCAAGTTTTACGCGCTGCCGCAGTCCCCTCAGCTGTTTAAACAGCTGCTGATGATGTCTGGTTTCGACCGTTACTATCAGATCGTGAAATGTTTCCGTGACGAAGACCTGCGCGCAGACCGCCAGCCGGAATTTACTCAGATCGATGTAGAAACGTCGTTCCTGACCGCTCCGCAGGTACGTGAGCTGATGGAAAGACTGGTGCGTGAACTGTGGACCGAGATTCTTGATGTCGATCTCGGTGAATTCCCGATCATGACTTTTGCGGAAGCGATGCGTCGCTACGGTTCCGATAAGCCCGATCTGCGTAACCCGATGGAGCTGGTGGACGTTGCCGATCTGCTGAAAGACGTCGAGTTCAAAGTGTTCTCTGGCCCTGCTAACGATGCCGCTGGCCGCGTCGCCGCGCTGCGTGTACCGGGCGGTTCACAGCTGAGCCGTAAGCAGATTGATGAATACGCGAAGTTTGTTGAGATCTACGGCGCGAAAGGGCTGGCCTATATCAAGGTCAACGAGCGTGCGAAAGGCATGGAAGGTATCCAGAGCCCGGTCGCGAAGTTCCTGAATGAAGCGATTATCACCACGTTGCTGGAACGCACCGGTGCGGCAGACGGCGACATCATTTTCTTCGGCGCAGACAAAGCTAACGTTGTCTCTGACGCGCTGGGCGCGCTGCGGCTTAAGCTGGGTCGCGACCTGAAGTTGACGGAAGAAGGCACCTGGCGTCCACTGTGGGTCATCGACTTCCCGATGTTTGAAGACGATGGCGAAGGTGGTTTGACGGCGATGCATCACCCGTTCACTGCGCCAAGCAACATGACGCCAGAGCAGTTGGAAGCCGAACCGACTTCGGCCATCGCCAACGCTTACGATATGGTGCTGAATGGTTATGAAGTGGGCGGGGGTTCCGTGCGTATCCATAATGGCAATATGCAGCAGGCCGTCTTCCGCATTCTGGGCATCACCGAACACGAGCAACGCGAAAAATTCGGCTTCCTGCTGGATGCCCTCAAGTTCGGCACGCCGCCGCATGCGGGTCTGGCGTTCGGTCTCGACCGTCTGGTTATGTTGTTGACCGGGACGGACAACATCCGTGACGTAATCGCATTCCCGAAAACCACGGCGGCGGCCTGTCTGATGACTGAAGCACCGAACTTTGCCAATCCGGCGGCGTTGGATGAACTCTCCATTGCCGTGGTAGGCAAAGGTAAAGCGGCACAGGATCAACGGTCAGAGAATCCATGATATGACCTATAAGCGACCCGTTTCGGTTCTGGTGGTTATCTATGCCCGTGACACCGGGCGGGTGCTCATGTTGCAACGGCGCGACGATCCTGATTTTTGGCAGTCGGTCACCGGCAGTCTGGAAGACGGTGAAACCGCGCGGTATGCCGCACAGCGTGAAGTAAAGGAAGAGGTGGATATCGATATCGCGGCGGAAGCGCTATCGCTTGTCGACTGTCACCGCTGTGTTGAGTTTGAGCTTTTTGCTCATTTAAGACATCGCTATGCCCCGGGGGTCACGCACAATAAGGAATCGTGGTTCTGTCTGGCGTTACCTACGGAACGTGAGGTGCAGATAAGTGAACACCTTGCGTATCAATGGCTGGACGCGCCCAGCGCGGCGCGCCTGACAAAGTCATGGAGTAACCGGCAGGCGATTGAAGAATTTGTTATTTATCCGGCCTGAACAGGCTTTTTTCGGAGATTTTTATGGCAGGTCATAGTAAGTGGGCCAACACGAAACATCGTAAAGCGGCGCAGGATTCCAAACGCGGCAAAATTTTCACCAAAATTATCCGTGAGCTGGTGACGGCTGCTCGTCTGGGCGGCGGTGAAGTCGCCTCCAACCCGCGTTTGCGTGCAGCGGTCGATAAAGCGCTGTCCAACAACATGACGCGCGATACCCTGAACCGTGCGATTGCCCGCGGCGTGGGCGGCGATGATGCCGACAACATGGAAACCATCATTTATGAAGGTTACGGTCCCGGCGGCACCGCGGTGATGGTGGAATGCCTGAGCGACAACCGTAACCGTACGGTTTCTGAAGTGCGTCACGCCTTTACCAAAAGCGGCGGCAACCTGGGAACAGACGGCTCCGTCGCCTATCTGTTTACGAAAAAAGGCGTTATTTCTTATGCGCCGGGTCTGGATGAAGACACGGTCATGGATGCGGCGCTTGAAGCGGGTGCGGACGATGTCGTGACTTATGACGATGGCGCCATCGACGTTTACACGCCGTGGGAAACCTTCGGTGAAGTGAAAGATGCGCTGGATGCAGCCGGTCTGGTGGCCGAAGCGGCCGAAGTGTCCATGATCCCGTCGACCAAGGCTGACATGGATGCAGAAACCGCACCGAAACTGATGCGTTTGATCGACATGCTGGAAGACTGTGACGACGTGCAGGAGGTTTACCACAATGGTGATATCTCCGACGAGGTGGCGGCGCTGCTGTAATGGCGTTGCCGGCGATAAACCGGTGGGGAGACAGGCGTTGACGATCATTCTCGGTATAGACCCTGGTTCGCGAATCACCGGTTATGGCATCATCCGCCAGCAGGGGCGGCAGATCAGCTACCTCGGTAGCGGCTGTATTCGCACTGTGGTGGATGATATCCCCGGCCGGCTCAAGCTGATTTATGCAGGCGTGAGTGAAATCATCACGCAGTTTCAGCCGGACTGTTTCGCCATCGAACAGGTGTTCATGGCAAGAAACGCCGACTCGGCGCTAAAGCTCGGGCAGGCGCGGGGAGCGGCCATCGTGGCGGCGGTCAATCAGTCGCTGCCGGTTTTCGAGTATGCGGCACGTCAGGTCAAGCAAACGGTCGTCGGCACTGGCGCTGCGGAAAAGAGTCAGGTGCAGCATATGGTGCGATCTTTGCTGAAATTGCCCGCCAATCCTCAGGCGGATGCCGCCGATGCGCTGGCGATCGCCATCACGCATTGTCACTTCAGTCAGAACCTGACCCGCATGGGGCAGGAGAGGCTGACCTTAGCGCGAGGGCGGCTACGCTAGAGACCAGGCTGGATATTCATCCAGCCTTTTTTATGGTATAAGCTATACCCCATCGTTAAGCGCAAATTCAAAAGGAAACGTCACGTGATAGGTCGTCTCAGAGGCATCGTTCTGGAAAAACAACCCCCGCAGGTATTGATTGAAGCCAACGGCGTGGGGTATGAAGTGCATATGCCGATGACCTGTTTCTACGAGTTGCCCGAGCTGGGACAGGAAACGATCATCTTCACTCATTTCGTTGTTCGTGAGGATGCGCAACTGCTGTTCGGGTTCAACAACAAGCAGGAACGTTCCCTGTTCCGCGAACTGATTAAAGTGAATGGCGTCGGACCGAAACTGGCGCTGGCAATCCTCTCGGGGATGTCGGCGCAGCAGTTTGTCAGCGCGGTCGAGCGTCAGGAAATCGGTGCTCTGGTCAAGCTACCGGGCGTCGGCAAGAAGACTGCCGAGCGTCTGGTGGTTGAGATGAAGGACCGCTTCAAGGGGCTGAATGGCGACTTGTTCAATTCCGCTAGCGATCTGACGCTGCCGCCCGCCGCTGACGCTGCGACATCATCTGCGGATATCGAGGCCGAAGCAGAGTCTGCGCTGGTGGCGCTGGGTTATAAGCCGCAGGAAGCCAGCCGGATGATTAGCAAGATCGCCAAACCTGGCGCTGATTGTGAAACCCTGATCCGAGACGCGTTGCGCGCCGTTCTTTGAGGTAGCCATGATTGAAGCCGATCGTTTAATCTCCCCCGAGGTCGTCACCGAAGAAGAAGTGCTGGATCGCGCTATCCGCCCCAAGTTGTTGACGGAGTACGTCGGCCAGCCCAAGGTGCGCGAGCAGATGGAAATCTTCATACAGGCGGCGAAACAGCGTGGCGATGCGCTGGACCACCTGTTGATCTTCGGTCCTCCCGGACTGGGCAAAACCACGTTGGCCAATATCGTGGCGAACGAAATGGGGGTGAACCTGCGTACCACTTCAGGGCCTGTGCTTGAAAAAGCGGGCGATCTGGCCGCGCTGTTGACCAACCTCGAACCCCACGACGTCCTTTTTATCGATGAAATTCATCGCCTGTCGCCGGTGGTGGAAGAAGTCCTCTATCCTGCGATGGAAGACTATCAGCTGGATATCATGATTGGCGAAGGCCCCGCGGCGCGTTCGATCAAGCTGGATCTGCCGCCGTTTACGCTGGTGGGCGCCACGACCCGGGCGGGTTCTTTGACCTCGCCGCTGCGCGATCGCTTCGGCATCGTCCAGCGCCTGGAGTTTTATCAGGTTCCGGATTTGCAGTATATCGTCAGCCGCAGCGCGTTGTGTCTGGGACTGGAGATGACGGAGGAAGGTGCGCTGGAGGTGGCTCGCCGCGCACGTGGAACGCCGCGTATCGCCAACCGCTTGCTGCGTCGTGTACGAGACTTTTCCGAAGTGAAGTCGAACGGCGTCATTGACGGTGAAATCGCGATCCAGGCATTAGATATGCTGGCGGTTGACTCTGAAGGCTTTGATTACATGGACCGCAAGCTGCTGCTGGCGGTCATCGACAAGTTTATGGGCGGCCCGGTCGGGCTGGATAATCTGGCAGCTGCGATTGGCGAAGAGCGTGAAACCATCGAGGATGTGCTGGAGCCGTTTTTGATTCAGCAGGGCTTTCTGCAACGCACGCCGCGCGGACGCATCGCCACCCAACATGCCTATCGCCACTTTGGGTTGACGCGACAAGAGTAACGCAGACGTTGCTATCCGAATGGGTTTTACCGAAGGCCGCATCTGGTATGCGGCCTTCTTCGTTGGGATGAAATAGGGAATGAATGGATCTGCACGAAGCTCACGCAGACCCGGGGGCATATACTAGGCGGATTGTTTTTTCATCAGGCTCAGCATAAACAGCAGAGAAGCGCAGAGCACAACGGAAGGGCCTGCTGGCGTATTGGCATCGGCCGAGAGCGCTAAGCCGCCCGTGACGGCCATCATTCCGATGATGATGGCGATCCCCGCCATCTGTTCGGGTGTGCGGGCAAAGCGCCGTGCCGCTGCCGCCGGAATGATCAACAGTGAGGTGATAATCAGCGCGCCGACAAACTTCATTGCCAAACCGATCGTCAGTGCGGTGACCAGCATGAGCAGGAGTTTGCTGCGCTGCAAGGATACGCCGTCGACGTGCGCCAGCTCGGGGCTGATGGTCATGGACAGCAGCGAACGCCACTGCCAACACAGAATAGAGACAACGACGGCGACACCGCCGCCGATCAGCCACAGATCGTCCGTAGTCACGGAGAGCAGATCGCCGAACAGGTAGGCCATGAGATCCACCCGGACGTTGCTCATCAGGCTAACCACGACCAGACCCAGCGAGAGGGCGCTGTGCGCCATGATTCCCAATAGCGTATCAATGGCGAGATAAGGGCGACGTTCCAGCCAAACCAATCCCAGCGCCAGCGCCAGCGTGACGGCAATCACGGCGTAAAAGGGATTCACATCCAGCAGTAAACCAAAAGCGACCCCCAGCAGAGAAGCATGCGCCAGCGTATCGCCAAAGTAAGACATTCTGCGCCAAACGACGAAAGAGCCCAACGGACCGGCCGCCACAGCCAGCAATATTCCCGCCAGCCAGCCGGGAAATAACAATTCGATCATGCGCCATCCTGCCTTTTCAAAATCACTTTTCCATTTAAATCATGTCGATGATTGTGGTGATGCCGGTAAACGGCCAGTTGTTCTGCGCCGCGTTGACCGAACATGGCCAAAAACTCGGGGTGTAGCGAAACGACTTCTGGGGCACCGGAGCAGCAAACGTGCTGGTTGAGACACAGAACCTCATCCGTTTTGGCCATCACCAGATGCAAGTCATGGGAAACCATTAAGACCCCGCAGCCATACTCCTGGCGCAGCTGATTGATGAGGTCATAGAGCGCTAACTGGCCGTTGACGTCGACGCCCTGCGTCGGTTCATCGAGGACAAGCAACTGGGGACGGGTCAGGATCGCACGGGCTAGCAGCACGCGCTGCGTTTCGCCGCCGGAAAGTTTCTGCATTGGTTGCTCCGGCAGATGTCCGGCATTGACCCGTTTTAACGCAGGCAAAATGTCCTGTTTTTTGACGCCGGGGCTGAGCTGCATAAAACGGCTGACCGTCAGGGGCAGGGTGGCGTCAAGGTGCAGTTTCTGGGGCACGTAGCCAATGCGCAGGCCCGGCGTTCGCGTTAGCGTGCCGCCGGCAATGTCCTGCAGACCAAGCACGACTCTGACCAACGTCGATTTTCCAGCGCCGTTTGGGCCCAAAAGCGTGAGGATGCGTCCCGGTTGCAGCGTCAGCGAGATGTCTGAGAGTACGCGTCGACTGCCGAACTGGACGGAAATGTTATCGAGAGAAACCAGTGTAGACATAGAATTCTGCTTGCAGATACCGTGTGACGTTATAATATAACGAAAATTTTTTCTGAAATCGATGGATGACCTGTCATGACACGCCGTAACTTACCTCAATGGATAAAAAAAACGCTAACCGCCAGCACGTTGCTCGTGGCGGCAGGGGCAGCCCCGCTCGCGTCTGCGGACGTTGTGACGTCCATTCGCCCGCTGGCCTTCATCGCTGCTGCCATTGCTGATGGAGTCACGCCGACGGAAGTCTTGCTGCCGGACGGCGCGTCGCCCCACGATTATGCCCTGCGTCCCTCTGATGTCCAGCGTTTACAGTCCTCGGAATTGGTTATCTGGGTAGGGCCAGAGATGGAAGCCTTCCTGCAAAAGCCGTTGAGTCAAATTCCGGCGAACCGTCAAATCACGCTTTCCGCACTACCCGCGATCAAAGCCGCCATGATAAAAGAGTCGCATCATCACAGCGAGAGCGACCACGACAGGGATAGCCACCATGCGGCTCATGACGAACATGCCCACGTTGCAGAGGCTCATGACGAGCATGATGAAGACCACGCGCACGGCGCGGCGGCGGTAGAAGAAGCGCATGACGACGGTCACCATCACGGCGAGTTCAATATGCACATTTGGCTGTCGCCGGAAATGGCGCAAGCATCCGCCATCGCCATCCATGACAAATTATTGGAACTAATGCCGCAGAATAAGGACAAATTAGACGCGAATCTGACTCATTTCACTGAGAAACTTGCGCATACGGATAAAAATATTGTTAATATGCTGTCGCCTGTGCGAAACAAAGGCTATTTCGTGTTTCATGATGCCTATGGGTACTTTGAACAACACTACGGATTAAGCCCTCTTGGTTACTTCACAATCAATCCGGCCATCTCGCCTGGAGCACAGCGTTTACATCAAATACGAACACAGTTGGTTGAGCACAAAGCGGAATGCGTTTTTGCTGAGCCACAATTCAGGCCAGCGGTCATCAGTGCTGTCGCCAAGGGAACGCAGGTACGCATGGGCGTCCTGGACCCGTTGGGAAGCGACATCGCTCTGGATAAAGACAGCTATGCACGTTTTCTGCTGCAATTGTCTAACCAGTATCTGAGCTGCCTGGAGAAAAAATCATGAGGATACGAATAAGTGCAGCAGATAGTCCGAACTATCGCTCAGGCGTATAACACCCTCCCAAGACCTCACCGAGTGATGTTGGGGTCGCTGACCATAGTAACACTGGCCGTCGCCGTCTGGCGGCCAATGGTTTACCCCCCGGTCAACGATGCGCCTGTGATCATCAAAGATGCTGATAATGAAAGAAATCAGCCTAAAACGTTAACCCCTCCCGCCAGCGAACCGCTGGATGCGCCTTCTTCCGCTAACGCGAACTCCGCCGACAGCGACGACAATACGATGCTCGACCAGCCGACGCCCTCGGACGATATCCCGAAGGATGAACTGGATGACAACGTGTCCGATGGCAACGCCGCGCATGAATACGTTGTTTCTACCGGCGATACCCTCAGTAGCATTCTGACCCAGTACGGCATCGATATGTCGGATATTGCCGCGCTGGCGGAGCAGAATTCCGGGCTGCGCAACCTGAAGATCGGTCAGCAGATTTCCTGGGAGCTAGGACGGGACGGCGATTTGCAAAGCCTGCGTTGGCAGGTGTCCCGCCGTGAGGTACGCACCTATACCCGCAAAGGCGATGTCTTCAAGGAAGCTATCGAAAACATGCAGGGCGACTGGCACAACAAGGTGCTAACCGGGCGTCTTACGGGCAGTTTCGTTAACAGCGCGTTGAACGCCGGGCTGACCAATGGCGAAGTCCGTGAAGTGATCAAAGCGCTGCAGTGGCAATTGGACTTCCGTAAATTGCGTCTCGACGATCGTTTCTCGGTGTTGATGTCCCGCGAAGTGCTTGACGGCCATAACGAGCAAAGCGAACTGTTGGCTGTGCGTCTGCGCAGCGGCGGTAAAGATTATTACGCTTTCCGTTCCGAAGATGGAAAGTTCTACGATCGTGAAGGGTCGGGATTGTCTCGCGGTTTTATGCGTTTCCCGACCATGAAACAGTTCAAAATCTCTTCCAACTTTAACCCTCGTCGACTTAACCCTGTCACAGGGCGTGTCGCACCGCACCGCGGCGTCGATTTTGCGCTGCCGGTGGGAACCCCCGTCTTGGCTATCGGGGATGGGGAAGTGGTCGTCGCGAAGCGTGATGGAGCGGCAGGCAACTACATCGCCTTACGTCATGGTCGCCAGTACACCACGCGCTATATGCATCTGAGCCGACTCTTAGTTAAACCGGGTCAGAAAGTGAAACGCGGCGACCGTATTGCGCTGTCAGGCAACACCGGCCGCTCAACGGGTCCCCACCTGCACTATGAAGTCTGGATCAACCAGCAGGCAGTCAACCCGCTGACGGCGAAACTGCCACGCTCTGAAGGGCTGGACGGTAAAGAACGCCGTGACTATCTGGCTCAGGTGCGTGAGATGCTGCCGCAGCTGCAGCTGGACTGATTTCTCTAACGCCTTTCAACAGCCGGTCGCCTCATCGCTACCGGCTGTTTTTTTGTGGGTCGCGGCCTATCTGAATAGCGACCCGGCTTAATGTAGAGTCTATGCAGACTGCCTTTAACGCGGTCTCTATTGGGTACAAAGAGTAAACGCATGGAAAAAGTGAAGAAAAACCGATCCGAATTTATTCCCCAGTTTCAATCCGCTTTTTTTCTCCCTCGCTATTGGGGGATCTGGCTGGGCGCGGGAGCATTGGCGCTAGTCGCCTGTCTACCGGCTAAGCTGCGAGATCCTGTGCTGGGTGCGTTGGGCCGAATGGTGGGACGTATTTCTAAAGGCGCGCGCCGCCGTGCCCGCATCAACCTGCTGCTGTGTATGCCAGAGATAACCGAAGCGCGGCGAGAGAAGATCATCGACGATATGTTTGCGACGTCTATTCAGTCCATCGTGCTGATGGTTGAGCTGGCGATTCTCCCCGCCCGACGTGTTTATGAGCGAGTGCGGTGGCACGGTGAAGACATTATCGATACGTTGAGAGATCAGGATCGGAATGTGATCTTTATGGTGCCGCATGGCTGGGCAGTCGATCTGCCCGCAATGCTGATGAGTTGGCGCGGTCAGAAAATGGCGGCGATGATCCACAACCAGAAAAATGAGTTGGTCGATTACCTGTGGAATTTGCTGAGACGTCGCTTTGGTGGTCGGCTGCATACGCGCAACGACGGCATCAAGCCCTTTATCGGTTCGGTAAGAGAGGGGTATTGGGGCTACTACCTGCCGGATCAGGATCATGGCGCGGAGCACAGCGAGTTCGTCGACTTCTTCGCTACGTACAAAGCCACGTTGCCCGCAGTCGGTCGTTTGATGAAAGTCTGCCGTAGCGAGATCGTTCCGCTGTTTCCGGTCTACAACGCCCGGACTTCGCTACTGGATATTTATATCCGTCCGCCGATGAGCGATATCGCAGGGGCTGATGATGAAGGCATCGCACGCCGAATGAATGAAGAGTTGGAGTTTTTAGTACGACCCAATCCAGAGCAGTACACCTGGATTCTGAAATTGTTGAAGACTCGCAAGCCGGGTGAAACGGAGCCTTATCTACGCAAAGACTTATAATATCGCGCTTTCTTTTGCGATATAAATGCGCGCCATTATCACCACTTACCGGTGCCGGAAATAACGGTATCGGTGAGTGTGGAAACAATTCGTCATTAAACTTTACCCTATCCGGACGTCAGACATAATTAGCGTTTTATTTGTTTCTGACATTTTATTATCTCGGATAATTCCTCGTATGAATCGCCTTCATCCCTTGTTATTACTTTATTAAAGTCGTCATAACGGTGACTTTAGCGTGAGTCCTTTAAATCAAGCGAAGCAAAATCACTGCCGCGTTTTATAGGACTGACCCAACTGATTAAATAGTGCGGTAAAAGGATATTCATCATGCATTTTAAACCTGTATTTTTAGGTGTCTTACTGGCCACATCAGCACTGAGTTTTACGGCAGCCAACGCAGCGGTTGATCCTGCACACGAGGGAAACCCGATGGCGCCTGTTGTGGCGAATCATGGCCGTGTTGAGTCCGCTAACCATGCTGCTAATACGCATTCAGCCAAGAAGCTGGAGGCCGAACGCCAGGCGGCTAAATCCCGCGCGGAAAGCCATCAGAAAGCGGTCCAAAAGAAAAATAATCCAATGCATGAAAAGGTGCAGGCGAAAAATTCAGCTGCAGAGCATCACGTTAATAAAATGAATACAGCGAAAGAGAAACAGCAGGAATTATATCCGCCGAAAAAATAAACCGTAAAAGTGTCAGAAAGTGGCAACAGAGGGACGGTAGCTAGAAAATGAAACGCGGATGATTGACGTAACCTAGTGATTCATTGTTCCCTCAAAAAATAATGCTTACATCAGATACTTCTTACCTTTGACCCTACGAAAAAAAGCCGGTATATCCGGCTTTTTTACTATCCATCGTTCCCATTTTGCAGAGGGCGATGCTACGACTTTATTCGCTTATTCGACTCGCAAGATCCTTACCGTATTCGTAGTGCCGACGGTACCCATCACATCGCCTTGAGTGACAATCACCAGGTCGCCGGACATCAGGAAGCCCTTGTCGCGCAGCAGAATGACGGCATCATTTGCGGCTTCGACGCCGTCAGAATAACGGGTGAATTGAACAGGGGTGACGCCGCGATAGAGTGCGGTCAGGTTTAGCGTCCCTTCATGGCGCGACATCGCGAAAATAGGCAAACCGGAGCTGATGCGAGACATCATCAGCGCGGTACGACCGGACTCGGTCATCGCGACGATGGCGGTCACGCCTTTCAGATGGTTGGCGGCGTACATGGCTGACATCGCCACCGACTCTTCGACGTTATCAAATTCCGCGTCAAGGCGGTGTGTAGAGACGTTGATGCTCGGAATTTTTTCCGCACCGAGGCAGACGTTGGCCATTGCGGCAACGGTTTCCGACGGATATTGGCCCGCGGCGGTCTCTGCTGACAGCATGACGGCGTCGGTTCCATCCAGCACGGCGTTGGCGACGTCCATGACCTCCGCGCGGGTCGGCATCGGATTGGTGATCATAGACTCCATCATCTGCGTCGCGGTGATGACGGCACGGTTGAGTTTACGAGCGCGACGGATCAACTTTTTCTGGATGCCAACCAGCTCAGGGTCGCCGATTTCTACGCCCAAATCGCCTCGGGCAACCATAACGACGTCGGAAGCCAGGATGATGTCGTCCATCGCTTCGTCCGTTGCGACGGCTTCAGCGCGTTCGACTTTGGATACGATTTTGGCTTCACAGCCCGCCTCTAATGCCAACTGGCGGGCGTAATTGAGATCGGCTCCAGTGCGGGGGAATGAAACGGCCAGATAGTCCACCCCAATTTTGGCGGCGGTCACGATATCCGCTTTATCTTTGTCGGTCAGTGCAGCCGCTGAGAGTCCGCCACCCAGTTTGTTGATGCCTTTGTTATTAGAGAGCGGCCCACCGACGGTGACTTCCGTGAAGACTTTCGACTCTTCCACGTTAAGCACTTTGAGCTGAACGCGACCATCATCGAGCAGCAGCGTATCGCCGGGGATGACGTCATCGGGCAGACCTTTGTAGTCGATGCCGACGCCTTCTTTATTGCCTTCCCCGCGACCCAGATTGGCGTCGAGCAGGAATTTGTCGCCGACGTTGAGAAAAACCTTACCTTCTTTGAAGGTGGATACGCGAATTTTTGGACCCTGGAGATCGCCAAGAATGGCGACGTGGCGGCCTAACCTTGCCGCAATTTCACGTACATTATCGGCACGGAGTTGGTGGTCTTCTGCGGTGCCGTGAGAGAAGTTCAAGCGGACGACGTTTGCACCGGCGGCAATAATCTTTTCCAAATTATTGTCGCGGTCGGTTGCCGGTCCCAAAGTGGTAACAATCTTCGTTCTTCTTAGCCGTCTGGACATGGATGACTCCGTTGACTGGTGAAGCTGAATAGGGCGATAGTATCTAAAACACGGCTGACGCCCTCTTAGGGGGCAAGAGGGTGATCCGCGCAATGGGCATGCCGTGGCGGTTGAACCGTACCGGCGAAAAGCAGCTACGCTGGCCTGAGTGCAAATCAGTTATAGGGAGTGCTGAACGGTCCTTCTTTATCAAAACGCGATTCTTTCAAGGCTTCCTTGACGCGTTTCAAGTTATCTCTAAATTTCGCGCCGCGCCGCAGCGTAAACCCGGTCGCCAAGACATCAATTAGCGTGAGTTGGGCGATGCGCGATACCATCGGCATGTAAACGTCCGTGTCTTCCGGGACTTCCAGCCGTAGGGTCAATGACGCTTCGCGTGCCAGCGGCGTACCTTCGGAGGTGATTGCGATCACCGTCGCGTCATTCTCGCGGGCAATGCGCGCCATGTCCACCAGGGTTTTGGTGCGGCCGGTATGTGAAATCAACACCACGACGTCGCCTTCGCCGGAATTCATGCAGCTCATGCGCTGCATAACCACATCGTCGAAGTAGGCCACGGGGATATTAAAGCGAAAGAATTTGTTCATGGCGTCATGCGCGACGGCCGCCGAAGCCCCAAAGCCGAAGAAGGAGATTTTGCGGGCCTGGGTCAGGAGATCGACCGCGCGGTTGATGGCGGGAATGTCGAGACGCGACTTGGCATGTTCCAAACCGGCCATGGTGGATTCGAAGATCTTGGCGGTGTAGGCCTCAACCGTATCATCCTCCTCTACATTGCGGTTCACATAGGGCGTGCCGTTGGCGATACTTTGCGCCAACTGCAATTTGAAATCGGGAAATCCCTTGCAGTCCAGCCGCCGACAGAATCGGTTGACGGTGGGTTCGCTGACTTCCGCTAATTTAGCGAGTGTCGCTATACTGGAGTGGATAGCTGACTGCGGTGAGGCAAGAATGACTTCAGCCACCTTTCTTTCTGACTTACTCAACCGATCCAGGCGAGTCCGGATTTTATCCAGCATTTTCATAGAGTGATACCATCAATGGTCATGTCGATTTCAGCCAGAGGTGAATCGATGCGAATTTCATGGAAATATACTATGCGCAAACCTGACGTGGCAGAGGGCGGCGCGGTGAAATTGTGGTTTTTTCACCAGAACATGACGTGTGTCTAACTTTCAAAATAGTCACTGACTGTCGAAATTGTTAGCTAGTTTTCTCTCTACGATTTGCGTCGTTATCAGTGTACCGAAGGAAATACTCAGCTATCACGTTGTTACACGGCGATTTGTGGGGTATGTCGCAGGCTAACGGTTTACTGGTCCCAGCCAAAAATAGTACATTACATATGTAATAAAATTACAGCATCCTGCAATGAGGAGATAGAACATGGCGGTAACGTCAACGGCCCAGGCATGTGACCTGGTGATTTTCGGTGCAAAAGGGGATTTGGCGCGCCGTAAATTGCTGCCTTCACTGTATCAACTGGAAAAAGCAGGTCATATCCACCCGGACACCCGTATCATCGGCGTCGGCCGTGCGGACTGGGACAAAAAGGCCTATACCAAAGTCGTGCGGGAAGCGCTGGATACTTTTCTTAAAGAGCCGCTGGACGAGAAACTGTGGAAAACACTGAGCGAGCGGCTGGATTTCTGCAATCTGGATGTACAGGATGCCGCGGGTTTCAAGCGTTTGGGCGACATGCTTGACCAGGAAAACCGCGTAACGATCAACTATTTTGCCATGCCGCCTAGTACCTTTGGGGCTATCTGCGGCGGTCTTGGTAAAGCCGGGCTGAACAAAGAGCCCGCTCGCGTCGTGATGGAAAAACCGCTGGGAACCGATCTGGCCTCTTCGCAGGTCATCAATGACCAGGTGGCGGAGTACTTTAACGAGTGTCAGGTTTACCGTATCGACCATTATCTCGGAAAAGAAACGGTACTGAACCTGCTGGCGCTGCGTTTCGCCAACTCGCTGTTTGCCAATAACTGGGATAACAGCACCATCGATCACGTTCAGATTACCGTTGCGGAAGAAGTCGGTATCGAAGGCCGTTGGGGTTATTTCGACCAGGCCGGACAGATGCGCGACATGATCCAGAACCATCTGCTGCAGATCCTGACGATGATCGCCATGTCGCCGCCGTCCGACCTGACGACGGATCGCATTCGTGATGAAAAGGTTAAGGTACTGCGCTCGTTGCGTCGCATCGACCGCTCCAATATTCATGACACTACTGTGCGCGGGCAATACACGTCAGGATTCGTTCAGGGCAAAAAAGTCCCCGGTTACCTCGAAGAAGAGGGCGCTAACAAGTCCAGCGACACAGAGACATTTGTCGCTCTTCGCGTGGATATCGACGATTGGCGCTGGTCCGGCGTGCCGTTCTACCTGCGTACGGGTAAACGCTTGCCGAGTAAATGTTCAGAAGTCGTGGTGTACTTCAAAAATCCGGCGCTGAATCTTTTTCACGATTCTTATCAGCAACTGCCGCAAAACAAACTGATTATTCGTCTTCAGCCTGACGAAGGGATCGAAATTCAGATTTTGAACAAGATCCCTGGTCTGGATCACAAGCACCGTTTGCAAACGACCAAGTTGGACCTCAGCTTCTCCGAAACCTTTAATCAGGAGCATCTGGCTGACGCCTACGAGCGCCTGCTGCTGGAAACGATGCGAGGTATTCAGGCGCTGTTCGTTCGTCGCGACGAAGTGGAAGAGGCGTGGAAATGGGTAGACTCCATCATGGAAGCGTGGGACCAGGACAATGACGCGCCTAAACCTTATCAGGCGGGCACGTGGGGTCCAGTGGCGTCCGTGGCGATGATCACCCGTGATGGCCGTTCCTGGAACGAAGTCGAGTAATGATGAACCGCAGCCTGCGGTTTGTTCGCGGCTGAGCAGCAAGGAATCACAGCGCGGTCGACTTATGGGATGACCGCGCCAAATTAATCAATGCCCATTGGGCATGAGTGGAGAAAGCGCTTAATGAAAAACTGGAAAACCAGTGCGGAACAGATTCTGACGGCTAGCCCGGTCATCCCGGTGATCGTCGTGAATAAACTGGAACATGCGGTTCCCATGGCGAAAGCTTTGGTCGCTGGCGGTATCCGCGTACTGGAACTCACGTTGCGCACCGAGTGTGCGGTAGAAGCGATTCGCCTGATAGCGAAAGAAGTGCCGGACGCAATCGTGGGTGCGGGAACGGTAACTAATCCTCAGCAGCTGGCCGAGGTGGTGGCAGCCGGCGCGCAGTTCGCCATCAGCCCTGGATTGACTGAACCGCTGTTGAAAGCGGCCACGGCGGGCGATATTCCGCTGATTCCAGGTATCAGCACTGTGTCAGAACTGATGCTGGGTATGGATTACGGATTAACCGAATTTAAATTCTTCCCGGCTGAGGCTAACGGTGGCGTGAAAGCCTTGCAGGCTATCGCGGGTCCGTTCGGCAAAATCCGTTTCTGCCCAACCGGCGGCATTACGCCGAACAACTACCGCGACTATCTGGCGCTCAAAAGCGTCCTGTGCGTGGGCGGCTCCTGGCTGGTGCCGGCTGACGCGCTGGAGTCCGGCGACTACGACCGCATCACTGACCTGGCCCGCACCGCAATCGAAGGTGCTAAAGCCTGATTCGGCCTCAAGGCCGACAGGGCGTAAATAACATTTCAGCCGTGTGTTAGTGCGATGACTCAACCACCTCTTCGGAGGTGGTTTTTTTTATGCGACGATAACGCAAGTCCGAAATTTTTCTGGACTGAGCAGAAACGAGCACATCAAGTTTATCAATAAGTTAATCACTTTCTTCTTATGTCGATGCGTTTCGGCGCTTGACCCGTTTTGGGTTAGTAGCGTGACGACCTGAAAACGACCAACCATCTGGTTGCACCGATCCTGCCGCGGGGGGCCCAGAGCGGTTGCTCGGGATTGGGGTCTTTAGCCTTCGGTCGACTTGCTGCGATAGGGGCTCTTCAAACAGATACTGAACACAGGCGAATAACCCATCGCATAACCCGTCTGTTGCCACACATAAAATGGTGGCAAAATGTCCCCACATTAAGGAAATAACGGCATCTGAATGTCATTCGGACGTGAATTCGAATGCTGTTTGCAAACAGAAAAGGGACGTATGGCTTCTATCCAAGTGAGTGGTGTAGACAAGACTTCAGAGATCACTAAATGGTCTATCTGGAATGACAAGAAGCAAGGACTACAACTGAGGTGCTCATACGGCGAGAAGGGCAATAGCATACATCCGCTCAGTGACTGCCGGATCTCTCCCACCCATGAGTTGGGCGAGATGTTGTTGTCCAAGCCCGGCAGCGCGATCGTCACGCCTATTGCCAGGGCAACGATCTATGGCGAGCGGTATGCTGTCGTGTTCTATCCAAACGTTGCTCTGCCTTATGTCTATAACATGGACCGTATTGCGTTTTCCGCGCCGACGACGATGAAGGCATCGCCGGTCTTCGACTACTTTGTGAAAGTAGCGAATGCCCGTCGGGATCACGCGAAGTCGGAGAGTGACCGTGATATCGCCGCCAATGTGGTTCGACAACTGGAGCAATTGCCTGCCAGTGCTGACACAGCCTTGCATGCCTATTGCTCAGCCCAAAATGGAACGCTGGAAGAGGGCCAAGGCCTGATTTATCCCTTCGGGGTAAATGAAAGCCAGCTGGCTGCGGTCGAGCAGGCCTTCCGCGCGCAGGTCAGCGTGATCGAAGGTCCGCCGGGCACGGGAAAAACCCAAACCATCCTCAACATCCTCGCCAATATTCTGCTGCGTGGACAAACCGTGGCCGTGCTGTCCAACAACAATGCGGCCGTTGAAAACGTCTACGAAAAACTGGAAAAATGTAGCCTCGGCCATCTGATCGCCAAACTGGGTAATCAGAGCAACCGCAAAGATTTTTTTGCCGACCTGCCGCCTTGTCCATCAAACGAGCCCGAGCCCGCACCCACACCCACGTTGGATGAGATTCAAGTTTTGCTGAGCCGCTTGAAACAGCACATGCACGATCACAATCGGGCGGCGCAATTGCAGGTTGAGATCGATGAGCTAATGATTGAACGACGCTACCTACAGCAGTGGCAGACAGACAGTGGCGTGCAAGCTGAAGCTTCGCTAGACAAATATGGTTTGTCTCCGCGTAAAATTGCGGACCTGATGGCCTATCTCGCCCATCTCGGCGAGCAACGTATCCGCTTCAAAGATCGTATTGAACTCCTGTTCAACTTCAGAGTTTTTCGCACCAAGCCATTCGCCCAGGAAGACATGCGCCTGTCTGTTTTCCATGCCTTACAGATGCACTATTACGACAAGGCGTTACAGGACAAAAAAACGGAGCTACAGGCGTGCCGAGCGTCGTTGGCGCGTGCGAATTTCACGGACTTGCTTGAAGAGTTAAAGACGTCGTCGATGCGCCACCTGAAGCAACACCTGCACGGGTTGCCCCGGGCTTTAGGCAGCTTCGACGCTAAGACCTACCGCAAGCAGTTCGATGCCTTCGTGCAGCGCTTCCCGATTTTGGGTAGCGGTACGCACTCCATTGTTAATTCTATCGCCCCGGGGGCGATCCTCGACTACGTGATCATCGACGAAGCCTCGTTGCAGGATATCGTGCCGGGGATTCTGGCCTTGGGCTGCGCGAAAAATCTGGTCGTTGTCGGCGACAACCGTCAGTTGGCACATATCCCCGTGACGTTAGGCCAGCCGGCACCCGCCGACGCCTACGATTGCGAGCGCTATAGCCTGCTTGATTCGTGCATCGGTGTGTTCAAGGAGGCTCTGCCCAGAACCCTGTTGAAAGAGCATTACCGTTGCCATCCCAGAATCATCCAATTCTGCAACCAACAGTTTTACGATAATGCGCTGTTACCTATGACCGAGGATAAAGGCGAAGAGCCGCTGCGTCTGGTGGTAACCGCCAAGGGTAACCACACGCGGCAGAACACCAATTTGCGGGAGCTGGATTCTCTGCTCAAGCTGCTTGACGACGAAGGCGAACCCACCGGGCAGGATGGTGACGGGCGTGGTTTTATCGCGCCATATCGGGCGCAGGTCAACCTTTCCGGGACGCACCTGCCCGCGGATTACGTCAAGGATACCGTGCACAAGTTTCAGGGCAGGGAGTGCGATGAGATCGTTTTCTCCACCGTACTGGACAAGAAACGTTACAACCAAGATCGTAAACGCCTCAATTTCGTCGATGATCCGCGCATGATCAATGTTGCGGTGTCGCGGTCCAAGCACCGCTTCACTCTGGTGACGGGCGACGAGGTGTTCACCGGCAACAAGGGTCACATTGCAGCCTTGATGCGCTACATCGCTTATTACGCGCAGGACGAGCAAATCGTGCGTGCGCCCGTGGTGTCGGCGTTCGACCTGTTGTACCGCGAATATGACCAGTCTCTGGCGCGTTTAAACGCCCGATTACGAACCGAGGATTCACGCTACAAATCTGAGCAGATTGCGGCACAACTCCTGCGCGAGGCGTTGTCTGAACCGTCATGTCAGGGGTTACTGTGTCACGATCAGGTTAAACTGAATCAGGTCGTATCACCGAACAATCCGGCTTTGACGCATCGCGAGCGGGCTTTCATGGCGCGTGCCAGTTGCGATTTTGTGATCTATTTCAAGGTAGGCAAAACACCGGTGGGAGTGATCGAGGTCGATGGTGGCTCGCACGACCAACCCGTTCAGGCGGCGCGGGACGCGTTAAAAAACGCCATTCTGGTAAAAAACGGAATTAAGATCATTCGGTTACGCACTACCGAGAGTCGCATCGAAGAGAGGATCGCCGACTTTATCGCTCAGTGGGCGAGCCCTGCGCTCAGCGCGTGAGGCAATACCGTGTGCATTGTTCTCGTTTATTTCCACGAGGAGGGGAAGGCATTTAGCCCAGTCGTCAGGGGACATCATTCGAGAATGGACTCAAAAAGCGGAATGGTCGTCACACGCTGGCGGCCTCACTCTCTTTAAGACGGGGCAAGGGAGAGAAAAAGGGCACAGACAGACTGCGCCCCTGAATGTTAACCGTTGACCTGTACCGCTGCGGCGACGGCCTTGGCGCGCTGTACGGCCTCGTCTGTCGTATCGTCCATCGCTAACGCGACGCCCATTCGACGCTGGCCGTTAATTTCCGGCTTGCCGAACAGGCGGATTTGCGTCTGTGGCAGCAAGGCATGCTCCAGTCCCTGATAGCGGACGTCGCTGCTGGTCAGGTTTGGCAGTATCACCGCGGAAGCGGCCGCGCCGTATTGGCGAATAGCGCCGACCGGCAGACCAAGAAAAGCGCGCACGTGCAATGCGAACTCGGATAAATCTTGCGAGATCAATGTCACCATGCCGGTATCGTGCGGTCGCGGCGAAACCTCGCTGAAAATGACTTCGTCGCCGCAGACGAACAGTTCAACGCCGAACAGGCCATAGCCGCCAAGCGCTTCAACGACTTTGCCGGCGATAGCTTTTGCCCGCTCAAGCGCGACTGGGCTCATCTGCTGCGGCTGCCAGGACTCTCGGTAGTCGCCATCTTCCTGACGGTGTCCGATGGGTGTGCAGAAGTGAATGCCGTCGACCGCGCTGACGGTCAGCAGGGTGATTTCAAAATCAAACTTCACCAGCCCTTCGACAATCACCTTACCGCCTCCGGCCCGGCCGCCTTCCTGCGCATAGCGCCACGCAGAGTCTACTTGCTGGGCGTCACGAATCAGGCTCTGGCCTTTTCCTGACGAGCTCATGACGGGTTTGACGATGCAGGGGAAACCGATCTGTTGCACTGCCTCTTGGAAACTGACGGTGTTGTCGGCAAATTGATAGGGAGAGGTCGGGACACCTAGCGTCTCCGCCGCCAGACGGCGTATCCCTTCGCGATTCATGGTTAACCGGGTGGCCTGAGCGCATGGGACGACGCGTTGTCCCTGTTTCTCAAGCGCGACGAGTATATCGGTGGCGATAGCTTCGATTTCAGGGACGATGTAGTCAGGTTTTTCCTGAGCGATCAGCCGTTCGAGCGCTTCGCCATCCAGCATGTTAATGACGTGGCGACGATGTGCGACCTGCATGGCGGGCGCATCGGCATAGCGATCCACAGCGATGACTTCAATTCCCAAACGTTGGCATTCAATCGCCACTTCTTTGCCTAGCTCGCCCGATCCCAGCAGCATGACGCGGGTGGCGCCAGGACGCAGGGCTGTTCCGATTGTTAACATAAAAGTAGTATCCGATGCGGTTAAGAATTCCGGCGCAGTATAAACGAAACCGTTTGCGTACGCATCCGCAGGGCGTTTTAACTTATTTTAACGTGATGTCGCGCGATCAAGCAGGTCAGGGGGAGACCGTCATCACCTGAATGATGACGGTGTTTACGGATTATTTACTGTTGGGGTCATAGGGCAGCGTGGAGAACTGCAATGAAAGCTGACGATAAAAGCTGACCCGTTCCCGGAAATAATCGCGTAGATGCGCAGGTTGCTGTTGTTCAAGCACGTCAGGGATGACCGGCATGTTATAGCGCTCTTTAAAAGCGACGCCGGAAGCGGCGAGATCGACGTTCACTTTTTCCATCTCTTCGAGTGAGAGGTCGGCCAGATTATGTCCCATGATGTCCTCCTGTTTATGGCGCGACAAACATAAAACAGCCCGTATCAAATGGCAAGCAACACGCCACCCCTCGATCAACCGCGCTCTATTTACGGTAAGGCTGAGAAATCCTTGAATTTAATTGCCACTAATAAAAATGATGACCAAAGCAGAATCGAAATAAATAGAAAGCAATGAAAACCATTCTCATAGATAAATGATAATACTTTGAATTTAGGGTAAAAATAATGAGAACATTGGTTAATAGTATGTTTTTAATTTTAATATTTTTGTGCATAATGCCCTTCGAATAATCCCCTGCCAGTGGAAAAGGATTTAACATGTTAAAACAAGAAATGATTCAAAAGCTGAATGAACAGCTGAACCTGGAGTTCTACTCTGCCAACCTGTATTTACAGATGAGCGCATGGTGTGGAAATAAAGGTTTCGAAGGCGCATCAGCTTTCCTGAAGTCTCACTCTCAGGAAGAAATGGAGCACATGCAACGTTTGTTCGATTACCTGGACGATACGGGTAGTATGCCGGTTCTTGGCGCAATCGAAGCTCCGCCCGTAGAGTTCGACTCTCTGACTGATATTTTCAAATTGACCTTCGAACACGAACAGCTGATTACCGGAAAGATTAACGAATTGGCGCATGCGGCCATGACGTTGCAGGACTATTCAACGTTCAACTTCCTGCAGTGGTATGTCGCTGAGCAGCATGAAGAAGAGAAGTTGTTCAACTCCATTCTGGATAAACTGGCGATGGTGAGTACTTCCGAAGGTGGACTGTTCTTTATCGATCAAGATCTCAAAAGAATGGCGGCGAGCGCTACGCCTTCTGCCTGATAGTGGCGCAAAGGCGATGTTCATCCGACATCGCCTTATCTCTCCATTTCTCCTGACTTCCCCTTGCTCGACTTCCCTTTAGTGTGTCGTTATGATTCTACTGTGGCTTATTCTTGATGCCTTACGTCAAGAAACCTTGTAAAGACAACGGTCTGTTTTGCTGTGGAAATCAAAATGAAAAAACTCATCTGGCTCCTTTTAACGACCTCTTTTTGCTCTTCAGCGCTCGCGGCGACGGGGATTACGAACATTAGCAAGCTACAATATGGCGACAGCTGGGCGTTTACTCGCGAAGAAGTGCAGTTGATCTGCCGGCCGGGTAATGCGCTTTATGTCATTAATCCCAGCACGCTGATGCAGTATCCCTTGAATGGTGTCGCCTGGGCTCAGGTTCGACAGGGTGAGGTAAACGCTCAACCGCTGGATATCATCCTGCTGGACGATCCCAAACACCCAGGTCAGAAAATAAGTTTGCTACCTTTTGTGAACCGCGCTGAACAGCTGTGCCAGGGATGAAAAACTCAGCCATCCAATGTGTTATCAAAAGTGGGTTAGTCACCATGACTGAGCTCGCGATCACAAAATGGGTCTAATAGTGACTTAAAGCGCTAAGTCAGCTCATACATAGCTGGAAAAGGGAAATGTCTCGTCTACGCTTGAAGGGTAGGTTCCTTAGAACCTGCGTCAATGCCAACTTTTAGCGCACGGCTCTATCACAAGAGCCATTTCCCTAGACCGAGCACAGGAATCGTGTTCGGTCTTTTTTTTTAAATTAATGAGTTATAATGATTTCCCAAGTCATTTCCTGTACCTCAATATTAATTATCATCACTGTATCGCCAACGCGTTGAGCCTGTAGATTCATGTAAATCGCGTTTTTCAGTTGCTCTGGAGTGAAGTACGCGTCATGTACCGTCATCTTGTTATTTTGTATGATCGAAAATGTGCCGCGATACGATAATATCGTCGCCTGTCATTTATTTATTGCTGAAATGAATGTAATAGAGAATTCTTGCGAGAGATCTGAAAAAATTTCAGTTTTTTTGCTATTTAAAAATAATGTTTGATTTGGCTATGTATATATTTAGATGCTTGAGGTGGACTCTGTATGAGAGAATTCGGTTCTGATGTTAACGTTGAACAATGTGAATTCGGTATCAGCATAATATTTTTTGATTGACGTCGCTCGTTGCTTAAATAAGCAACAGTTAGCGCAACTTTTCGTTTTATGTACTTCTACAATTTTGTTGTTTTCACTTTAGACTCGTTATCAGGAGGCAAAACAAAAAAGATCTTTAATAACTTAAGGTTGGTTTATTTGTATTCATATATAACAAAATGGAATATGTGTTTTTGTATGGCTATGAAAATGAAAGAATTTATTAGTTTCCTTAAGTGGTTATTGACATTGCAAAATGTTTCTGTAGGATAAGAAAAATCTTAAAATATTAATGCTTTAAGTTATAGGAACAAGGAAATTCCGAGTAATATGAAAAGTGAAAGCCTTTTTGCTCAATGTGACTCTTGTGGCAATTTAAATAAAAAAAATCTCACATGTTGTTCAACGTGTGGAAATAAACTAAAGAAATCTAAAAAGAAAATTTATATTTCTCTTAGTGCACTGGCGGTAATTTTGCTCCTTATCATCGTTTCCACCGATAATCCAACAAGTGGTAATGAGCCTGCTGTTTCCAGTACTGTTTCTAGTGCTGTTGTTAAGGCGAAGCCAGCCTCAGAAATACCCCACGCAGAAACTGCTTTCATTGCTCTTTCCGATGAGGTGAGAGATAAATTTGCAATGGCAAAAAATGAACTTCAAAAGTCTGTTTTACGCGACGAAAGAAAAGAGCAGCTTTTGAATATGAGGTTGACTAGAGTAACTGATTGGGTTGGAACTATATCGGAGCTTGATACAAATAATGATGGGAAAGGAATACTGACCATCAAGCTTTCACCGATCCTTTCGGTCGGCACTTGGAATAATGAACTTTCCGACATGGGAAGTCATACGCTAATTGAAAAAAATACTGCTTTATACAATTCATTGTTGAGCATGTCCGTTGGACAGAAAGTCATTTTTTCCGGTGAGTTTTTTTCCTCCGATGAGGACGCAGTACAAGAAAAAAGCATGACAATAGATGGTTCCTTATCAGAGCCTGAATTTTTGTTTAAATTTAAATCTATCAAACCAATGTAAAAAAGGATGGTTGAAATGGCCTTAATCAGTTGCCCAGAATGCTCAAGCCAAGTTAGTGATGCCGCAATTAAATGCCCATCTTGTGCTGTTCAGCTCAGAAAACCTAAAAGAGGTTTTTTTGGTAAACTTGTCAAATTCTCTTTTATCGCTTTCAATATTTTAATGCTTGTATGGATTATTGGAGGGTATAACTCAGCTTCTGAGGGCATTGAGCAGTTATCTGGTGCAGAGCAAGCAGGCGCTGCTATTGGAACAGGACTTGGGGTCGCAATGCTATTCAGCTTATGGATCGTTGGAGACATAATTCTCGGTTTGTTTGTTCTCTTCACGCGCCCCAAGAGTTGATATCATTTAAAGGGTGGCTATCGCCACCCTTTATCAATTACTGGAACCATACAATTATATTATTGTTAAGTCGGGCTTTAAACGGAAAAAATGGATAACTAGCCCGTTTTTACTGATTTATGGCTAGGGCATTATTGAGTGTCAATCATTATTTAAATAAAAGCATGGAAAATTTTTACTCACCACACACGATGCTTTATCAGGGATAGCATTTGTCGATATCCAGCAGCGTCTCATGAGATATCTCCTCCGTGTATGTTTAAATAAATTATTTACATACAAATAATCTAAACCTGATGCGTAAAAACACATTGGTGGTGATTTAAAATCATCTGCTCGACCTTCGTGAATCTAGTACGACATTCAGTCAGTAAAAAACGTTGTCATCATCGTCATCGCCAAGCGTAGCAAGGCTTCAGTTTGAAGATGTGTGAGCTACTCAAGAATTTCACTGTAATCTAACTACAAAAACACTACTCAGTAGTCAAGTCATCTATTGTAACTGTTTTTTCTAGAATTATATAATGCTTGAGATACTATTGGTCGTCCAACATTTTTTAGAATAGGGTTAAAAATAAAAGAATCTCTTTATTCTTGTTTCACTCTGCCACGCAGATATGTTTGGACGTATTCGTCAATTTCTCTGAGCCGTACCTGGAATAATTCGATCATATGATCTTGTTCGGGTTCAGGTAGTTGACGAAATACATTAAGCATTCTCATTTCACGCTCTTTCAAGCCATGGGCTTCATCGACCTTTTTACCAAACAGCCAGGCGATGGAAACACCGCTCGCATCCGCAACGGCGAGTGCTGAGGCTTTGCTTATCGTTCCGGTTCTAAACCATCCGGTCACCGCTTGTTTGCTAACGTTCGCGGCTCTGGCCATATCGGCTTTGGAAAAACCTTTGTTATTGAGTTCAGCGAGCCTGGAAATAAGGCGGTTATCAAAATCTTTCATTGGCATAGCGTTCATTGTAAGCCGGGATTTTAGTTCGGCATAGTTAATTGAAAATTGATTTTTTAATAAAGCAATTCTTTATTGCTATGTTGATATATTCGGGATAAAGAGTGTTAAGTGATGATTTAATTAAAAATAGTTGCGTGTAAAGCCTAATGTTATTCAATGATTGATTCGCTTTTATGCTGTGTAATGAAATGATGTCACGCTGGTAATGTTTTCACTCTCTATTAAATAATTCGTGACACCTACGTATAATTGCCTTCTATCAAAGTCTATATTTAACAAGCTTCATGTTATTGGAGCAATACTTATTGGTCATAAATTTGTTGGGTGAATAGCTTAATTCGGTATCAATGAACCTTTTGATGGTGACTTATCTTGGTGGAGGTGATTTGTCGTTGCGGGATAGGGCGTGAGGAGTTTGACGCTAAAACGGTGGATAGCTTTTTTCGTCCATGTCGGTGCTGGGAGCGTTTGTCGGCGCTCAGCGGATTTTCAGCACAAGATCTGAGTTCTTAGAGCGAGAACATTTAGGCGGCCTGGGCCGCCTTTTGGTCAGCAAACGCCGAAAGGACCCTCTTCACGATAGGGTTCTACGGCGTCAACTGCAACGATGAGCTCTTTCTTTAACGAGTCATCCATCCGGATGCACCATAGTTGGTTGTCTTCAACTTTATGGATAACCATCTTGGGACCACCGGTTTTGCTCTGGACAATATCACCTTCTTTGAACATGGGTTATTCCTCAGCTGAGTAAATTATTTTCACTATAGCAAATTCACCGTATTTGGCCGTTTTATCAGGAAGAAACTTATCGATAAATAATGCTGGAGAAGTATCGCTATTTCAGTGAGTCTGACAGGTCAATGAGATGAAAAATATTAATATTATTAGCCTAAAAACAATCGCGGTTTTTGCTTTATTTTTTATCAATATTTCCGCGGCCAAGACGTCTATTTTAAGTGACGAACAGGTGAAAAAAGCCATTATTCAGGACTCAATCAACAAGTATCCAGGAAATTGTCCATGCCCTTATCACTCGGCCAAAAATGGTAGCCGGTGCGGCGGTCGAAGCGCATGGAGTCGAGCTGGGGGCTATTCGCCTATCTGCTACGACAGTGACGTGTCAAACGAGATGATACAGAAGTGGAGGCGCCAGCATTGAGATACGCAATTTACTTTCCTCATGAGTGCGAAGAAATTCAACTTCTGCCATGAACGGCTTGATTGTTTTTTAATACATTGATCGCGGTTTGCATGGCGATTTTATCATCACGCCGTTTCTGTCTGCCCTGCATAACCAGCAGAAACTCCAGCAGAGTCCGGGTATTAACAGGACGGCCAACTTTCATCACTTCCAGAACGGCATTACCTAAGATAATTTTGACGGGAGGCAGTTGGGCAGGATACCAATCAAGGGTGTCTTCTGATTTCATACTAAAAATCTCTGGGAAGGGCAGTATAGCACGGCGTCGTTGGGTTCTTCGGTTCACACATCCCATCCGTGGCATTTTACTGTCAACGAGCCCTTTACCGGCTCACTTGCGGAACTTGACGGCGAGGTTCATAAATTTTCTTGAATCAGACAGCATCCTGCCTGCTGCGTGATAGGAGAGAAAGGGCTCTCGCGACGAAAAAGGAGAGCATGAGAAAGGCTTGGGCTGACTGAGATACCTGTCGTGTGTATGTTGAGAAATGCATTCTGATAACGCCATGGCGAAGCTTTTACTGGTGTCAGCCCGAGGATGAAAGCACACCACATTCAGAATCGCTATTCCGTCCGATTATTATCATTCTTGTCGCTGCTTCTATCCTTATCCCCTTGGTTGCGGGCTCGGCGCTGGAGAAATAGCTCGATCGTTTGATAACCCGCAATCCCCAGTGCTGCGCCAATGCCGTTGATGGCAATAGGGGACAGCGTTGGGAACTGTATCAACGCGACACCGGCAATCATCGATACAAAGCCCCCCAATAATAATCGACCGGTAAATTGTCCTAAGCTGATGGGTTTGCCGCCTATCAATATCTTGCCGACGGCAATCAGCAGGCCGATCAGGAATAGCGACAAAATACTTTTATCTGTTTCACTCATTATGTTAACTCCTCTTGTAGGACGCTATGTGGGGATAAATTCTCTCCTTAGTTGACGCATCCCCCGTCCAAACGGTCATTCAAGCTGGATCTCATCAGCTTCCCTATGGCTCGTGACGTATCGGGAAGAAAATACCGATCATGCCGCATTGGCTACGTTGCGATACCAGTACCGTTATGTAACCAGTTTAGGGCCATTGAGGGCTAGTGCCTGGGGTTGTATGGGCTGAGAGCAAACAGTAGGTTAGGAAAAGGCATAGAAAGGGTGAGAAGGGCATGCCACTGAACTCAGCGGCAACCGACAGGGAGTATAGACAGACAAAAATTTTTTGCAGCACATTTATAGTGACGGTGTCACTTCTTGTCATTTTTGACGTCGTGTTTATGACCGCGCGAGGAGTGAATGCTTTGACGTTTAGCCTGGTACATGGCGGTATCTGCTTCGTGAATAAAGTGATTGACATCCAAACGGTCATTTTTACCTAATATGGCGATACCCACGCTGGCGGAAAGCACAATGTCGTGACCACGAATGCGCGTGGGCTTTTCAATCCGCTCTTTCAGCGTGCGGCTGATCTTTTCCACTTCACGCGCCATATCTTTACGCTCGTGCAGCACCATGACGAACTCGTCACCTGACAGTCTCCCAATCAGATCGTTGGGCCGGGTATTTTGCCCCAAAATGCGAGCAAAGGTTTTAATTACCCGATCGCCAAATTCGTGTCCGTAGTGGTCGTTGTAGTATTTGAAGTTATCCAGATCGAAAAATAGCAGCGCCAGACCGCTCCGACGTTGCTTCAACGCGAGCTGGTTCAGGTAGGAGATAACGGCGCGTCGATTGGGTAATCCGGTGAGATGGTCGTGATTGGCTTCGAATTTAAGCTGATCGCGCAGTGACGTCAGGTCAGTAATATCGGTGGAGAAGACGTAAACACCTTGCGCGGGCGGTTCTGCCGGCACCATCTGCGTGTGGTAGGTGGTGTGAACACCGGAAGGCAAGTCGACGGTGTGTTCAATATGCACTGGCTGCCGGGTTTTGCGCACCTTATCCAGCAATGGCATGAACAGCTTACGCTCCTTGGGACGCAGGATGGTGCTGATAGGCGAGTTGATGGGATCATCGCCTTGACTTCCCAGCAGCACTTTGAGGTGGTGATTGGCGAAGGTAAAGATATTGTCCGGGCTGATGCAGGAGATCATCGCGGGAATATGATCGGTAATATCCTGAATAAACTGATGGCTGCGCTGGAGCTCTTCAGTCCGTTGTTCGACGCGCTGCTCCAACTCCTTGCTGAGCGAAAGAAGCTCGGTTTCCGAGGCTTTTTGATTGCTGATATCAGTTATCGCCAACAGCAGTCCATGCTGACTGCCATCGGGATTGTAGAGAAGAGCCACCGAGACCATGGCCCACAACAGCGAGCCATCCATCCGGCAATAACGCTTCTGAAACGTCGTATTGCGGGTGCCCGTTTTTAGAAGGTTATCGTAGCGCTCTTTGGTCAGCGCAAGATCGCCGTGATACGTCACACTTTCCATCGTGGTCTGCAACAGCCCTTCCTCGGTATATCCCAGCATCTTGCAGATCGTATGGTTAACTCTGATCGGTTTTTTATCCGGCGTCATCAGTACGAGGCCAATGGCTGCCTGAGAAAAAATCTGACGGTTGACGTAGTCTGCCCGGTGCAGCATATCTCGGGTGCTTTCGGCCTCGGCCTGCATTTCGACTCTTTGCAGGTAGGTTTGCACCACGTAAGCCATATCGCTGAGCTGCTCTAGTTTTTTATCGGTAAATTCAACCGGCTGGCTGTGATAAAGGCAAAGAGCGCCCAATGGAATGCCGTAAAATGAGCGTAGTGGATAACTGGCGTGGAATCGGACCTGTTGTTTGCCCGTCACCATCGGATTATCACTAAATCTGGGATCTTGAAGCGCGTCCGGAACGATAAGCGGCTCGTTGGACGCGACCGTATGAACGCAAAAAGAGATCGACAACGGTGTTTCCGAATAGGGGAAATTTCGCCGTGATAACGACCATTGGCGGTCTGTGTCGATTAAAGAGATCACCACGCTATCGACTTCGAAGAAGGACTGGGTAATGCGGGTGACACGTTCCAATTCTTCGACCGGTCGCGTGTCCAGAATGTTCATCATGCGCAGAAGGGCACTCCGTTGTTCCTTTGTGCCGGCATCGAGAGGCGGAATCATGGTTATGCCTTAGGTCATTTGCTGTTATGGTCGATGCCCGGATGGGGGTTGGTTCAAAAAAGAATGTCCATCCCGGCATGTATAAAGGTTATTAGGCTGATCAATCCTGTACGTCACACTGGCCGCGAGCCCACCTTGAACAGGCTGGACATGCTGAAGCTGAGTCACAGAAAACACGAACCGCTTCGGGAAAGAATGCTCTGGTCCCATTTCAGCATAATGCAATATTCGGTGTTTTATGCCGCAGTCGCCCGCTGCCCATAGTGTAAGTGACTGCTGATAAGTTGCATTATAGCCAGAAACTTTCCTGCCCCAGAGATTACTCACCCGAACTAACTAATAAGAAAGAAAAATTATATGGAAAACGATTCGTTTTTGCCAATAAACCACGCAGTAATGTCAGTGCTGTGACTAAGCAATAATGCGCGGGATGGGATCACGTGGACTCTTCGCGTGTGTGGACGCACGCGCCGTTGACGTAGGTCTTAGCGACATTGCGGTCATCGCCTTGCATCATCAAGGCAAACAATTTCTCATCCAGCGTGCTCGCCTGCGCTTGTCGCAACTGCTGCAGCGGTGTGATCGCCCAGTCGAGAACGACAAAATCCGCTTCTTTACCCGGCAGGAAGTTTCCCAGTTTGTCATCCAAGGAGAGCGCTTCCGCGCTTCCTAATGTAGCCTGATACAACCCCTCGCGGGCAGACAGTTTCTCGCCCAGCAATTGCTGCACTTTGTAACCCTCATTCAGCGTTTGCAGAAGGGATAAACTGGTGCCAGCGCCGACATCGGTGCCCATTCCCACGCGAATGCCGGCAGCTTTCAGCGCGTGTAGCGGGAACAGTCCGCTGCCAAGGAACAGATTCGAGCTTGGACAGAAGGCGACGGAGGAACGACTGCGCGACAACGTGTCTACTTCGTCCTTTTCAAGATGGAGGGCGTGTGCAAACAGGGAACGAGAACCCGTGAGACCGTGATTATGATATACGTCCAGATAGTGGCGATGCTCAGGAAAGAGTGATTTAACCCAGTCAATTTCGTGCTTGTTTTCACTGAGATGCGTTTGCATATAAACGTCTGGAAACTCGCGTAGCAGTTCACCTGCCAGTCTTAATTGCTCCGGCGTGGAAGTGGGGGCGAAGCGCGGCGTTACCGCATACAGCAACCGCTCATGATGATGCCATTTTTGAATCAGGGCGCGGCTGTCCTGATAGCTTTGTTGCGCGTCATCGCACAGCGCCTCCGGCGCATGACGATCCATCATCACTTTCCCGGTAATCAGCCTCATCGCTTTATCTGCCGCCGCGCTGAAAAGGGCATCGACAGACTGTGGATGCACCGTTGCAAAGACCATTGCGCTGGTGGTGCCGTGTCGCAGGAGTTCGCGGATGAACACTCGAGCCATGTGGTGAGCATAGTCGGCATCCGCGTATTTTTGCTCGGTTGGGAACGTATAGGTATTCAGCCATTCCAGTAGCTGTTCACCGTAAGACGCGATCATTTCAATTTGGGGGAAATGGACGTGGGTATCGATAAAGCCGGGCATAATCAACTGGCCCCGATAATCTCTCACCGTCATAAGGGCCAGTTCTTTGGCGGTGACGTCCGCATAATTCAGCGCATTCAGCACCTTTCCGTGCTGAACAACCAATAAACCATCGTCAATAAAGTGGGTGGCTTCGTCGGGGGCATACCGTGGGTCGGCGGTAAAATACAGCAGGCTGGCGCGATACGCCTGTGTTTGAACGGCATCCATCATTCACATCTCCATGAAAAGAGTCGACAGGTTTTATCCATAAATGACACCTCGGAAGCTTCATCAACGGCGAGGGGAAATTATCAGCTGATTTTTGAGTGTGTTCTCCTGCGGAAGGAATTCGTCAGCATGCAGGCCCTGTTCTGTATGAAGACCTGTGTGTGCAAGTGACTGAAAATCAGTAAAAGTCATTTGATACTAAAAGCAGCATCCGGCGAGCGTCAATAACAGTGAGTGACTCAAGGGGGGCTGTTTGAGTTTGCGAAGTGAAGTGACGGGTAGGCTGAGGGCTAAAAGAGCGTGTCAGGGGGAAGATATTCCCCTGACCAGGTAGGGGGAAGGCGTGATTAAGGCGGTGGCGGTGGGTTGTCAGCAGAGGCTTCTACGGGATCCACTTTGCCTGGCACCATAATTGAACGGGTGACGGCTTCCAGTGTGACAAAGGTGTGCCCGCAATTGACATTAGTACACTGATGGTAGCGCTCCTTGGCGCCATCCGACAGATATCGGCTGGAACGCGCATGGGCGGCATGGTGACATAAAGGGCAATGCATCATGGTGGTATCTCCTTAAACAGATTCATCTCTTCAACATAACCTTTATGGTGAAACCTTTTATTTGAATTTGCAAATATATTTCAATAATAAAATCACAAAAAAGCATTGAATTGCTGATCTTGTGCTCGCGATGTAAATTATATTATTTAAATTCAATGAGTTATTATTAATTATCGGGTGGGGTATGTGAAAAACGTGGCCTTTGTTATTCACAATATGAGTTTTTGGTGGTTACTATAGATGATGTAAAAAAGAGCGGGTACCGGTTTCGTACTTTCATTGACGGGGCGCGTTGGCTATCATTCGCGCGCTCTGTCACGGAATCCGTCTGGACAGCAAATTTATTATGGTCGGACTGTTTTACTGTCGGAAATAATTGTTTACAGTGTAAGCCTTGGTTAACAGCCCCGCAGAAGAGTTATTGGAGAGTAAGCGTGACAGGTTCCACCCCCTTAGACGTTCGTCAGCTCATCAACGAACGTCCCCTCAGCTCCTACCAAAAGCTGATTGTCATCCTTTCATTCTGCATTATTGCATTGGACGGCATGGATATCGCCATCATGGGCTTTATCGGTCCTTCGCTCAAAGCCGCGTGGGGAATTGGCAATGCTGAGCTGGCGGTAGTCATCAGCGCGGCATTGGTGGGACTGGCTCTGGGGGCGATGATATCGGGCCCGCTTGCGGACTGGCGTGGGCGGAAGGTGGTTATCATCAGTAGCGTATTCCTGTTCGGTTTATGGACGCTGCTGGCCGCGTTCTCGGAAAACGTGGAACATCTGATTATTTTCCGTTTTCTGACTGGGCTGGGGCTAGGCGCTGCCATGCCTAACGTAGGAACGCTGGTTGCGGAATACGCGCCGGAAAAGAAACGCTCGTTTATCATTACCATCGTCTTTTGCGGGTTTAGCGTCGGTGCGGCAGCAGGCGGATTTGCTGCTTCCTGGCTGATCCCGCAGTGGGGATGGCATACCGTTCTTATGATGGGCGGTATATTACCGCTGTTGCTGCTGCCATTTTTGGTCGTCAAACTGCCCGAGTCTGTGAGGTTTTTGGTGACCAAGCGCGCGAACTCGGCGCGTATTCATCACATCGTCGACAAAATTGCGCCTGGCGTGAGCCATAGTGGCACTCAGTTCGCGATGCCCGCACAAGATAAAAAAGCAACGTTCGCTGTACGTTTGGTGCTGTCTAAAGAGTACCGTTTCGGTAGTTTCATGCTCTGGGGCGGCTATTTCTTCGGATTGTTTATGGTCTACTTGCTAGGCAGCTGGTTGCCTACCGTAATCAAAGAGGCTGGAATGACAGTCACTCAAGCAACGGTTATCACCGCCCTGTATCAGTCCGGTGGCGCTTTTGGCTCGCTATTTGCCGGTTGGCTAATGGATCGAATCAATCCTCACCTGGCGCTTGGCGTTATTTATGCGGCGGGCGGAGTGGCGACGGCGCTAATCGGACTGTCGGAATCCTATTTTGTTTTACTGGCCTTACTGGCTTCGATCAGCGGTTTCTGTCTTAACGGTGCGAATACCGGCATGAATGCGCTGTCCGCCCGTTTCTACCCGACGGCGGCGCGTGCGACAGGTTCAGGATGGATGCATGGCGTTGGGCGTATGGGCGCGATCATGAGCGCGTTTGCTGGCGCGCAGGTGCTGGGCATGGAGTGGAGCTTCGGTATGATGTTTGCCGTTCTGGCGCTACCGGCTTTCCTGACGGCGTTGATGATTTTGGCGAAAGGGCAGCTTGGTCGTCGTCATCGCTCTGTCGCTTTCAGTTACTGAATGGCGAAAGGATTGCCCTGAGCAATAGGGCAATCCTGTGTTCCTCCCTTACCGGCTGCGTTTCGCATGCCTTTCCCAATTATCCTGACGCAACTGCGCTGATTTCTTCAACGCGACATAACAAGCACCATGACCGCCATGCGCAGGCTGTGCGACGCAGAATGCCTGCACTGACTCGAATTGGGACAGCCAGCGGGCAAGATAGCTGCGAATGATATTAGCGTGGGACTCGTCATCGCGGCCTTTGCCGTGGATGATGAGTAGATTGCGCAGGTGGTCATGCTGCGCCTTCAGCATAAACTCGAATAGGCTGTCGCGGCACACCGCCACGGGCTTTCTCATCAGATTCAGACTGGCATCCAGCGAATATTTCCCCTGACGCAGTTTGTCCAGTACGCCTCGCTGAATCCCATCCTGGGTGTGCATCAAAGGTTGATCCAGCGCAAGGATGTCGATATAGCCGCTGATCAGAAAATTGGTCGGTTTGTTTTCTGCTGGAGCCTGTTTGGTTTTCAAGGCCGGTGATTTCTTAAGGTGTACCATCGTACTGCAAGAACGCAGTGGGGTGACATCGCCAACTGCGTGTCTGAACAAAGATTTTTCATCCGGTGTCATTGCCATTACCTCGATGATCTATGGAACACGATGACTATAACGGGAGCGGGAAAAAAGATCATCGGGTTACTTGAATGTGGAGTCTGAGTAATGCCGATAATGGAGATCGCAGAAGACACGGTGATTAAGGCGTTCACGGTTATCCCTCGTTCCCTCAAAATAAGGTTGTGGCGAAATTGTCTTCGTTTTTAAATGTTCTGATTCAATATTATATTCTTAGCCACGGCTGAATGAACGTTTCCCGCGCAGGGATAACAATCATCATCTCGGTGTGATGTATAAAACTCAGTGAGGAAAAACGGTGTTTTTCCGTTCGATCTCTTGGACTGGATGATTATTCTTTTCGGTAGGTCTAAAATAACGAAACTGGATTGCCGAGTCATCGATGCGTATTTTTCATTCTATTCATAATATTGTGCATTTCCCGGATTTATTCTATTACCACCAAAATACGGCTGATATAGCGTTAAGAACGCGATATCAAAAAATCATTCGAGAGGGCTAACGTCAGCGTTCTTTCAATGATCTGTCTCTGTGAGCGCGATGTGAGGCAACCTGATGCCGCTATAGCCATATAAACAGACATACCTTACACAAGGTCTGTGTAGGCGGATGCGGTGCGGGTGTGGCCACAGGATTTATCCTGTCTCACCGCTGTGAATGGGGATGAGAATAAAAAACAGGTAGTGGTAAAAATTCATGAATCATCACGATGATATCCACTATTTTTACGAGGCGATTAACATAGGCGAGAATTATTCCTGAATGACATCGTCACCGCTTATGTGTCAAGCGTTGGTTATGCTACCCGGTGAAATAACAATGATAATCTTCAGTGGCAAAATTCAAACGTGGGATATCAAACTCTACGGGTAAAGACGATAAATTCAAGTATGAATATCCACCAATTTATTGGCTTTCAGCCATCTTAAATAACCTTCGCAGTTATATCGAATCGACAAATAGACATGAGTAAAAAATAGAACTAGTTTTAGGTAATGGCCTGAAGAAAATAGATGCCGTTAACGCCGGTGTTTGCGATGGTGAATGTCAAAATAGCAGCAAGATAATGTTACAAACGAGATTTCAAGCTGACCTGAAACTGCTCAGTAACGATAGGATGCGCGAGGCGCGAGTCTAAACGGCATGGCGGTCAAACCAGGCTTTGAGCCATTGAGCGTCGCCGCATTCCCGCAGCGCCTGCTGAAAGCCTTCCGCGTCTACCGCACCATGAGCAAGATCGGCAATCAACGACATCGCTGTTTGCATCTCGTCAGGCCGGATTTGTGATATCAATGTCATATCTGCAATCAGCCTGATTCTGGCCAGTGTCAATGCTTGGTTGTCGAGATGTTCCACAATAGTCCGCCTGTCTTCGTAACTGTATTTATATACAGTATTTTACAGAACGCGATATTCGTCAACCCATAACTGCCCGTGGTATTTTCGCGGCGAAATCCTAACCGTGGAATCAGGTGCTATGATCACAACTCATTGATTAAAAATGAGTCATTCGGTGAGTTAAGATCTTGAAGGGCAAAAATCCGGGTTTGCGGCCGGATGCGACGGTTTTTTGATTAGTAAGTAAGTTAACTGAGCATTTGCACTGGAAATTTGGGTAAAAGGCCTCATTATTTTCATGCTGGATAAGGGTAAAATTGTAATATCATCAGATGCCGCGTGATTTTTCTTCAATAATTAGAGCGGTGACGGTTTTTAGGGCGGTTAAGACACATAACGTATCTATTTCCATGCTCAAGAGGTGTTTTTGAACAGAGAAAGTAATACCACAGCTACGGTTTCTGTGCTGGGGCGAATCCTGTCAAGCTATGGGGTAAAAACACAAAAGGAATTGAGCGAAGTTACAGGAATTCCGGCAAATACCATCAGTAACTGGGTACAGCGAGACAGTATCCCCGGCAATATCATTCTGAAATGCGCGCTTGATAATGGCGTCGATGCAGGATGGTTGGTGACTGGCGAATTTATCGACGGGCCTGAGATGCTGCATCAAGACGCGAACCTCAAAGGCAAAGCGCTCTATGAGCAAATTTTGGCTTCAGGGGGGCGCGCCGTCTTGCGGAGAATGCTGGATGCTTACGGCTTCAGCACGCAAAAAGAGCTGGGCGAGTTATTGGATATCGCGCCTGGCACCATCAGCACCTGGATTCGCCGTGATTTTTTTCCCGGTGATGTGGTGGTGGCGTGTGCGCTGGATACCGGCGTGTCGCTGGAATGGTTGGCTATAGGTAAAGGCTCACCTCATCATCTCCATCATGAGACGAATGACACGGGCGATACCGTACTGGTGCCACGAAAGACGCTCAAAGCGGGTAAATTGCAGGCGGCCGGTGACTGGAAAGCGGATAGCGCATTCTTGCCTGAAGGCGTGAACACGCCTCTGTTGGTGGAAGGCAGCATGGCCTCATGGCTGGTTGATACCGGCGTAACCTGCCTCGGTAATGGCCGCTGGCTGCTGGATATCGATGGCAGAAACGATGTCTATGATGTTTCATTGTTGCCGGGTAAAAAGATCTCCGTCACTGGTAGTACGGCGCAATTCCAGTGTGGGGCAGAGGAAGTGTCTCCGGTAGGGTTAGTGGTTTTCACTATCACCCGCAATGCTTGATGAGGCGAAGCGCCGATTGCTTCGCTTTTCCAACGTCCGTAAATGATTGATACCGTTTGCTGGAGCGTGAACCTGTAGGGTTAAGGGTAAGAACTGAACGAGAGTAGCAGAGGTCTTTACGATATCAGCATCGCCGTGTTCTTCGATTCCTACCGTCGTCTAGCCTCTGTTGCCGTAGAGGTCATGCCGAGTCATTACCAATCCCGATATTCTCTGGCGGGGCGCCAGAATCCATCGATAAAGTCTTCGATGGGATAACATCCGCCATTTCGAATACGTTGCTCACCCATGGTTTTCAGGCACTGCGCTTCTGTCTCATAAACGCCCGCAACCAGGTCTTCACAACTCCCGCCTACGTAGCAGACAAAAATCACCAATGCGAACATGCGATGCCTTCCTCTTAGGATGACTAAGGGCTGAATATTTAACAGGCTAACGCAGGAAGTGTAGTTGAAAATGTGGGAAAAAGGGGATGCCGGACCAGCATCCCAGACGTGGGGACGTTAGTCGCAGTAAGGCCCGGCGCTGGCGCCATCGCGGACCAACTCGCGCGGCAGCGTGTTTTTAAACCGACTACCGATGCGCTTAGCTATCCCTAATGGCGCGCTTCGCCAGATCAGTAGAGCTTCACTGACATCAGGCAATTCGGCCGGATACACATCTTTTCCCTGAAACCAGGCTTGCGCCTCTGCGGCACTCAGTTCGAATGTGGCCGATGAGTTCGTCTCTCCCAGCGCGACAATCGCCTCATGCTGCCAGCGGTAGCCTTTGGCAAACCGTTCGGCGAGTTTGATACCGACTCTGGAAAAACGGACCTTCCCAAGTAATGGCGTTAGCGCGCTAGGGAAAAGCCAGACTTCATCATCGCGTTGCCACAGTTGGAGCTGGTCTTCACTCCACTCAATTCCCTGCTGACGAGCTGCGGCTATCACCGGTTGCGCCACTTTACCGTGCAGTGGGGTAAACGGAAACTTACCCATTTTAAAGCCGGGATGCGGCAGGGGAGCAACGCTGGCGGTTTTTCTCATGCGTGCGACGAAGAACCCTTCGCTATCAAAAATCTGAGGGAAAACGTGCAGAAAACCCTCTTCCGTCGCAGCCTGGTGCGCCGTAGGGAACAGGTCATGTAAAGGCTCAATGGCACAAGCGTCCGGGAACTGCGCCATCATCCAGCGACAAACTTCTTGGTTTTCCTGATGGTTGAGCGTGCAGGTGGAGTAAATCAGCGTTCCTCCGGGCTTCAACGCATAGAAAGCACTCATGATCAGCTCGCGTTGGGTGGCGGCGATGCTCGCAATACTGTCCAGCGACCAATGGCTCATCGCCGCGGGATCTTTTCTGACCACGCCTTCGCCGGAACAGGGCGCATCCAGCAGCACGGCGTCAAAGCTTTCCGGCAACGCGCTGCCAAAGACGCGCCCATCAAAATGCGTCAGCGCCGTATTACTGACGCCGCACCGGTGTAAATTGGCATGGAGTACTTTGACCCGGCTGGCGGCATATTCGTTAGCAACGATGCCGCCCTCGTTATTCATCAACGCCGCGATCTGCGTCGTTTTGGACCCCGGAGCCGCTGCCACATCCAACACGCGCTGCGGTTTCTCGCCATCGAAGAACAGGGCGCTGACGGGTAGCATCGAACTGGCTTCCTGGATATAAAACAAACCGGCGAGGTGTTCGAGCGCATTGCCAAGCCGCGCCCCTTGCTCATCCACGTTCGACAGCCAAAATCCCGTTTCACACCAGGGAATGGGTTCCAGCGCCCACCCGTGAGCAGAGGCAAGTGTGCAGAAGTCCGCTACGCTAATCTTGAGGGTGTTGACGCGGATACTGCGACGCAGAGGCCGTTGGCAGGCCGCAATGAAATCATCCATGGAGAGATGGCTGGGCATGATGCGTTGCGTTGCATCGATAAATTCGGCTGAGAGCGTTGCTGGGATGTGTTTGGCCACTGGCAATTTCCGTTAGGGCAAAATCAAAGCGCGGATTTTAGCATAAAGTGATGTCTCACAGGCTTGGGGACGGTGTTCGCCTGTTCAGGGCGGCTGAAATGCTGGCAGGCCATCAGTCGGGAAGTGAGACTGTCCCGAATTTTGCCGTAACAGCATTTGCTGATTTTATGCTGATGAAGAAATCTAGTAGCATCCTGGTCTGAATACTTATTTAATGGCGCGTTGGTGTAAAACACTGAGCAGTTTGAAAAGACAATCTTACCGTATGATGAAAAAACAAGAATTTTACGAAGAGTTGGTGAGGGATTTATCGTCACTGATCGCGGGTGAAAACCGTTTTATTACTATACTGGCAAACAGCAGCGCCTTGCTGTTCGAACGTTTGGAACACGTTAACTGGGCTGGTTTCTACTTGCTCGATCAGGATACGCTGTTCCTTGGCCCGTTTCAGGGGCGTGTTGCTTGTGTTCGTATCCCTGCGGGAAAAGGCGTATGCGGTCGGGCGGTCACGGAGAAACAGGTACAGCGGGTGGGGGATGTTCACGCTTTTCCCGGCCATATCGCCTGTGATGCGGCAAGCAATGCAGAAATCGTATTGCCGCTGGTGGTCAATGGACAACTGATCGGCGTGCTGGATATCGATAGCCCGGAATATCAGCGGTTTGATGCCGATGATGAAGCTGGGTTGAAGGCCGTTGTCTCAACGCTAAATGCTCAACTGGAAAACAGTGATGCACTTAGTTTCATCAATTCTCTTAGTTGAGACACGGATAACGTAGCAATTGCCGATGGCGTCATTATAATGACGCCTGTTCATGCCTGCGCCGGTTGGCGAACCCGTTGTAATCAGGAAATTTCATGGAAAATCAACCTAAGTTGAATAGTAGCAAAGAAGTCATCGCTTATCTGGCAGAGCATTTCCCGCTCTGTTTCTCCACCGAAGGCGAAGCACGACCGTTAAAAATCGGTATTTTTCAGGATCTGGTCACCCGTGTGCCCGAGTCCGATAACATCAGTAAAACGCAGTTGCGTTCAGCATTGAGGCTCTATACCTCCAGCTGGCGTTATCTGTATGGCATCAAGCTGGGAGCACAGCGTGTCGATTTGGACGGTAATCCTTGCGGAGAGCTGGAAGAACAGCACGTAGAACATGCGCGCAAACAGCTGGAAGAAGCAAAAGCCCGTGTCCAGGCTCGTCGTGCTGAACAGCAGGCGAAAAAACGGGCTGAAGGGGGCGACGCCGCCGAACCTACGCGTAAACGTCCTTCCGCAGGGAAAAATGCTCCCCGCCGCGATAACGCCGCTTCTGCCGCACGTAAGCCACGCCAGCCTTCCTCTCGTACAGCACAGACTTCCTCATCGGATCAACCGCGCCAGTCTCGTGCGGCTCGAGAAGATCAGCAGGCGCCGCGACAGGCTGTGACGGACATTTCCAGCCTGCATATCGGCCAGGAAATCAAAGTCAGAGCGGGCAAAAGTGCCATGGATGCCACTGTGCTTGAAGTCGCCAAAGATGGAGTCAGAGTGCAGTTGGCTTCAGGAATGGCGATGATCGTACGCGCAGAACACTTGCAGTTCTGATACGGAGGCCAACCTCGGCATGAACAAATTCGTAAAATCGACCGTATTGAGCTGCCTTCTGTTGGCTGGCAGCAGCTTTGCCAATGAGAACATCACACGAGTCGATCAGATTCCACAGTTGCAGCCGGAAGCGCAGGATGCCACCGTTAGCGAGCGCGTCTCGTCGCGGTTTTTGCGTTCCCATTACCGGCAATTCATGCTGGATGAACAGTTCTCAGATAAAATTTTTGCTCGCTACCTCAACATGCTCGACTACAGCCACAATGTGCTGCTGGCATCTGATGTGGCGCAGTTCGACAAGCGCAAAGGGCAGTTGGGTCAAGATCTGAATAACGGTCGGCTCGATCTACCTTATGCGTTGTATAACCTGGCGCAGAAACGCCGTTTCGAACGCTATCAATATGCATTGTCACTGCTGAATAAACCGGTGAATCTCACCGGGAACGATTACATCGATCTCGATCGAGACAAAGCCCCGTGGCCGCAATCGCAGGACGAGCTGAATCGTCTGTGGGACGCGAAGGTCAAGTTCGACTGGCTCAGTCTGAAACTGACGGAAAAAAGCGATAGCGAGATCAAAGATATTCTGACCAAACGCTATCAGGCTTCTCTTCGTCGTCTGGTTCAGACCAACAGCGAAGACGTTTTCCAGCTGATCATGAATTCGCTCGCGCGTGAGATCGACCCGCATACCAGTTACCTTTCCCCGCGTAATACCGAACAGTTCAATACGGAAATGAGCCTGTCTCTTGAAGGTATCGGCGCCGTATTGCAGATGGATGAAGATTACGCTGTGATCAATTCCATGGTGCCGGGCGGCCCGGCGATGAAAAGTAAACGCATCGTGGTCGGCGACCGTATTGTCGCTGTCGGCCAGACGGGAAAACCGATGGTGGATGTTATCGGATGGCGTTTGGACGATGTTGTTGCGCTGATCAAAGGACCGAAAGGCAGCAAAGTGCGCCTGGAGATCCTCCCTGCTGGTAAAGGGACGAAAGCCAAAACGGTGACGCTGACGCGTGAGCGTATTCGTCTCGAAGACCGCGCGGTTAAAATGACCATCAAAAATGCCGGTCAGGATAAAGTCGGCGTGCTGGATATCCCCGGTTTCTACGTGGGCCTGACTGACGATGTGAAAGTTCAGCTCCAGAAACTGGAAGCCGAAAACGTCAGCAGCGTCATCATCGACCTGCGCGGCAACGGCGGCGGTGCGCTGACCGAAGCTGTCAGCCTGTCCGGGCTGTTTATTCCTAGCGGTCCCGTTGTGCAGATCCGCGATAATAACGGCAAGATTCGTGAAGATAGCGATACCGATGCCACCTTGTATTACAAAGGGCCGCTGGTGGTGCTGGTTGACCGCTTTAGCGCGTCCGCATCGGAAATCTTCGCCGCTGCAATGCAGGATTACGGACGCGCGTTGATCGTGGGTGAACCGACCTTTGGTAAAGGCACGGTGCAGCAATATCGATCGTTGAACCGCATTTACGACCAGATGCTGCGTCCGGAATGGCCGGCGCTTGGCTCGGTGCAGTACACAATCCAGAAGTTCTACCGTATTAATGGCGGCAGCACCCAGCGCAAAGGCGTCACGCCTGACATCATCATGCCAACTGGGCTGGAAACCATTGAAACCGGGGAGAAATTCGAAGATAACGCGTTACCGTGGGACAGCATTAAGCCGGCGGATTACACCAAAATGGGTGATTTCTCCTCGCTGTTGCCGGTCCTGAAGACGGATTACGACCAGCGTATCGCCAAAGATCCGGAGTTCCAATATATCCAGCAGGATGTTGCTCGCTTCAAGGCGCTTAAAGACAAACGCGATCGTGTTTCTCTGAACCTGGTTCAACGGCAGAAAGAGAATAATGACGATGAAGCCATTCGTCTGCAGCGAATCAACGAGCGTTTGACCCGGCAGGGCAAGCCGACGTTGAAGACGTTGGATGCTTTGCCTAAGGATTATCAGGAGCCGGATCCGTACCTGGATCAGACGGTGCAGATTGCTGAAGATTTAGCTCAGCAAAAGCAGGTTAAATGATAAGTCCTGTCGTATGAATAACAGGCCCTGGCGGATAACGTCGGGGCCTGTTTGTTTCTGCCGCATTTTTTCAAAACATCGACACGCGCGATTATCAACAAATCATCACATTTTCTGTTTTATTTCGCCTACCTATACCTGTTTTGACATGTGTCAAACGCCCATCCGCTGACTGAAATATAGTAAGAATTATTCTTACTTGTCTTTTTATCTCGCATAAAGACAGCCGTTTTAGCACTCCCATATTACCGGGGCAGATTGGAGGTCCGCAGATGACCTTACGTATTCAAACACTACTCGATATTCCTCTTAACACCCATAGCGTGGTCGCGCGCATTCGGCTTGCGGGCGAGCAGCAGCAACGCTTAATGGATCTGGGGATCCGCATCGGACGAGATGTCCGGGTCATTCAACGCGAAGCCAACCAGCCGTTGATGCTGGCCGCTGGAGACAGCCGCATTGCCATCAATTGGGATATGGGCAAACAGGTATGGGTATCGCCACAGCAGTCAGGAAGGAGTGAATAATATGTCATTAGAAACCCTGACCGCAGGCACTCACTGGAAAGTCCTGGGATATCAGAAAGGGGAGGCAGATTACCGCAAACGCCTACTGGCGCTTGGCGTCACACCGGGCGTTCAATTTACGGTTTCTCGGGTGGCCCCGCTGGGCGATCCCATCGAATTGCGTGTGCGTGGCTCCGCCATCAGCGTGCGTAAAAACGAAGCAAAAATCATGATCTTAGAACAATGTTAATGCTGCTCAGCGAGTAAGGACGTTATGGATACGCAATCCGTTATTTGTGTCGTAGGTAACCCCAACTGCGGGAAAACCACGCTTTTCAATGCATTGACTGGGAGTAAACAAACGGTCGGCAACTGGCCGGGCGTGACGGTTGAAAAAAAGGTCGGCGAATGTCGTCTCAAAGATCGTCAGATAACCCTCGTCGATTTGCCGGGCGTTTACTCGCTCAACCCGGCCTCCGAAAGCTCGGAGGATGAACGCGTCGCACGGGATTACATTCTGGCTGGCGAAGCCCAACTGGTGTTGAATATCGTTGATGCCTCCAATCTGGAGCGCAACTTGTACCTCACCTCACAGCTGTTGGACATGAAAGTGCCGATGGTGGTGGCGGTGAACATGATGGATATCGCCGTGTCCCGCAAGCTGGACATCGATATGGAAGCGCTGCGACGAGAGTTAGGCTGTCCGGTCATCGCGATTACCGCGACGCAGAAGCGGGGGATCGGTTTGCTGAAGGAGATGTGTCAGGAAGCGCTGGACCATCCCGAAATTCCTCCGGTTGATGTTCCTTACGATCCACCGTTGCATGAGGCCGCGCTGTCAATTGCCGACGTGCTGAAACGCCAATCGCCGAAGGTGAACGCTTACTGGTCGGCAATCCAGCTGTTGGAGCGCGATATCACTGTGCGCGGTCAAATCCCGTCTGATGTGCTCGCGGTGGCCGATCAAAAGGTTGCTGCGCTGGAAGAACACTACGGCGACGAACTGGATATCTTTCTGGCGGATGCCCGTTATCGCTTTGTCGCGTCGATTGCCAACCATGTCGTGGTTCGCCGCGGCGAAGTGTCGGCCACACTGACTGACAAAATCGACCGGGTTGTACTGCACCGTTTTCTGGGGATACCGATTTTCCTGCTGGTGATGTACCTGATGTTTATCTTCACCATCAATATTGGCAGCGCCTTCATCGACTTCTTCGACAAAGTGTCCGAAACCCTTTTTGTCAAAGGATTCGGCGAACTCTTGTTGGCGCTCCATTGCCCTGAATGGCTGAAGACGCTGCTTGCCGATGGGGTAGGCTCCGGGGTTCAGACCGTCTCGACGTTTATCCCGGTCATTGCCTGCCTCTACCTGTTTCTGTCCTATCTGGAAGACTCCGGTTATATGGCGCGAGCCGCCTTTGTTATGGATCGCTTCATGCGCAGTATCGGGCTGCCGGGTAAAGCTTTTGTACCGCTAATCGTCGGTTTCGGCTGTAACGTGCCTGCCGTGATGGCGACGCGCACGATGGAAAAGCACAGCGACAGAATCGTCACGGTGATGATGGCGCCGTTTATGTCCTGCGGCGCGCGTCTGCCGGTGTACGTATTGTTTGCGACGGCGTTATTCACTCAGGGCGGACAGAATCTGGTCTTCGGCCTATACCTGATTGGTATTGCCGCTGCGATTGGCACGGGATTCCTATTAAAAAAGACCGCACTGCAAGGCGATGCCTCATCCTTTGTCATGGAAATCCCACCCTATCACTTACCCGGTTTGAACAGCGTGCTGGTCAGAACCTGGGAGCGCCTCAAGGGCTTTGTCCTGCGTGCGGGCAAACTGATTGTCGTGGTCGTGACCGTGCTCAGTTTCTTCAACTCGCTGGGGACTGACGGCACCTTCGGCAACCAGAATACCCAGAAATCTGTTCTGTCGGCGATTGGTCAGGAAATTGTGCCGGTATTTAAACCAATGGGGATTTCGCCGGAGAACTGGCCGGCAGCCGTCGGCGTATTCACGGGGATTTTCGCCAAAGAAGCGGTCGTAGGGACGTTAGATTCGCTCTACGGCACGATGGCAAGTCAGCAAAGCGGTACCGATGGCGAAGAGGCCGCGCCATTTAGCCTGTGGGGGGGTATTCAAGAAGCGTTGGCCACGCTGCCGGAAAACTTCGGCAAGTTGGGTGAGGCGTTGTTAAATCCTCTTGGCATCGAAATCGGCGATCTGAGTGATACGGCAACCGTCGCGAAGGACAATGAGTTCTCTGTCACCTCACTGACGGTCATTGCTCAACTGTTCGATGGTCGATTGGGCGCATTCAGCTATTTGCTGATGGTACTGCTTTACGTGCCGTGTATTGCGGCAGTCTCCGCGATTTGGCGTGAGGTAGGGACTGGCTGGACACTGTTCTGTGTCGCCTGGACAATCGAGCTGGGCTATGGCGCCGCCGTGTTGGCGTATCAGGGCGGGCGTTTTGCTCAACACCCGCTGTACTCGACAATTGCGATCGCGGGCGTTGTCGTGATGTGGAGCATGACTGCACTATTGCTGCGTCGTCATGGTTTATCGCAGCAGCAGCTAGCCCAGGATGTGCAATGACCCGGCGTCACTGAAAGGGTCACTAGGGGGTAACGTATGACCTTAATTGAACTGCGCGATTTCGTTCATGCAAAACAAAAAGTCTCGGTGCGCGATATCAGCGCCGCTTTTCATGTCGAACCCAGCGTGATCGACGGCATGATGGCGATTTGGGTTCGCAAAGGGCTGATTCGCTTCCACGAAGCGGCGGTGAGCACTCAATGCGGCGGCTGTTGCTCGTGCGATAAAAGTCTTGGCCAGTATTACGAGTGGCTCGACACGCCCTCCGAGATCGCAACGCGCTGATTGTTCCTCGCTCATCTCCCGCTAGATCTGTATCAGGTTTAGCGGGATTTTTTTGTTTCTTTTTTGTTATTCACTTGCGTTGACCGTGTTATTGCCTGCGGCGGTTTTGCTACATACATTCTCACCTGCGTCTCCTTTTCCGGCGTGCTGCGGCTTCTGCGGCGATTTATAGGCTATCGTTATGTAGCGAAACTAATAAAAACTGATGTGACGCAATATCTACCCGGAGAGCCCTATTCATAATGCAACCTGCGGTCCATCCAAGGGAGTTAAAGATGGAAAAATTACTCGATCGTTTTTTGAACTATGTATCTTTTGATACCCAATCCAAATCCGGCGTTCGGCAGGTGCCGAGTACCGATGGGCAATGGAAGCTGGCACATGTTTTACAACAAGAACTGATGGCCTTGGGATTGGAGCAGGTAACGGTCGGAAATCATGGCTGTGTTACCGCGACGCTGCCGAGCAATGTCGCCTGGTCTGTCCCCACCATCGGTTTTATCGCCCATATGGACACCTCCCCGGATTACACCGCTAAACATGTTAATCCGCAGATTGTTGAAAACTATCGCGGCGGCGACATTGCGCTGGGCGTGGGCGAGGAAGTGCTGTCGCCGGTGATGTTCCCCGTATTGCATCAACTACTGGGCCACACGCTGATTACCACCGACGGCAAAACGCTGCTGGGCGCTGACGACAAAGCGGGTATTGCCGAGATCATTACCGCGATAGCGCGTCTGAAAAAGCGACAGATCCCGCATGGCGATATCCGTATCGCTTTCACACCGGATGAAGAAGTGGGCAAAGGCGCTCAGTACTTCGATGTGGAGGGCTTTGGGGCTGAGTGGGCATACACCGTCGATGGCGGTGGTATCGGCGAGCTGGAGTTTGAAAACTTCAATGCGGCTTCCGCGACGGTAAAAATCGTGGGTAACAACGTGCATCCCGGCAGCGCCAAAGGGGTGATGGTCAACGCGTTGACGCTGGCCACTCGTTTCCACCAGCTAGTCCCGGCCGATGAGTCTCCTGAAAATACCGAAGGCTATCAGGGCTTTTATCACCTTCACGGCATCAAAGGCACGGTCGAACGGGCGGAGATGAAATACATCATTCGCGATTTCGAACGCAGTGGATTCGAACAACGCAAAAAGACCATGATGGATATCGCCGAAAAGGTCGGCAAGGGACTTCACCCTGAGTGCTATATCGAACTGAGCATGAGCGACAGCTACTACAACATGCGCGAACAGGTTGAACAGCATCCGCATGTCATCGCGCTGGCGCAGCAGGCCATGCGCAAGTGTGGAATTGAACCGGTCATGAAGCCGATTCGCGGCGGTACGGATGGCGCGCAGCTGTCATTTCGTGGATTACCGTGTCCCAATTTATTCACCGGCGGCTACAACTACCACGGCAAACATGAGTTCGTGACGGTAGAAGGCATGGAAAGCGCCGTGGCCGTCATCATGAATATCGCTGAACTGACCGCGCAGAACACGCGTGAATCATCTCAAACGAAGCACAGCTTTGCGGTGAAGCTCTGAGTGCGGTTCTTTCGACGTCATGCTTGGTAGGTAAAGAGACTAAAGGGAAGGGTGTGACGCATCCCGATATCGGGATGCGTGGTTCAATCGGCGTATCGAGGTTAATCCGCGAAGTACCAGTAGCCGTTATTGATTAATGCGGTCAGCTCGGCAAGGAAAGAGGGATCGTCCAACGCGTCTTTAAGCATTTTGCCGTCGATGACGTAGTGTTCCGCCAGCGCCGACAGTGCCTCCTGATGCGGGCTGTTTAACGGTTCGCCATTAATAAAGCACTGGCCCTCCAGCCAGATCACCCGCAACCCGCCGAGTCGGCGCAATGTTTCGCCTTGTTGCATCAACTCGTAGATTTCTCCGGATTGATAAGGCGGCTCCGGCGGCGACACATCCAATTCGTGACGCGACTGGGAAATAAACTCGCCAAACCACTGTCTGAACGACTCCGGCTGCTGAACCAGATCCAACATCATCTGCTGAAAACGATCCAGCTCTTCGGGTTGCACGGTAGCCGGATGTTCACGCGGCGTGATATCCGGATCGCTGTAGCGGTGACTGCCCAATTCACGCGCCAGTACATAATCCGCAAACCCGCTGACCAACTCTCGTGCGCTCGGCGCCCGGAATCCCACAGAGTAGTTCATCGAATTTTCGAGCGCATAGCCCTCGTGTGGGAAGGCTGGCGGAATATACAGGATGTCGCCCGGCAGCAGCTCTTCGTCGATGATGGCCTCGAATGGATCGACCTGTAGCAGGTCGGGATGCGGGCAATGTTGCTTCATCGGCACCTTTTCGCCGACACGCCAACGGCGTCGACCTGTACCCTGAATAATGAAAACGTCGTACTGATCGAGATGTGGACCCACGCCGCCGCCGGGGACGGAGAATGAGATCATCAGGTCGTCGATACGCCAGTCGGGAAGATAGCGGAAAGGGCGCATCAGCGCGGAGGAGGGCTCATGCCAATGATCAACGGCTTGCACCAGCAGCGACCAGTTGGTTTCACCAAGGTGATCGTAACTGTCGAAGGGACCGTGGCTGACGGCCCAGCGTCCGTCCTGATGACTCACCAGGCGGCTGTCCACTTCGTTTTCCAGCGCTAGTCCGGCCAGTTCGTCAGGACTAAGGGGATCGACAAACGAGGTAAAGCCGCCTTTGATTACCACAGGGCGTTTTTGCCAGTAGCGAGCCAGAAAATCCGGCCAGTCGAGATTAAGTTGGTAGTCCATCATGCATTTCCATTATCAGAGGGCTGAAGGCGATTATAGCTGAACCGTTGTGTCTGTGCGGACCTTTCAGCGGTCGTTTTGATTGAGGTGCTGGCGGCCGAAAATGGCTTCGACTTTGGCGCCGCCCAAAGGGCTTTCGCCGATGATAATCTCTCCCTCATACTGCTCGATAATCTCTACCGCCACGGCCAGCCCGATGCCTTGACCCGGACGCAGCGTATCCGCGCGTTGGCCCCGTTGGAATATGACTTCGCGTTTGCTGGTCAGGATGCCGGGCCCATCGTCTTCAACGATTAGATGCAGCATCTGGCCTGAATATTGGGCGCTGATCTCGACGAACTCCAGACTGTATTTGCAGGCGTTATCGAGGATATTGCCCATCACTTCCATAAAGTCGTTTTTCTCGCCAATGAATGTGGTTTCTGCCGCGATATCGAGGGAAAGAGAGACCCCTTTACGCTGATACACCTTATTGAGGGCGGAGCAGAGGCCGTCCAGCATCGCAGGCACAGAATGGATTTCTCGGGGAATGCTGAGGTGATCCGTATGTACGCTGGCGCGGTGCAGGTAGTAGCCGATTTGCTGAGAAATCCGACTAATTTGCGTCAGCATCACGGGCTCAGCCTGTTCGATGGTCTGCTCTTTGCCTGTCCGCAGCGCGCGTAGTGTCGTTTGCAACACGGCCAATGGCGTTTTGAGACTATGGGTCAAGTCGGTCAACGCAGTGCGGTATTTGTGGTAGCGCTGGCGCTCGTTTTTCAGCAGCGTGTTGAGGTTGCGGACAAGACTATTCAATTCCTGAGGCGGGCGCTCATCCAGATTTTCACGACTGCCGTTTTCGAGCTCCTGTATCTGATTAGCCAGTTTCTTGATCGGTCTCAGGCTCCAGTGGGCGGCGAGCCACAGCAGAGGAAGTACCAGAAGAAGATGGGCGATAAAGACATAGCGGAACCATTCCCATACGACATCGGCCTGCTGTAATTCTTGCGGAACACGGTCCACAACGACAATGGTCAGCGGCGGCAGGCGGTCGGTGGCGGGATAGACGTTGACGGCCACGGAGTGCGTAAAAGGCGTTTTGTCTTCCGAATGGTAATCCCGTAGGCGATCTTGGATCGCCGGGCTGCCTTGTAACACGGCATTACTGGTGCCGGTGTCGGTATCCAGCTCGTGATAATCGGTTTTCGCCAGCCACTCCGGTTTGAACCGCGCCTCCAGCTCGGGCACTGCGCGCTCACGCCAAAGCAGTTTGCCGTTTTGATCGTAGATGAAGACCAGCGTGGGGTAATTAATGTCGATTTCAGGCGGCGGGGCGATGGTCAGCTGATTATCCCGCCACTGGATCAAACTGTAGAACAGGTTGCTTTCGCCCCGAAGCAGGCGAAAAGACGTTTTATCAAAGCTGACGCTGTAGCCGACAATAGCAACGCCGCCGTAGGAGAGGGTCAGCGCCAGTACGACGGCGGCAGTAGCGATCAAGAAGCGAAAGCGCAACGACAGCGGTGATTTCCTACTCATCTATCCGTCCTGACGGGGATGAATATCGAAGCGATAACCCTGTCCGCGCACGGTGGTAATGACTTCATGCGAGTCGGCGGCCTGCAGTTTTTTGCGCAGGCGCCCCATCAGGACATCGATAGTGTGGCTTTCGCGTAACTCGGCGTCAGGGTAAAGCTGCAGCATCAACGACTCTTTGCTAACGACTTTGCCGTGGTTACGGATGAGCGTTTCGATGATCGTATATTCGAAGGCCGTCAGTTTTATCGGCGAGCTGTGGACAAGCAGTTCACGTCGCGACAGATCGACCTCAAACGGCGGCATGCTGATGACCTGAGACGCCAGACCGCTATTACGGCGCATTAGGGCCTGCATTCGCGCCATCACCTCTTCCAGATGAAAAGGTTTGGTTACGTAGTCGTCGGCGCCGGCTTCCAGCACGACGACTTTCTCTTGCCAGCTTTCACGCGCGGTTAAAACCAGAATGGGCATTTTGACCTGCTGAGCCCGCCAACGGCGAATCAGGCTAACGCCGTCCTCGTCGGGCAGTCCGAGATCAACGATAGCGATATCGGGCGCATGTTCATGTAAAAAGTAGTCGGCTTCTTTCGCGTCTGCGGCGGCATCGACCTGATGGCCCATCTCGTTCATCTGAACAGTTAAGTGATGTCGTAAAAGAACGTTATCTTCAACAACCAGAATTCGCATAGTGTCTTCCTATGAAACCAGGCTTATCCGAAGGTCGCCTCGCTTCAGATTGTCGGTTTAGCGGGTTTGATCGAAAAACATATTATTCACTACGGCAATAAACTTAGGGTCAACAAACTGCGGGAATGAAGGAGAGAAAGCAGGCGGAATGCGGTCCGCCTGCTCGATTGTCTGCTATTTCAGCTCATCCACCATTTTGACGGCGCGGCCAATATAGTTGGCTGGGGTCAACTCTTTCAGACGGATTTTCTCTTCCTCAGGAATCGCCAGACTCTCGATAAAGGTTTTCATGCCTTCGGCATTTACGCGTTTACCGCGCGTCAGCTCTTTCAGCTTCTCGTACGGTTTTTCGATACCGTAGCGACGCATCACGGTCTGAATGGGTTCAGCAAGGACTTCCCAGTTGTGATCCAGCTCATCCAGCAGACGGTCCCGGTTGACCTCCAGTTTGCTGATGCCTTTGAGTGTAGATTGATATGCAATCAGCGCATAGCCCAATCCCACGCCCAGGTTGCGCAGCACGGTGGAGTCGGTCAGGTCACGCTGCCAACGAGAGACCGGCAATTTGGTGGACAGATGTCCCAGCACGGCATTCGCCAATCCCAAATTCCCTTCGGAGTTTTCGAAATCGATCGGGTTCACTTTATGCGGCATGGTGGACGAGCCGATTTCTCCAGCGATGGTCTTCTGCTTGAAGTGGTTGAGCGCGACATAGCCCCACACGTCTCGGTCGAAGTCGATCAGAATGGTGTTAAAGCGGGAGATGCAATCGAACAGCTCGGCGATGTAGTCGTGCGGCTCAATCTGCGTGGTGTACGGGTTCCAGGTAATGCCAAGCGACGTGACAAACTCTTCACTGAAGGTATGCCAGTCAACGTCCGGGTAAGCAACCATGTGCGCGTTATAGTTGCCGACCGCGCCGTTGATTTTGCCCATCACGTCCACCTGCGCTAACTGGCGGAATTGGCGCTCCATGCGGTAGGCCACGTTCGCAAACTCTTTACCGATGGTGGACGGCGTGGCGGGTTGACCGTGCGTCCGCGACAGCAGCGGGATATCGCGATATTCCTGCGCCAGCGCGGCGATCGCGTCAATGGTTTTACGCCAGAACGGCAGCACCACGTCGCGTCGTGCCGTTTCCAGCATCAGGGCGTGAGACAGGTTATTGATATCTTCGGATGTGCAGGCGAAATGGATGAATTCGTTAACCGCCTGAAGAGCGGGTACGGCGGCGACTTTTTCCTTCAGGAAATACTCGACGGCTTTGACGTCATGGTTGGTGGTGCGTTCGATGGTTTTAATGCGGGCGGCATCTTCAACGCTGAATTCAGCGACGATTTTATCAAGGTAAGCGTTTGCGTCGGCGTCAAATGAAGGAACTTCTTTGATCGCCGCACAGGAGGCCAGCTTTTGCAGCCACCGTACTTCAACCTGCACCCGGAATTTCAGCAGGCCATATTCGCTGAAAATGGTGCGCAGGGCGCTGACTTTATCGCCGTAGCGTCCATCGATAGGGGAAACGGCGGTCAGTGAGGTTAATTCCATCGCGAGCAACTCCTGGGATCGTTTTTAATAAAAGACAAAAGCGTGACTACGAGTATCTCATGCTGGCGGACGAACCGGAATCGTCGTCCGCCAGCCTGTTTATTGGTCGCGGCAACGCGACAAAATCTGCTGTGCCTGTTTGACCAACGTTGAGCGGGAAAACATTAGCTGTAGGCGTCCTCCGCCGATTTGCTGCCACAGGACCGCGGCGCGGATGCCCGCCAGTAAAATGGCGCGGACTTTGGCTTGTACCTGTGGGTTTTTCAGGACTTCCTGTGAGCCGGTGACCTGAATGCGCGGCCCAAGCGTACTGATGACGTCCACGTAGATGCCTGCCAGCACGTTAATCATCGGGTCGGACACTAATTCATAATGCTCCAGCTGGCGGTCTAGCTGGTCGACACGGTTGCCTAGCTCATTGAGCGCCGTGCTGTTTTTGTGCAAACGACGCTCGAGAGCCATGAGGCTGAAGGTGTAGCGGGACTGGTCGGCGCCGATTTTTTCGCGCGACGATGAACTGAGGATGCCCAACAGGGTCTCAACGCCCAGCTTCAGATTATTTTCGTCGTTACCAAAAATCTCCAGCGTGCTGTCTGCGTTCATCACCAGAACGCTGTTGAGCGACGTCTGCAATGCCGCCTGCGGGCAGGTTCCCGTCGTCGCAAGCTGCTGCACCAAACAAGCTGACTGACAAATTCCTGCCAGCGCCAGCGTAATGTCGTAATAGTTTTTGGCCACGATGGCTCCTGTCATTCTTAGTGCTCCATGACGTCGGCCGTCAGGAGAGTGCTATCCGCGTAGCGCGCGATAAACGGGCGATAGGGCTATGGGCGCGGGCGATGTATTCGCGAGGGCTCCCGTGGTCAGCCGTACGCAAGCGCTCAGACGCGGACATCATCAGTTATCGCGCAGGCGTTCCTCGATAATACCGCCGCCGAGACAGATTTCGCCCTGATAAAATACCGCGGACTGTCCCGGCGTGACGGCGGCGACCGGATTATCAAAGCGAACTTCGATACGATCGGCATCCAACGGCGTGACGGTGCAGGGGATATCGGCCTGACGATAGCGCGTTTTCACCACGCAGCGGAACGGTTCGGTGACGGTGTCACGATCGACCCAGTGCAACTGCTGAGCGATCAACCCGTTGGACATCAAACGCGGATGTTCATGGCCCTGTGCCACGTACAGTACGTTGTTCGCCACGTCTTTATCGACGACATACCAGGGATCTTCGCCGCCTTCTTTCACGCCGCCGATGCCGAGGCCCTTGCGCTGCCCCAGCGTGTGGTACATCAGGCCTTGATGTTGTCCCATGTCACTGCCATCATCCACCGCGATGATAGGACCCGGTTGTGCAGGGAGGTAACGGGCCAGGAAGTCGCGGAATTTACGTTCGCCGATGAAGCAGATCCCCGTAGAGTCTTTTTTCTTGGCCGTGGCCAGTTCTAACTGTTCGGCGATCTTACGCACCTCGGGTTTTTCCAGCTCACCGACCGGGAACAGGCTCTGGGCCAACTGCTCATGGCTGAGGGTGTAGAGGAAATAGCTCTGGTCCTTGTTGCCATCCAGACCGCGTAAGAGACGACTCTTGCCATCGATATCCTGACGGCGCACGTAGTGGCCGGTGGCGATGTAATCCGCACCCAAATCTTCGGCGGCGAATTCCAGGAACGCTTTGAATTTGATTTCCTTGTTGCACAGGATATCGGGGTTAGGCGTACGACCGGCCTTGTACTCTTCCAGGAAGTGCTCGAACACGTTGTCCCAATATTCCGCCGCGAAATTGACGGTATGCAGTTCTATGCCGAGTTTGTCGCAGACGGCCTGCGCATCGGCCAAATCGGCAGCGGCAGAACAATATTCCGTGTCGTCGTCCTCCTCCCAGTTTTTCATGAACAGGCCTTCGACCTGATAACCCTGTTGTTGGAGGAGGTATGCGGAAACGGAAGAATCAACGCCGCCGGACATGCCGACAATGACTTTTTTCTGGCTGTTATCTGACATGACAGTCTCGCGAATAGAAAATATTTAATGCAACAAATAAGGACAAAATGACAGGCCGCATAGGGTAGCACATTGGCCGCAGCGTCGCACCACGGCCAACGGGTTAGGCCTGATAGGGCCAATTGAACGCGCCCAGCGCGCTCAAGGGGTAGCGGGTGCCGCTTTGATAGCAGCGTATGCTTTCCGCAACCAACGGCGAGCGCAATCTGTCTGAATGGAGAATTTCCTCGGCGGTCAGCCAGTGACAGCAATCGATATCGCTGTCCCGAGGCGCGGTGGCGGCCTGATGCGGCAGATCAATCGTAAAGCTGAAGCGTAGGAAGGGCGTACCGTCCGGCGCCACCCATTGATGAAGCTGGAGGAAATGCTGAGGCTGCGCTTTGACTCCGGTTTCTTCATACAGCTCGCGGCTGGCGGCTTGAATCAGCGTCTCTTCGGCTTCGAGATGACCGGCTGGCTGGTTCCAAAGGCTTTTGCCGTTGACGGTTTCTTCCACCACCAAAAAGCGGCCTTCTGCCTGGACGATGTTGGCGACGGTGACATGAGGTTTAAACATGCGTGATTTCCTTCCATTCCCCGGGCGATAACCCGGCCAGAGTCTGATTAGCCATACTGTAGCGGATTAAGCGCAGCGTTGGGAAACCAATGTGAGCCGTCATGCGACGGACCTGCCGGTTGCGACCTTCCTGCAACGTAATTTTCAACCAGCTAACCGGGATGGCTTTTCGCTCGCGTATCGGCGGATTGCGCGGCCATAACCAATCGGGTTCATCCACTAATTCGACGCCAGCGGGCAGGGTGATGCCGTCGTTTAGCGTCAATCCCGCGCGAAATCGCGCCAGCGCCTCGGAGTCGGGAATGCCTTCAACCTGCGCGTAATAAATTTTGGCTGTTTTCTTTCCCGGCTGGGTCAGGCGCGCTTGCAATGCGCCATCATTGGTGAGCACCATAAGTCCTTCACTGTCGCGATCCAGACGTCCGGCGGCATAAATGTCGCCGATGGGGATAAAGTCTTTCAATGTGGCGCGGCCTGAGTCATCTGTGAACTGAGAAAGCACATCGAAAGGTTTGTTGAACAAGATGATTCGACGCGGTTTCGGCGCCGCGGTTTTTTTCGCGGTAGAACGTGAACTGAATCGTTTAAGTTTGTGATTTTTAACAGGGATTTTATTCATTTTATTAATGGCTGAGAATGACAAAGCCATTATACTCGAAAGGGTTGCGGTTGGCGCGGGTTTGATATTCCAGTAGTATTGACACGCATATTACATCTCATTAACAAAACGCGCTCGAAGGAGAGGTTAATGGAAAGCAAAGTAGTTGTACCGGCTAAAGGTCAGAAGATTACGGCAGATGTAGAAGGAAAATTGGTGGTGCCGAATAACCCGATTATTCCCTTTATCGAAGGGGATGGTATCGGTGTCGATGTCACACCAGCGATGATCAATGTTGTTGATGCCGCAGTGAAAAAGGCTTACTCGGGTCAGCGCTCGATTTCCTGGATGGAAATTTACACCGGCGAAAAGTCAACACAGGTCTACGGTAAAGATGTGTGGCTGCCGGAAGAAACACTGGATCTGATTCGTGAATACCGCGTCGCCATTAAGGGCCCACTGACCACGCCGGTCGGCGGGGGGATCCGCTCGCTCAACGTCGCCCTTCGTCAGCAGCTTGATCTCTACATCTGCCTTCGTCCGGTGCGCTACTTTGACGGCACGCCAAGCCCTGTCAAACACCCGGAACTGACGGACATGGTGATTTTCCGTGAAAATGCCGAAGATATTTATGCGGGCATCGAGTGGAAAGCCGGTTCGGCTGAAGCGGACAAAGTCATCAAATTCTTGCGCGATGAGATGGGCGTCACCAAAATTCGTTTCCCGCAGCAGTGCGGCATCGGGATCAAACCGTGTTCCGAAGAAGGGACCAAACGCCTGGTGCGTGCGGCAATTGACTACGCCATCACCAACGAGCGCGATTCCGTGACGCTGGTGCACAAAGGCAACATTATGAAATTCACCGAAGGCGCTTTCAAAGACTGGGGTTACCAGTTGGCGCGGGAAGAGTTCGGCGGTGAACTGATTGATGGCGGTCCGTGGGTGAAAATCAAAAATCCGAAAACCGGCAAAGATATCATTGTCAAAGATGTGATCGCGGATGCGTTCCTGCAACAGATTCTGCTGCGTCCAGCGGAATATGACGTTATCGCTTGTATGAACCTGAACGGTGACTATATTTCTGACGCATTAGCGGCACAGGTAGGCGGTATAGGCATCGCTCCCGGCGCGAATATTGGCGATGAATGCGCCTTGTTCGAAGCGACGCATGGCACTGCGCCAAAATATGCGGGTCAAGATAAAGTGAACCCAGGTTCCGTTATTCTCTCCGCTGAAATGATGTTGCGTCATTTAGGCTGGTTCGAAGCCGCGGATTTGATCATTAAAGGCGTAGAAGGCGCGATCAAAAATAAAACCGTGACCTATGATTTCGAACGTCTGATGGATGGGGCGAAACTGCTGAAATGTTCTGAATTCGGCGACGCTATCATCGAACACATGTGATCGCCGCAGTGACAAATGAATTTATGGGGGCCCGTGTGGCCCCTATTTGTTGCTGCCCCTTCTTAGGCATATATCTCCAGAGTGCGCTGTTTTCATCGTAACCGAATCACGGCGCTTGCAGTGATAGGGCATTAACTCGCCATCACCCCTTAATTAGCTGTGAATGACAATATTAATGTGAGCTGATTGCATCGTAACCGAGTCTCCGCATGACTATTCCTAACGGGGGCCATTAAATCCCACTCTTCATCTATTTTGCGCAGAGCCCAACGACGTTTTCTTTATCGCGCTAAATCCGTCGTGAAAAGATTTTATTCTGGAAATATTAGGCTGAAATGTATGTTTCTAGGGGGTTGAAGACTTCTGCCGCAAAGTCTTCATGTATTACCAGTATGAATATGACGTACGGTCTGTTGTGGATACATGACGATGCATACATGAGTAATACCAGTACAATTTCCGGTTCAAAAATGCTCATATTTTGCGAGGAGTGACTGAAAGAATACAAATTCTTTAGGCGTCGCTCCCTCAGGGGCGGCAATTTGCTATTCTTTGTTGAGGAGAACAAAAATTCTATATTATGAAGCGAACGCTTTGTGCCAGGACGGAAATAAAACCGTGCTGGTATAAGAACTCGGTGTTGATTTAAACGAGGTAAAGATTCGCTTCATCAAACTGCGTTGGATGTGTTAGTCCATCAAATGATTACTCTCCATGACCACCGGTATTTCTGACTGTAATAACAATGTAACAGTAAGGGGAACCCCCATGAGTCGAGCCCCAGTGAATAAAAAAGATGAGCGCAGCCGACTTGACGCGGTGCGGGAGTACGGCATCGACGGCCCGTTGTCTGATGATCCTGAACTGGAGAGCCTGGTTACACTGGCGGCGAATGTATTCAATGTCCCCATCGTTGCTATCTCGATTCTGGATGCAGATCGTCAACTCTTCGTGGCGAGCGTGGGTTTTCCCGTTTGCCAAACGGCGCGGGACGATTCCTTTTGCAACTACGCCATCCAAAAGAAGGGCATCTTGGTGGTGCCGGATGCGCGGCGGGATCCGCGATTCAAAAATAACCCGTTGGTGACCGGCGACCCGCATATCCGATTTTATGCCGGCATACCGTTACGTTCACCCCTTGGCCAAACTATCGGGACATTGAATATTGTCGATGTTAAGCCGCGAATCGGTTTAAGCGCGCGTGATGCCCATAACCTGCAGGATTTATCCTCGCTGGTCATGGACAAACTGGAAATGCGGCGTCTTGAAGTGGCCAGGAAAACAGACCAGACGAGCTTCGAACAGGTGTCCAGGTTGTCGCCCGACGCTATCTTGTGTGTGAATCACCAAGGGATTATTACTTTCTGGAATGAGGCAGCTGAAAACCTGTTGGAATATTCCAGAGAGCAAATAGTAGGACAACACATCAGCAGTGTCATACCGGATATGTTTATTGTGCAGCTGCACCATTTGTCGACTGACGAAACAGCGCGGTTGAAGGGTAGTCGAATTGAGCTGGATGTGGCGACCCAAGGAGGTGCATTGCTGCCTGTCGAACTGTCTGTCGGCATGTGGCAACAAGGCGAGGAGGAGAGTTACAGCCTGATTTTGCGCGATACCGCCGAACGTAAACGCTATGAAGAAAGACTGTTTTTGCAAGCGCATCGTGATCCTCTTACGGGATTAATCAACCGTACGTTGCTGGCTACATCGCTGAATCAGATTTTAAAGCAGCATCCCTCAGGTTGTCTGATGATCGTCGATCTCGATGGCTTCAAGGACATTAATGACAGCCTGGGTCATGCCAGCGGCGACGAAATTCTGGTCAGCGTGGCGCAAAAATTATTGGCCAACGTCCGACAGGGCGATCTTGTGGCTCGTATGGGCGGCGATGAGTTCGCGATATTACTGCCGCAACTGGAAGATCTGCAGGTGGTGGAAAAAATAGCCCGGCAGATTAATCACGATATTTCTCAGACGGTGGTTGTCGGAGACAAGCAGGTGAATACCAGCGCGAGTATGGGACTGGTAATGTTTCGTTCCTACGGCGTGACGACTCAGGAATTATTGACCAGCGCTGATTTGGCCCTTTATCAGGCAAAAGCGGATGGACGCAATTGCTACCGTTTTTATACGCGCGAACTGCGCGAAATTTTTCAGGCCAAGCATGCATTCCAACTGGAATTTATCCGCGCCTATGAGAAAAATGAATTTGAGGTGTTTTACCAGCCTCAGGTGAGCCTGATGAATAATGAAATCGTCGGCGCTGAAGCGTTGCTGCGTTGGCAGCATCCTTTCAAAGGCCTACTGGCGCCGGGAGCCTTCTTAACCGCGCTGGAAAAGGGGCCTTGGGCGGAGCGTATCGGCGATTGGGTTGTGCAGCAGGCCTGTCAGCAAGCGGCGGAATGGCGCAAAGCGGGAGCCGAGAATTTCCGTATCAGCATCAACTTGTGTGCAGCCCAATTTCGCTCTGGCATGTTGTCACAGAAGATCAGGTCCGTTTTGGAAAAGACCGGTCTACCGCCAAGTGCATTGGAGCTGGAGATCACCGAAAACATCATCATTCGTTACGACGAGAACATGCTGAGTCCCCTGAATGAGCTGCGTAATGAAGGGATTGGTATCGCATTCGACGATTACGGCACGGGATACGCGTCGTTGAGCATGTTGAAGAATTATCCGGTGACCCGCCTCAAAATCGATCAGACTTTCGTCCGCGCCATGTGCGAATCTCCGCCGGATGCGGCTATCGTCAGAGCCATTTTGTATTTAGGAAAAAGTTTTCGGCTGGATGTCATCGCTGAAGGTGTGGAAACGCAGGAACAGTGCGAACGGCTTAGGAATAAAGGGTGCGAGCAGGCGCAGGGGTATCTTTTTGGACGTCCGATGCCCGCCGCTGAATTTGCACGCCAATTAGGTGTGGCGAAAGCCTGATCTCTGTGTGATATGCGAATAACGGTAGGGGGCAGCGGAGACGCGATGTCGATGAGAGAGACGGGGATTCTAGGCCACGCGTCATATCGCATCGATATTTTTATTGACCGCAAGGCGAGTGTTTCACAGGCCGTCTACGATGAGCGGGAACTTGCTTTTAATCTTATATATTCCACCTTGTTTTTGCGTGACGAGTCGGTTTTTCACGGATTGCTGACCTTTTGCGCGATGTTAAGCCTCAAGAACGTAAAGTTATGTTGATTCGGTAACTTAGACGTTAAGAATGCTTGAAAATGCCATTGCAGCCCATACCATGTAAGCGTTGCATCCCTATTGTTGCTTTTGCCTGAGAGAGGAAATCAGACTTATATGATGCGTATTGCGCTTTTCCTAATCACCAACCTGGCGGTGATGTTGGTTTTTGGGCTAGTACTTAGCTTAACGGGCATTCGGCCCAGTAGTACTTACGGCTTGATGATTATGGCCGGTCTGTTTGGCTTTGGCGGTGCGATCGTTTCATTGCTGATGTCGAAATGGATGGCCTTGCGCTCTGTGGGTGGTGAAGTCATTGAGCAGCCACGTGATGAAACCGAGCGCTGGTTGGTCGAGACGGTACGTGCGCAGTCCCAGCAGGTGGGCATTGCTATGCCGCAGGTTGCGATCTATCAAGCGCCGGATATCAATGCCTTTGCTACTGGGGCCCGACGGAATGCGTCCCTTGTCGCCGTGAGTTCTGGGCTGCTCCAAAATATGAGCCGCGATGAGGCGGAAGCGGTGATCGCACATGAAATCAGCCATGTGGCTAACGGCGATATGGTGACTATGACGCTAATTCAGGGCGTGGTAAACACCTTCGTGATTTTCATCTCGCGTCTGCTTGCTCAAGTTGCGTCAGGCTTCCTGTCCGGCAACCGCGATGACAGCGAGAGCAGTAACGGCAATCCGATGATTTATTTCGTCGTGGCGACCGTGCTGGAGTTGGTGTTTGGTATTCTGGCTAGCATCATCACCATGTGGTTTTCTCGTTACCGTGAATTCCATGCGGATGCCGGTTCCGCCAAACTGGTGGGGCGCGAGAAAATGATTGCGGCGCTGCAGCGCCTGAAAACCAGTTATGAGCCTCAGGAAGAAAGCAGCATGATGGCGTTTTGCATCAACGGCAAATCAAAATCATTCAGCGAGTTGTTCCTGTCGCATCCTCCGTTGGACAAACGCATTGAGGCGCTGCGCAGCGGGGCTTACCTGAAGTAATTCACGCTGTGTTTGTGTTGTGTAAAAAGGCCCTTCGGGGCCTTTGCTGTTTTTAGGATGTGTTTATGCGGGGCCATATTGCGTGCTCTCTGCAGTCAAAATCATGCATCGCTAACCGTTTGAGATGTAAATTATCGTGCCGTTATCGAATTGCTGGTGAGCTCAGTGGTAAAATGTGCTTTTAGTCAAAACATCGTAGGTTTTAAGCATGAGTGGGGCGGTATCAAACATGTTAGAAATGGTTTTAGTGATGCTGATTGTTTTGTTGGCGCTGGTGGTCTGGTTCTTCGTGAACCGCGCAAGCGTGCGGGCCAATGAGCAAATTAGACTCCTGCGGGAAATTGTTAAACAGCAAAAACAGCAGCTTGCTTTAATGCAAACACTTATCCCTGTTCCGCCGAGCGCAGAGCCTGTGCCGGAGACTAAGCAAGAAGACGACGAAACAGACGTTTACTTCAAAAACGTTATCCCCGAGCGTTGATTGTCTGCATTCCCCTGGCTGCCCGTCGCAAAATGGGGGGTAGCCTTGGAGTCTGTCTATTATCGGTTTCATAAAAAACGGCAGGCATCATCAGCGTTATCCCTTCTTCTTATCTTCGTCAGTCGCTCAAATACTTCACTGTTTTATCAGCCCATTTCCGGCCGCGGGTGGCATGTCAGGAGCCATGATGGTACTCTACGCCGTCAGGTAATAGGGGCTTGTTGCGAATATCCTTATCGATGTTGCCGTCTTTATTATCCCGCTACGAATAACTGTCGTGGCAGCGTTTTGACAATTGTGGGTTAAACACGCTGCCGACAACTGAAATAAACACAATTATCTTTTGTATGTGATCTTGCGTGTGGGTCACCACTGCAAATAAGGGAATTATCATGCCTGTTATTACGCTTCCCGACGGTAGCCAGCGTCACTATGACCACGCCGTCTCTCCTCTTGATGTCGCCTTGGATATCGGTCCGGGTCTGGCCAAAGCGTGTATCGCTGGTCGGGTCAATGGTGAACTGACTGATGCAACGGATCTGATTGAATCTGATGCGCAACTGGCGATCATCACGGCAAAGGATGAAGCGGGTCTTGAAATTATTCGACACTCCTGCGCTCATTTGCTGGGTCATGCGATTAAACAGCTTTGGCCAGACACCAAAATGGCTATCGGTCCGGTGATTGATAACGGTTTCTACTACGATGTCGATCTGGATCACACGCTGACGCAGGAAGATGTGGAACTGCTCGAAAAGCGGATGCATGAGCTGTCCAATAAAGACTACGACGTTATCAAGAAGACTGCGAGCTGGCAGGAAGCGCGCGATACTTTCGTCTCTCGCGGCGAAATTTATAAAGTCGCTATTCTGGATGAAAACATCAGCCATGACGATCGTCCCGGCCTATATCATCATGAAGAGTATGTTGATATGTGTCGTGGTCCGCACGTTCCTAACATGCGTTTCTGTCACCATTTCAAACTGCAGAAAACCTCTGGGGCGTATTGGCGCGGCGACAGCAGCAATAAAATGCTGCAGCGTATTTACGGTACTGCCTGGGCAGACAAAAAGCAGCTGAATGCTTATCTGCAACGGTTGGAAGAAGCCGCCAAGCGTGACCACCGTAAGATCGGTAAGCAGCTCGACCTGTATCATATGCAGGAAGAGGCGCCGGGTATGGTGTTCTGGCATAACGACGGCTGGACAGTTTTCCGTGAACTGGAAGCGTTTGTGCGTCTTAAGCTGAAAGAGTATCAGTATCAGGAAGTTAAAGGTCCGTTCATGATGGACCGTGTGCTGTGGGAAAAAACCGGGCACTGGGACAACTACAAAGACGCGATGTTTACCACCTCGTCTGAAAACCGTGAATACTGCATCAAGCCGATGAACTGCCCAGGTCATGTACAGATCTTCAATCAGGGATTGAAATCTTACCGCGACCTGCCGCTGCGTATGGCCGAGTTCGGTAGCTGCCATCGTAACGAGCCTTCGGGATCTCTGCATGGCCTGATGCGCGTACGCGGATTTACTCAGGATGATGCTCATATCTTCTGTACGGAAGATCAGGTTCGCTCTGAAGTAAATAACTGTATTAAAATGGTTTATGACACGTACAGCACTTTCGGTTTTGAAAAAATCGAGGTGAAGCTGTCAACCCGTCCGGAAAAACGCATCGGCTCTGATGAGACATGGACCCGTGCGGAAGAAGATCTGGCGGCGGCGCTGGCTGAAAATGAAATTCCATTCGAATATCAGCCGGGAGAAGGGGCCTTCTATGGTCCGAAAATCGAGTTTACTTTACATGACTGCCTGGATCGTGCGTGGCAGTGTGGTACTGTACAGCTCGACTTTTCATTGCCGAACCGTCTAAGTGCGTCTTACGTTGGCGAAAACAACGAACGTCAGGTCCCGGTAATGATTCACCGGGCTATACTGGGCTCAATGGAGCGCTTTATCGGTATTCTTACCGAAGAGTTTGCGGGATTCTTCCCGACCTGGTTAGCTCCGGTACAGGTGGTGATTATGAATATCACCGATAGTCAGTCTGATTATGTCAGCGAATTGACCCAAAAATTGCAAGAAGCGGGCATTCGCGTCAAAGCAGACTTGAGAAATGAGAAGATTGGCTTTAAAATCCGCGAGCACACATTGCGGCGTGTTCCCTATATGCTGGTCTGTGGCGATAAAGAAGTGGAAGCAGGTAAAGTTGCTGTCCGCACACGCCGCGGCAAAGATTTGGGGAGTCTGGATGTCAGCGAAGTTATCAGTAAGCTGCAACAAGAGATTCGCAGCCGTAGTCTTCATCAATTGGAGGAATAAGGTATTAAAGGCGGAAAACGAGTTCAACCGGCGCGTCCTAATCGCATCAACAAAGAAATTCGCGCACAAGAGGTACGCCTGACTGGCGTCGATGGCGAACAGATCGGTATTGTCAGCCTGAATGAAGCGCTAGAAAAAGCCGAAGAAGCAGGCGTTGATTTAGTAGAAATCAGCCCGAACGCCGAACCGCCGGTTTGCCGAATCATGGATTACGGCAAGTTCCTCTATGAGAAGAGTAAGGCCACTAAAGAGCAGAAGAAGAAACAAAAAGTTATTCAGGTCAAGGAAATCAAATTCCGGCCTGGTACCGATGATGGCGACTATCAGGTCAAACTACGCAACCTGATTCGCTTTCTGGAAGACGGTGACAAAGCTAAAATCACTCTGCGTTTTCGTGGACGTGAAATGGCGCACCAACAGATTGGTATCGAAGTGCTTAACCGCGTTCGTGACGATCTGAGTGAACTGGCCGTCGTCGAATCCTTCCCATCAAGGATCGAAGGCCGTCAGATGATCATGGTGCTTGCACCGAAGAAGAAACAGTAAGGCATTCAAGTAATCGAATCCGCGTTATGCTCGCGTAGCGCGGTTTCGTTCGCCTTATCTGATTCGTTTTATTAACAATGCGAAGTGGAAATAACAATGCCAAAGATCAAAACAGTACGTGGCGCCGCTAAACGCTTTAAGAAAACCGCCGGCGGTGGTTTTAAGCGTAAGCATGCTAACCTGCGTCATATTCTGACCAAAAAAGCGACTAAACGTAAACGTCATCTGCGTCCTAAAGCTCAGGTCTCCAAAGGCGATCTGGGTCTGGTCATAGCTTGTCTGCCTTACGCATAAGTTACCTTTTCATTCAGAATAAGATTTTAGGAGAGAGCATATGGCTCGCGTAAAACGTGGTGTGGTTGCTCGTGCACGTCACAAGAAAGTATTAAAACAAGCGAAAGGTTACTACGGTGCCCGTTCGCGCGTTTATCGTGTTGCCTTCCAGGCAGTAATCAAAGCTGGTCAGTACGCTTACCGTGACCGTCGTCAACGGAAACGTCAGTTCCGCCAGCTGTGGATTGCACGTATCAACGCAGCAGCCCGTCAGAACGGTTTGTCTTACAGCAAATTCATCAATGGCCTGAAAAAAGCCTCTGTTGAAATCGACCGTAAGATTCTGTCTGATATCGCAGTTTTCGATAAAGTGGCCTTCAGCGCACTGGTTGAAAAAGCGAAAGCAGCTCTGGCGTAAGCCGGTTAGAAGAGGGAGCTTGCTCCCTCTTTTGATTTTTAGCTCGTAAGATGCGTCAATCATTCGTCATAAACACTGAAATGTTTGATTGCAGCGCTTAACCCCACAGACATCAATAACGACAAGGTAACGCAAGTATGAAAACTGCTATTTTCCGTTTCTTTTTTTACTTTAGCGCCTGAACTCAGGAGGCTTTGCGCGTAAGAAAAGAAACGAAAAGTAGCGCTTAAGCCTCCCGTGCGGAGGCTTTTTTATTGGTCAGGGAAAGGTCCAGGACCATACAAGTCGTGTCGTCAGATGCACTGAGAATCATACTTTTCCAATTATCACCGTGGCCGTACAGGCAGAAGAAGAGGAATGTAATGCAACATCTCGCAGAACTGGTTGCCAAAGCCAGAACAGCCATAGAAGAGGCGCAGGATATCGCCGCATTGGAAAACGTGCGCGTAGAATACCTGGGCAAAAAAGGTCACTTAACCCTTCAGATGACCTCGCTGCGCGAGCTGCCTGCTGAAGAGCGTCCTGCAGCGGGTGCCGTCATCAACCAGGCTAAGCAGGAAGTACAGGAGGCTTTGAATGCCCGTAAACAGGCAATGGAAAGCGCTGAACTGAACGCTCGCCTTGCTGCGGAAACCATTGATGTGTCCATGCCGGGACGCACCATTGAGAACGGTGGTCTGCATCCGATTACCCGGACCATCGATCGCATTGAAACCTTCTTCGGCGAATTGGGTTTCTCTGTCGTATCAGGTCCCGAAATTGAAGATGATTATCATAACTTCGATGCGCTCAACATCCCCGGCCACCATCCTGCCCGCGCCGACCACGACACTTTCTGGTTTGACGCCAAACGCCTGTTGCGTACGCAAACCTCTGGCGTCCAGATCCGAACGATGGAAAAGCAACAACCGCCTATTCGTATTATCGCACCGGGCCGTGTCTATCGTAATGATTACGACCAGACGCATACCCCGATGTTCCACCAGATGGAAGGGCTGATTCTGGATAAAAACATCAGCTTTACTCATCTGAAAGGTACACTGCACGATTTTCTGCGTAACTTCTTCGAGGAAGATTTACAGGTTCGCTTCCGTCCTTCCTATTTCCCGTTCACCGAACCGTCCGCAGAAGTGGATGTCATGGGTAAAAACGGTAAATGGCTCGAAGTGCTGGGCTGTGGGATGGTGCACCCCAATGTTTTACGTAATGTCGGTATCGACCCTGATGTGTATTCCGGCTTCGCATTCGGCATGGGGATGGAACGACTGACCATGCTGCGCTACGGCGTAACCGATCTGCGCGCATTTTTTGAAAACGATTTACGCTTCCTCAAACAGTTTAAATAAGGCAGGAATAGCATTATGAAATTCAGTGAACTCTGGTTACGGGAATGGGTTAACCCAGCTATCAGCAGCGAAGCCTTATCTGAACAAATCACGATGGCCGGTTTGGAAGTGGATGGCGTAGAGCCAGCCGCCGGTGCGTTTAACGGTGTGTTTGTAGGTGAAGTGGTAGAGTGCGGCCAGCATCCTAATGCCGACAAATTGCGCGTCACCAAAGTGAATGTCGGTGGCGAACGTCTGCTGGATATCGTCTGTGGCGCGCCTAACTGCCGTAAAGGCTTGAAGGTGGCCGTTGCGACCATCGGCGCGGTATTGCCGGGCGATTTCAAGATCAAAGCCGCCAAACTCCGCGGTGAACCGTCCGAAGGGATGCTGTGCTCATTCTCCGAGTTGGGGATTGCCGATGACCATAACGGAATTCTGGAACTGCCTGCCGATGCGCCGATTGGAACCGACCTGCGTGAATACCTGAAGCTGGATGACAACATCATCGAGATCAGTGTTACGCCTAACCGTGCCGACTGCCTGAGCCTGCAGGGCGTCGCTCGTGATGTCGCCGTGTTGAATGGCGTTGCCTTCACTACTCCGGAAATCACGCCCGTCGAACCGACGATCACCGATACGTTCCCCATCAACGTGGATGCCGCAGAGGCTTGTCCTCGCTATCTCGGCCGCGTGGTGAAGGGGATTAATGTCAAAGCGACGACTCCGCTGTGGATGCGTGAAAAATTGCGTCGTTGTGGGATCCGTTCTATCGATCCGGTTGTCGATGTCACTAACTACGTTCTGTTGGAACTCGGCCAGCCGATGCACGCCTTCGATCTCGGTCGCCTGGAGGGGAACATCACGGTGCGCATGGCTCAGGAAGGCGAGACGTTGCGTTTACTGGACGGTAACGATGCGAAACTGAATGCGGAGACGCTGGTTATTGCCGACAGCAGCAAAGCGCTGGCAATGGCTGGGATTTTCGGCGGCGAACACTCCGGCGTAAACGAAGAAACGCAGGACGTTTTACTGGAATGCGCCTTCTTCAACCCGTTGGCAATCACCGGTCGCGCGCGTCGCTACGGCTTGCACACAGATGCTTCTCACCGCTACGAACGCGGTGTTGATCCAGAGCTGCAGTATCAGGCAATGGAACGCGCGACTCGTTTGCTGCTGGATATTTGCGGTGGCGAAGCCGGTCCGGTTGTTGATGTGACTCACGATAAAAACCTGCCTGTTCGCGCTACGATTGCGCTGCGTCGTGAAAAATTAGATCGCCTGATCGGCCATCATATCGCTGACGACAAGGTGAGCGATATTCTGGAACGTCTGGGCTGTCAGGTGACACGTACGGCTGATGGCTGGCAGGCGACGGCGCCAAGCTGGCGTTTCGATATGGAAATTGAAGAAGATCTGGTCGAAGAAGTTGCTCGCATCTACGGTTACGACAATATTCCTAACGAAGCCGCACTGGCGCCGTTGAAAATGACGAGCCACCGAGAAGCTAATCTGTCGCTTAAACGTGTGAAAACCATGCTGGTGGACCACGGCTATCAGGAAGCGATCACTTACAGCTTTGTGGATCCTAAAATTCAGGCGCTGGTTCATCCAGGCGAAGAAGCGCTGATCCTGCCTAGTCCGATCTCAGTCGATATGTCGGCAATGCGCTTGTCGCTGTGGACCGGATTGCTGGGCGCAGTTGTTTATAACCAGAATCGTCAGCAGAGCCGAATCCGTATTTTTGAAAGTGGTTTGCGTTTTGTTCCCGACAGCAATGCGGAACAGGGTATCCGTCAGGAAATGATGTTAGCGGGTGTGATCACCGGTTCCCGATTTGAAGAACATTGGGACCTGGCACGACAGCCAGTTGACTTCTATGATTTAAAAGGTGATTTTGAATCGGTACTGGCTTTGACGGGCAAACTTTCTGCCGTTGAATTCAGAGCTGAAGCGAACGCCGCTCTGCACCCAGGTCAAAGCGCTGCAATTTATCTGGATGGACAACGTATTGGTTTTATTGGGGTTATTCACCCAGAACTGGAACGTAAGTTGGATTTAAACGGTCGTACCGTCGTATTTGAAGTTCTCTGGGACAAAATTTCAGACCGTGTTGTGCCGGAAGCTGCTGATGTTTCCCGCTTCCCGGCGAACCGTCGTGATATCGCCGTTGTCGTCGCTGAAAACGTGCCTGCGGGAGATATTCTGGCTGAGTGCAAGAAAGTTGGCGCAAATCAGTTAGTTGGCGTAAACTTGTTTGACGTGTACCGAGGCAAGGGCGTGGAAGACGGATATAAGAGTCTGGCTATCAGTCTGGTATTGCAGGATACCGCTCGTACACTGGCAGAAGAGGAAATTGCCGCCACAGTCGCGAAATGTGTGGCAGCACTAAAACAGCGATTCCAAGCATCCTTGAGGGATTAAACCTATGGCGCTTACAAAAGCTGAAATGTCAGAATACCTGTTTGAAAAGCTTGGGCTGAGTAAACGGGATGCCAAAGAGCTAGTCGAGTTGTTTTTTGAAGAAGTTCGTCGCGCTTTGGAAAATGGCGAGCAAGTCAAGTTGTCAGGGTTCGGCAATTTTGACCTGCGAGACAAAAACCAACGGCCGGGACGTAACCCAAAAACAGGCGAGGATATTCCGATTACGGCGCGCCGTGTGGTCACATTCCGTCCGGGGCAGAAGTTAAAGAGTCGGGTTGAGAATGCTTCACCTAAAGACTGAGTAAGTTTTAAGTAAACGAAAAGGCCGCTTTAGCGGCCTTTTTCTTTTACGGCTTCCTCTGAAATATCGTCTTGTAAATGAGGAATTTTTGTTTTGACTGGCGAAATCTCCGGTACAGGGCGGCGGTCGTCCCAAAGATGTCGGAGGGCGAGCACCGGATGATGTAGCAGCATTCGTGGCCCGGCCCAGCGCATGATAAGCTTCATCGCCTCACGTTTAGCGGGTTGATAACAGTGGATTGGACACTGCTTGCAGGCCGGTTTTTCCTCCCCGAAGTAACACTTATTGAGACGCTTTATTGCGTAGCGAAATAGCAGTGTATAGCTGTCATCGCCGACCTGAACGGGATGAGACTTAGCATACAGTTTTATCATTTGTTCAACCGTGCGAATCTCGCGCTGAATTCGTTTACCCGGTGGAGAGCGGTGCATCATTGTGTCTCACATTAGAGCGTTTGACTCATAGTGTAGATGGAATTGCCAGATCGGGAACCGGAGGTACGCGCAGAAAAGAAAACGGCAGCCAGGCTGCCGTTAATATTTGAGAGAGGACGCTAATGACAATGCGGGATAAAGTGTCGATTATTTCCAAAAATCGTCGAAAACGGTAATCGGCGGACGGCGCTTATGCTCCGTTTTGCGGTACCACTCCTCGATGATCGCCGCGTCGCGCTGATCGATATTTTTATCTTCCAGATAATCGTCGATATTCTCGTAGGTGACGCCCAAAGCCACTTCATCCGGCAATGCAGGACGATCTTCTTCCAAGTCGGCGGTCGGTGCTTTGGTATAGAGATGAGAAGGGCAGCCCAGAAGTTTCAGCAGCGCTTTACCCTGACGCTTGTTCAAGCGGAAAATCGGGTTGATATCGGTACCGCCATCGCCGTATTTAGTGAAAAAGCCCGTGACCGCTTCTGCCGCATGGTCCGTACCAACGACCAGCCCTGCATTCATTCCCGCGATGCTGTATTGCGCTTTCATACGCTCACGCGCTTTCTCGTTTCCCTTCACGAAATCAGACAGCTCTATGCCAAGTTCACGAAGCGTCGCTTCGCTGGCATCGACGGCGGGTTTGATATTGACAGTTAATACACGGTCCGGCTGGATAAACGCGATCGCATCCTGGCAGTCCTGCTCGTCGGCCTGGACGCCATAGGGCAGGCGGACGGCGATGAACTGATAGGCTGAGTTGCCGGTTTCTGTACGCAGTTCATTGATGGCCGTTTGGCAAATTTTGCCTGTCAGCGTGGAATCCTGGCCGCCGCTGATGCCGAGCACCAGACTTTTGACGAAAGGATGCGCCTTAAGATAATTCTTCAAAAAATCAACGCTAACACGGACTTCCTGCGCGGGATCGATCGTGTTTTTGACGCCGAGTGCCTGAATGATGCTCTGCTGTAATGACATTTCGCCTCTCCTGAACCTATTGATACGGCAGCATAATTAGAACGATTGTCTCAGTTTAACGTGACTTCCCGTGGAGTAAAAGAACAAGTGCGCAGGATAGGACTGCGCTTGGTAGCCTATTTTCTTACCCATAATCAGTTCATTAAAGCATTGAGGTCGGGTTGATAAACCGCCTCTTGCCATCTAGCCTTAAGCTAACTAATACCAAAAGAGGTAATGCAATGAACAAGAATCGATTATTAATGTGTATTGCTGCAGGGCTGGTGCTCCTTTCTGGTTGTACGGCGTATGACCGTGCGGAGAATTACTTTACCAAGCCGGTGGTAAAAGACGTCAAAAAAGGGATGACCAAACAGCAGGTCAATCAAATCGCAGGTCCAGCCTCTACCCAGGCCACGATGATTAATGCACGTGGTACCTGTAACACCTATATCCTGGGGACTAAAGATAAGAAAATACAGTACTACTTCGTGAGCTTTGATGAAACGGGCCATGTACTGAATAAAGGCTTCCAGAGCTGTCAGGAATACGATACCCATCCTCAGAGCTAACGTTAGTCTGAGTCATAAAAAAGCCGAACATCTCGTTCGGCTTTTTCGTTTTTGAACGCGATCTATCAGACTTACTGCTGCTTTAATTCCGCATCTTCCCGTGAATTGAACACCTGCTTGTCCGTTTGCTTTAGTAGCTGGCTGGTTATCGTCCCCGCGGTCATAGAGCCGCTGACGTTCAACGCGGTGCGCCCCATATCAATCAGCGGTTCGATTGAGATAAGCAATGCCACCAGTGTCACCGGGAGCCCCATCGCAGGCAGGACGATCAGCGCCGCGAAGGTTGCGCCACCGCCCACGCCAGCGACGCCGGCGGAGCTGATGGTGACGATACCGACGAGCGTGGCGATCCAAACCGGATCGAACGGGTCAATACCAACCGTCGGTGCGACCATCACCGCCAGCATGGCAGGATATAGTCCTGCACACCCGTTCTGGCCGATGGTCGTGCCGAAAGAGGCGGCGAAACTTGCGATAGACTCGGGAATGCCCAGGCGTCGGGTTTGCGCTTCAATACTCAGCGGAATCGTGGCTGCGCTGGAGCGACTGGTGAAGGCAAAGGACAGTACCGGGCCGACTTTACGGAAGAAGCGAGCCGGGTTAACGCCAGTCAGTGAGAGCAGCAGGGCATGGACAACAAACATGATGGCCAGCCCCAGATAAGAGGCAACCACAAAGCTACCGAGCTTAATGATGTCCTGTAAGTTTGAACTGGCCACCATCTTAGTCATCAGCGCGAGGACACCGTATGGCGTCAGACGCATCACCAACCGCACCAGTTTCATTACCCACGCCTGAAGCGTATCAATGGCGATCAAAACCCGTTGGCCTTTTTCAGCGTCATCCTTCAGTAGTTGGAGCGCGGCGACACCCAGAAAAGCGGCGAAGATGACCACGCTGATGATGGCTGTCGGACTGGCGCCGGTGAGATCGGCGAACGGGTTTTTGGGGAGAAGCGACAGGATTAACTTCGGCACCGAAAGATCGGCGACTTTACCTGCATAGTTGCTTTCAATCGCTGACAACCGGGCCGTTTCCTGAGCCCCTTGTACGAGCCCCGAGGCGTTAAGCCCGAACAGATGAGTGACGAAGACGCCGACTAGTGCGGCAATTAACGTCGTGAAAAGCAGCGTACCGATGGTCAGCAAGCTGATTTTTCCCAGCGACGAGGCATTGTGCAACTTGGCGACCGAACTGAGAATAGATACAAAGACCAGCGGCATCACAACCATCTGCAGCAGCTGGACATAACCATTGCCGACGATATTGAACCAGGCAATTGACTGTGCAACGACCGGCGCGTTGCTACCGTAGATTAGGTGCAGCCCCAAACCTAATACGACGCCGATCACCAGACCCAGCAGGACTTTCTTCGCCAGACTCCAGCGTGCATTGCCGCAGTAACTTAGCGCGATCAGCAGTAGGGCGAAAACGATAATATTCAGTATGAGCGGAAAATTCATCTCCACTTCTCCCTCGTTGGTTATCTTTTATCTTGCTCCCCAGCGTGGGGAGGCAGGCGCGCTAGAATAGCAGGTCTTATCGGTAGGTGTTACCGGGAAACAGGGCAGGTTGCACCTAAAAACGCAGCAGGGTGCTACGTTGCGGCGTGAGTAATTGGTGGAGTTGCAAATTGAGGCCCTGAAGCCATTTCGTCGGCTGCGGGTAGTTCCAACTCTCCAACGACCGTTGAGGCTGCCACAACGACAAGATAATGAGGCCCGAACACAGCATTCGCTCAAGCTGATTACCTTTTTGGCTTTGTAATATAGGGAAGCGAAATCGCCAGCGACACGGCCACAATAGCGGCACGCCCGCGGAGGTTAGCATATCGGCCACGATATGACTGAGGTAGCCCACGATCATGGCGTGATAGACGTCGCCCGGAATGGGCCAATTTGTGGGAAGCTGAGTGTGGATAAAATACAGCCCGGCGATAATCGCCAACAGGCTATGGGTAAAGCCGCGATGTCCACACAGGCGCGCCACCGGAATGGATATCCACTTTAAGCGTTGGCCGAGTACCGACTTGGGATGGTCGATATCAGGCAGCAAGGACGTCAACATGGCCGCAGGAATGATGTGCCACCAGTCTCCGGCCGCAAGCGCGGGAGAAAGCTCTGCTTTTTTGGCGAATATGGCGCTGGCAACAGCGAATAGAAGGTGGCCTTCGGCGGTCATGCGATATCTCAGGAGGCTGTCATTTTATACAGTATAAAATAATGTGAGGAGAGGTGAAAGACGTGACGGCGTAACTCTTTGTGACAGCGAGCCCTGTTAACCGGTGTATTCAAGCAGATTTAGTGAGGCTGATGTGGCAAGCATGAGGCGAAAAGGGACGTCGAAGTGACAAGAACGAAATATCCCCGTGGCGAGATCCACGGGGAAGAGACGATTACAACGCCATATCGACGACGATACGGCCTTCGATCTTGCCAGCATGCATACGTGCGAAAATGTCGTTGATATTTTCCAGCGGTTCAACGGCGATATTCGCTTTTACTTTGCCTTTGCTGGCGAAGTCCAGTGACTCCTGCAGATCTTTACGCGTTCCCACGATGGAACCCCGCACGGTGATGCCATCCAGCACCATGTCGAAGATCGACAGGTCGAATTTGCCCGGCGGCAGACCGTTCAGCGCGATGGTGCCGCCGCGGCGGGCCATACCGATAGCCTGTTCGAACGCCTTCGGAGAGACGGCGGTGACGAGCACGCCATGCGCACCGCCGATTTCTTTTTTCAGATACGCCACCGGGTCGGTGCTTTTGGCATTGACGGTGACGGTCGCGCCAAGACGTTTGGCGAACGCCAGTTTGCTGTCGTCGATATCGACAGCGGCAACATTCAGGCCCATCGCCTTGGCATACTGAACCGCCAGATGGCCCAGACCGCCGATACCGGAAATGACGACCCAGTCGCCCGGTTTGGTATCGGTCATTTTCAGACCTTTATAAACCGTTACACCTGCGCAGAGGATCGGGGCGATTTCATTAAACTCGACGTCGTCCGGCAGGATACCCACGTAGTTGGCATCGGCCAGGCAGTATTCGGCGAAGCTGCCGTTAACGGAATAGCCGGAGTTCTGCTGTTTTTCACACAGTGTTTCCCAGCCGTCCAGACAGTAATCACAGTGTCCACAGGCGGAATACAGCCAGGGAACGCCCACGCGGTCGCCTTCTTTCAGGTGAGTGACGCCTGCGCCGATTTTCACCACGTGTCCGACGCCTTCATGACCCGGAATAAAGGGCGGGTTGGGCTTAACCGGCCAGTCGCCTTCTACGGCATGGAGATCGGTGTGGCATACGCCGGTTGCGGCAATTTTAACCAATATCTGACCTGGACCCACTTCCGGCACCGGCACCTGCTCGATTACCAGAGGCTGTCCAAAGGCTTTTGCGACTGCTGCTTTCATCATCATGAAACCATCTCCGTTGTATTGGTGGTATATCGATAGTAAGCGTAGCATATCGGTGAGATAAAAAATGTGAAAGAAGAAGCAAATTCATTCTCATTAACAGTTTGATATGCTTGTTAAAACCGTTTTTGGCGACGAAGATCACGTCCCTGTTTTTTGTAAGGAAAAAACGGGTAAGTCAGTGCTGGATTTAAGCGGGATGAACGGGTGCTCCAGACGCACGGAGCACCGCGATGTGGTTCAGGATATGTGGGCGGCGGTGAGTTGTTGCAGCGACTCCAATTTGACGTCCGCCAACGCCCAGCGCGCGTCGTTGCGCATCTCTGCCGCCGGAACGACGATAGAGCGCATGCGGGCAGCCTTGGTCGCGATCATGCCATTGACCGAGTCTTCCAGCGTGACGCAGGCGAGAGGGGAAACCTCCAGCGCTTGTGCAGCCCGCAGATAGACCTCAGGATGCGGCTTGCTATAGGGAAGTTGGTCTGCGGACATCAGCGTGTCGAAGTAACCGCGCAAATTAAACATCTCCAACACCTGTTCCAGCATAAACAGCGGCGAGGCCGAAGCCAGCCCAATTTTCAGATTTTGACTGCGGCACAGTTGCAGAGCCTGCTCCACGCCAGGCAATAAAGGACGAGTTTCTTCCACGCTCTGAATGGTGCGTTTGATGATGCGGGTGGTGACTTCTTCTTTGCTGGGCCCTTTCCAGGGAGAATGCTGATACCAGAGCGCAACGACCATATCGATGCGAAGACCCAGCAGGTCCGGCATGCCGTCGGTTGATGACATGTCCACGCCCAATCCGCTGATGATTTCATGTATGGAGCGCTCCCAGAACGGTTCGGAGTCAATCAGCAATCCGTCCATGTCAAAAATGGCCGCGTCGATGGGGTAAATAGCAGGCATAGGGTTGGGCTCCTGTGGTGGGGACAATCAAAGAGAGTGGCAATTATAAACCAGTTAGACGCTAAATCATTGCTTCAAAAGGCCATCCCTCAAGAAAACGTTGACTCGTTGGAAACCTGAAGTACCCTGCTAACGGGTTTTTATGTGTCTACACTAAGTGTTATCTCATTGAGATATTTAGGCTGCGTCACTCATCAAGGGGAACTCATGACGTATCAACAGGCAGGCCTCATCGCCGTGGTTAAGCGTATCGCGGGATGGATCATTTTTATTCCGGCCGTGCTTTCAACGATCATATCTCTGGCGAATGTCATTTATGACTTCACGGAGAGAAAGCAGGGCATAAATGGGGTGATGCAGGACTTTTTGCATTTGGTCGTGGAAGTCCTTCGCTTCAACACACCGTTTCTCAATCTCTTTTGGTATAACTCGCCGGTGCCGGATTTTAGCCGCGCCTTTGCTTCGCCGACCATGATGTTCTGGCTCATTTATATCCTGATCTTTGTTGGACTGGCGTTGCAGGTGTCCGGCGCGCGTCTTTCGCGGCAGGTGAAGCATATTCGTGAAGGTCTGGAAGATCAGATGATCCTGGAAAACGCCAAAGGCAGTGACGGGAAAACGCGTGAAGAGCTGGAAACCCGGGTCAAGCTTCCCCGTCATACCGTGCTGCTGCAATTCTTCCCGCTGTACATTTTGCCGATCATCGTCGCCGCTATTGGTTATGTCGTGTTAAAAGTCATCGGTCTGATTGCCTGACAACGAGAATGAGAGTGGGCGAGGCCCACTCCCACTCCGTCAATGCGAGTCCGCAGCGTGTAACTGGGCATCGATTGCCCGTTGAGCGGCCGCGATAAATTCCCCACCAAAAAGATTTGCCCGATTAAGCAGCGTATAAATTTGGTAAATCGGTTGCCGTTCCAAAAATCCCTTTTCCAGCGGCCAGACGTGTTGATAACCGTCGTAGATTTGCGGCGGTAGCGCTGGCATCAGCGGCAGCATCGCCAGATCGCACTCACGATCGCCCCAGTAGCAGGCCGGATCGAACAAATACACCCCATTGGCGCTGTTCCCCCAGTTATTCGACCACAAGTCGCCATGCAGCAATGAAGGCGGCGGCTGGTGGCCGGAGAGTTTTTGTTCTACGGCTGAAATCAACGTATCGATATCGCCGAAAAACATCCCTTTTTCCGCGGCCAGCTGCAGTTGCCAGCCGATACGCTGTTCGGCGAAGAAGCTGGACCAGCGGCGCTGCCAGGCATTGGGCTGAGGGGTGGTGGAGAGATCGTTATCGAAGTCGAAACCAAACTGAGGTTGCTCGCTCCACTGATGCAGGCGTGCCAGCTGTTCGCCGAGGCGCCATGCGCCGTGCGCATCCAGGGGTTTAAATTCAATGTATTGCAGTAGAAGAAAGCTGACGTCCCGGTGGCTGCCGACGCCATACACCTGAGGAACGTGTACCGTTTCGCTGCGGGCTAATAGCTCGAGCTGTTCCGCCTCCGCCCGAAATTTCGGCAACATTTCCCGGGTGTCGCTTTTGATAAAGACATCTTGCTCGCCGTAACGAAGATAACCTGCGGAATGGATCTCCCCGCCCGGCAGTTCCCTGCGATCCTGTAATTCTCCCGGCCCCAGGTATTCTGCCAATAATTGACCGATCGAGTGCCACATAGAGAAACCTCCTGTTGGAATGATGCGCTATATCGTTACGTGTGTAAGTTGTGTCCTCTGAAATTTGTCACCGTCGGCCGTTGTTTCGATTTGAGCGGGCGGCGGGTAGGGTATTGAAGTGTTGTGGTTAAAAAAGCAGCGTTAGACTTACCATACCGCCAACCGCAATCTCTTGTCACGGTCGGCGGTCTGAATTTGTGCGATTAGGCGCTGACGCGCGGGCGGCGAGAACGTATTTGGTGGTAACTCAGTGCGGCAGCAAACAAACATGCCTGAATAATGACGATACAAGGACCGGTTGCGCCATCGATATAAAAACTGACCAGCGTGCCTGAAACGCAGGATAAAACGGATACGATCGTCGCGACGAACAGCATGCGGTCAAACGTCTTGCAGATCATATAAGCGATGATGCCGGGAGCGATCAGCATGGCGATGACCAGAATGACGCCAACGGCCTGCAATGAGGCGACGATGGTCAGCGACAGCAGGCATAACAGCCCATAGTGCAGCCAGGTTACCGGCAGTCCGATCACTCGGGCGTGGTTAGGGTCAAAGCAATACAACATGAAGTCCCGGCGGCGCAGCAGCACGATGGATAGTGTGACGGCAGCGATAATGGCGATTTGCCACAGATCATCCGATGAAATCCCCAGCACGTTGCCAAACAGGATGTGAGAGAGATGCTGGTCGCTGTCGACGCGGGCAAACATCACCAGTCCCAGCGCGAACATACCGGAGAAAATAATCCCCATGACGGTATCCTCTTTCACCCGGCAGTGGGTTTTTACATACCCGGTGGCGACCGCGCAAAACAGGCCCGAGGCGAACGCGCCTATGGCCAGTGGAATACCAAGCGAAAAGGCCAGCACAATCCCCGGCAGCACGGCGTGGGAAATCGCATCTCCCATCAACGACCAGCCCTTTAGCACCAAATAACAGGACAGCACCGCGCAAACGACGCCGGTGATCACCGCTGCCAATAGGGCACGTTGCATGAAGGGGTAACTCAGCGGGTCGATAATCCAGTGAAGCAAACTCATACGTGCTCTCCCCGGCTGGCCTGCCGCCGTTGGCGACGTGCGGCCAGCAGACCATGTTTCGGCGCAAACACAAAGGCGATCAGGAACACCAGCGTTTGTAGCGTGACAATGATGCCGCCGGTGGCGCCGTCGAGGAAGAAACTGACATAAGCGCCTATCGCACTGGTCAGCGTGCCCACCGCGATTGAGATCAAAATCAGGTAACCAAACCGGTCGGTCAGCAGATAGGCCGTCGCGCCCGGCGTAATCACCATCGCGATCACCAAAATCGCGCCGACGGTTTGTAGCGCCGCGACGGTACAGGCGCTCAATAGGGTAAAGAACAATATTTTCAGCCTCATCGGCGACAGACCGATCGAGCTGGCATGGTTTTCGTCGAAAAACACGGCCAGCAAATCCTTCCAACGCAGGCACAAGATAATGAAGGTGACAGTGATGATGACCAGCACCTGCAGGACGTCTTCATCGGCGATACCGAGTATATTGCCGAAGATAATCGACTGCACGTTGATGGATGTTGGGTTCAGCGAAATGATCAGCAGTCCGACGGCGAAGAAGGTCGAAAAGATAAAGCCGATGATGGCGTCTTCTTTCAGGCGTGTCAGGTGTTTGACAAATGTCATAGCCAACGCGGCCAGCATCCCGCTGAAAAATGCGCCAGCGGCATAAGGCAAGCCCAACGCATAGGCGCCGGCGACGCCGGGAACGACCGAATGTGACAGTGCATCGCCCATTAAAGACCAGCCCTTCAGCATCAGATAGGCGGAAAGAAATGCGCAGACGGCGCCGACCATGCCACTGACCCAGATGGCTTTCAGCATATAGTCGTAGCTAAAGGGAAGGAGTAATTCGCTCATGGCGTTTTTTTCTCCCCCGGCAACTGGCTGAACGTCGGCGGATCGCTTTTCGTGGAGCCATAGAATACGGCCGGGCGCTCATCATCCGTCAGTACCGTGACACAGCGACTATCGTCATCATCGTGCAGGTGGGTTCCCCCCAAATTGATGTGGCGAAGTACGCCGCCAAAAGTTTTCTCCAGATTAGACTGGGTGAAGGTACTGTGAGTGGGGCCGGCGGCAAGTACGGTGCGGTTGACCAAAATGACGTGGTCGCAGAACTCCGGCACGCTACCGAGATTGTGGGTGGCGACGAGGATGAGATGTCCTTCAGCCCGAAGGGCGCGTAGCAGGTCGACGATGGCATTTTCTGTTTTAACATCCACGCCGGTAAACGGTTCGTCCAACAATAAAACGCGGCCCTGTTGAGCCAACGCTCTCGCGAGGAAAACACGTTTTTTCTGTCCGCCGGACAGCTCGCCGATTTGGCGATCGCGCAGGGCGGACAGCCCGACGCGCTCCAGCGCTTCCGCGACGAGGGCTTTATCTTTCGCCCCCGGTATCCGTAGGAAGTTCATCTTGCCGTAACGTCCCATCATGACGACGTCGGAAACGCGCACTGGGAAATTCCAGTCGACCTCTTCGGTTTGCGGTACATAGGCGACCAGGTTTTGTTTCAGGGCGACAGAGATAGGTTGCTGATTCAGCTGTACCGCGCCGCTGGTGGGTTTCACCAGCCCCATAATGCTTTTGAACAGCGTGGATTTGCCGCTGCCGTTGACGCCGACCAGCGCGCAAATTGTGCCGTCGGTCAACGAAAAAGAGGCGTCATGGATGGCCTGATGGCCGTTGTTATAGGTGACGGATACTGACTGTACGTCCAATGACAGCGGACCGAGCGCTGCTGCGGCTGTTTGGCTCATCGTTCGAATCCTTTCGCTATGGTGTCCACCGTAACGCGAAGCAGATCCAGATAACTGGGCACAGGGCCGTCCGGCGTAGACAGGGAGTCGACATACAGAACACCGCCGTATTTGGCCCCGGTTTCCTTACTGACCTGACGCGCGGGCTTATCGGATACGGTGCTTTCGCTGAAGATCACCGGAATGTGCTTCTGACGAACCTGATCGATAACCCGGCGGACTTGTTGCGGCGAGCCTTGTTCATCGGCATTGATGGGCCACAGGTAAATCTCTCCCAACTGATAATCTTTGGCGAGGTAGCTAAACGCACCTTCGCTGGTCACCAACCAGCGTTGATCCTCGGGAATGCGAGCGAGTCGTTCGCGCAGCGGGGCGTCAATGGCTTTGATTTTTTCGGCATAGACGCGGGCGTTCTCGTTATAAATCGCGGTATGGGTGGGATCGTACTTCACCAGCCCCTGGCGGATATTCTCAACATAAATCAGTGTGTTGGAAGGAGACATCCAGGCGTGAGGATTCGGATTGCCGTTGTAGGCGCCTTCTCTGATGGGGAGAGGTGTAATGCCTTCAGTTACCACCACGGCAGGCACGTTTTTAATGTTCTCGAAAAAGCGTGTGAACCAACGCTCCAGATTCATCCCGTTCCACAAAATTAGCTGAGCCGATTGGGTTTTGACGATGTCTCTCGGTGTCGGTTGATAATCGTGGATATCCGCGCCCGCCTTAGCGATGGAAACCACCGTCGCGGCATCGCCAGCCACGTTTTGGGCCATATCCTGAATAATCGTGGAGGTTGTGACGACACGAAATTTCTCCGCCGCGTGCGCGGGGGCTAAGGTGAATACACTGAAAAATATCCCGATGAGGGCATGAGACGAGAAGGCAAGACAGTTTCGGAACGGCTTCATTCGAGATCCTCAGAGGCTGACTTAATTGTTTAAATGATAATGGTTATCATTTATGGATGGTATGATGCTCCCTGAAAGGTGTCAATCTCTTCAAATTCTAAACAATCGTCGGTCAGCAAACCTGACCAAAGCGCTCGTCGCAGAGGGTATCGGCATCCGATATGAGGTTAGCGCAAGATTAATGAATATCGTAAAATGTTACAATCTTTGTGTGGATGTAGTGAGAGGGTGGTTTTGTGGCCAGAATCAGTTATTAGCTCCTGATGACACAACGAGACTTCATAGACGTCAGCGTCATGAAACTCACGAATCTAATGACGTAGGCTTCAGCACATCATTATCGAAAGGCGAAAGTAACGGTTTCAGAGGTACCGATGGGTCCAAATGTGGGATTGAATCGCGTATATCCGCAGACAAGGAAGTGGGGGAGGCATTAAAGACCAAGCGTTAAATGTTAGTACTTATCGTGACTGATGTTTTAATGTTCAATCACATTTTGAGGTCTTTACCAATAATAAAAAATTAATTAATCAGGATGGTGGCGACCTCACGGTAGGGTGCCATAATAATGCTAACCAAAGTAAGGTTATCTCGCGTATTCATTTTTATCATCAAACTGCGCACTAATAATGCCAGTTATTAGAAATAGATATGTGAATAAAGCATGAAATATACGAATTTGTGCGTCGTGCCGGTCATTGGTAAAAAATGGCTTGCCAAGGATCACAGAGTATGTGATAACGCATTTGGATGAAACGAGGTTCAGTTCTGTATATGAATGGCATTTTCCGTAAAGAAGTCTTGAGTACTAACGTTCACGTTGAATACCACTTCTCTGTCGATCCTTACTTTGGTGCCTCTAGCAGCAACGACTCAAGTTTATCTGTACAACGCCCTCGGGCGGTCTAGAACGTTTAAAGGAAATATTGAAATGGCAAAGATTAAAGGTCAGGTTAAGTGGTTCAACGAGTCTAAAGGTTTTGGCTTCATTACTCCGGCTGACGGCAGCAAAGATGTATTCGTACATTTCTCTGCAATCCAGGGTAACGGCTTCAAAACTCTGGCTGAAGGCCAGAACGTTGAGTTTGAAATTCAGGATGGCCAGAAAGGTCCTTCAGCAGTAAACGTTACTGCACTGTAATTTACAAATTCTGCGTAATAAAACCCGCCTCGATGCGGGTTTTTTGTTTTTGTCGTAAGCCAAAGTATGCAACAAAAAGGTAACAAGATGTCGTCTGCGCCGTATCAATGTCCCCTGTGCCATCAGCCCCTCCAACCAGAATCCTCCCGCTGGACCTGCGGACAGCACCATTTTGATCGCGCGAAAGAAGGGTACGTTAACCTCCTCCCGGTGCAGTTCAAACGGTCGAAACAACCCGGAGACAACGCGGAGATGATGCAAGCCCGCCGCGCTTTTTTGGACGCAGGTCATTATTTGCCTCTACGGAGTCATCTTTGCGATGCGCTGACGAACCAGATGACGGGGCAGGTTGAGTCAGTGCTGGATATTGGCTGTGGCGAAGGGTACTACACCGATGCTTTATCATCATGCCTGGCGGATGCTGGCGTACAGGTGTTCGGTTTAGATGTCTCTAAAGTGGCGATTCAACGCGCCGCTCGCCGCTACCGTCAGGTGAATTTTTGCGTTGCGTCGAGTCAGCGCTTGCCGTTCAACGCGCACTCATTAGATGCGGTATTGAAGATCTACGCTCCGTGTAACGATAAAGAGCTGGATCGCGTCGTGAAGCCGGGCGGTTTGGTGATGACGGTTTCCCCAGGTCCACGGCATTTATATCAGCTAAAAGAACGCATTTATCGAGATGTAAAACTGCATCCGATGAAGGAAGAAATGCTGGTGGGATTTGAACTGGAGAACACGGAAACGCTTCGCTACACGTTGTCGCTGACGGGAGAGGAAGCAGCAGCCTTGTTGCAGATGACGCCTTTTGCATGGAAAGCGACGCCGGAAGTGATGGCAACATTAATGGCAGAATCGTTGTTTGAATGTGAAACGGATTTTCTGATTCGAACTCACCGCAAGTTGTAGCGGTAATGGATAAATGGATAGGCAGGACAGCGAAAGAGTCGCTGCACCTGCCTCATCTATCAGGCCAGATTGGACAGGTGACTGTAGAGAATATTACAACCGATACCAATCAACACCACGCCTCCCATGATCTCGGCTTTTTTGCCGAGCAACGGTCCGACGTAACGGCCAATCATCATTCCGAAGGTCACCATAATCATGGTGGCGCAGCCAATCACCATCGCGGTATGAACAATATTGACCTGCAAGAAAGCGAGTCCCACTCCTATCGCCATGGCGTCGAGACTGGTGGCGATAGCGGTGCAGACTAACGTGAAGAGACCGTGTTTGCGGATTTTTCCAGATTGAGACGAGGTGTCTTCCCCCTTGGATCCTTCGACAATCATACGCGCGCCGAGGATAAACAGCAGGCTGAAAGCGACCCAATGATCCCATTCGATGATGAAGCGGCTGGCGTAAAAGCCGAGGCCCCAACCGATCAAAGGCGTAATAGCTTCTATAAGACCGAAAATAAGTCCGGTACGGACGGCTTCGCTGAAGCGGGGCTTGTGTAAGGCGGCGCCTTTACCGATTGAAGCGGCGAAAGCATCCATGGACATGCCAAAGGCAAGAATTAAAGTTGCTGATAGATTCATTGTAAATAGCCTCGGCGGGGCATTTCTCCATATCACGCTATCTATCCCCCAACCAGATAATAGATCGCGTGCATATGGTCTCGCCTGCCTGTCTGGCCGTTCGCACCACGTTTTTTAGAAAAACGAGCATGTTGACACGAACATTCCTGATAAAAAATCGTCAGAAATTGGCTACTCCCCAAATGACCGCGCAACCTTAACATATTATTTCCGAGCTAAACAACAATAAATAGATTAAGGAAAACAAACGCAACTGATAATTATTTTCACCTTTGACATCTGTGAAACAATCCAGATGGATGACTGCATGGATTGCATGGATAATAACCGATAGGCATGATGCTGATTATCTTTCAGTCATTCCTCGTTGGTTCGCATGATTTCAATTCATTGATTTTCAATCATAAACTGATAGATTCTTTCCAAGTCATCTAACTCGTTGACGCTGATTTGCAACGCTTTTTTCTCCAGAGAAATAACCAGAATGCCGTCCTCGGATAATGTAATTTTTTTTATTCTCCCATAAGAAATAAAGATATTCTCATAAAAGAAACCTTGCGGTTTAAATAACAATTTTGGGTATCTAATGAAAGAAAGATAAATAACCATCAATATCAGCGAGAACAGTAATACAGTCGTTAATGTAGTCCCGTAACTCGTGATATTTTTATAGATTAAAATGCCAATCAACCCGATATAAATTAACGCATCTAAATGACTACGACGGCGTAATAAAATTCGCAGACGTGTCGGGCCTTTGCGTCGGTCCATCATAAATTCATCATAAACGGCGTAGATAAGGGTGAGGGCGATGCAGAGGATAATGACGATATCGGAGAAACTCATGGCGACTCCATAAATGGGCCGGGGACAGCAACAACCCTCCCCGGCAGGAGAACGTTACAGACCCAGAAGACCAATCCAGTAACCAAAAATGCCGATCGCGAAGAAGCCCATGATCAGCCAAAGTGCGTTTACCTTGCGGCGAAGCAGCCACATACAGCCGAAAGTCAGCAGCAGTGGCACCAGACCCGGCATCAGTTGGTCGAGAATGGATTGCACGGTCGTGACCGTGGTCTGTCCATCCTGACCGGTCACACGCGACACCACCATGGGAATGTTAACGTGCGTCCACTTGTTAACCAATGCGCCCATGACAAACAGGCCGAGGATGGACGCCCCTTCCGTCATTTTTTGCAGAAGACCTCCGCCCATATCGCTGACGATATCCGCGCCTTTTTTGTAACCGTAAGCGACGCCGTAATAACGCACCAGCAGACGCACCAGATTAAAGAGCACGAAGAACAAGACCGGGCCGAGCAGGCTACCCGTCATGGCAATCCCAGCACCGAGTGCGGCGAATACCGGACGGGCGGTTCCCCAAAAGATAGGATCCCCGACGCCGGCTAATGGCCCCATCAGCCCCACTTTAAGTCCGTTGATAGCGCCGTCGTCGATGGGGGCGCCATTGGCCCGCTGTTCTTCCATCGCCATGGTGACGCCCAGTATCGGGGCGGCGGCGAAGGGGTGGGTATTGAAGAACTCCAGATGGCGCTTGATGGCCTGTTTGCGTTCATCCGAATTTTCCGGGTATAAGCGCCGAATCACCGGCACCATCGAGAAACAGAAGCCGAGCGCTTGCATACGCTCGAAGTTCCACGATCCCTGAAACAGGTTAGAGCGAATAAACACGCCTCGCACGTCGCTGGCAGTGAGTTTTTTTACTTCGGTTGAATCAGTCATGATGTCACTCCGGTTAATCCAGTTCGTTGTCGAGATCGTTATTGCCTTGGGCGGGAGCCGCTGCGCCTTGAACCTTGTTGTATTTCGGACTGAGCTGGATATACAGCATGGCCATCACGACGCCAATCACACCCAGGGCCACCAGGTTGAAGTTAGTGAAGGCCGCGGTGACGAAGCCGAGGTAAAAGAACGGCATCAGATAGCCGGCGCGCATCATGTTGATGACCATCGCGTAACCGACCACAACAATCATGCCGCCCGCGATATTGAGGCCGTTAGTGACGACGTCCGGTATGGAGGACAGCAGGGTGTGAACCACTTCGGTTCCGACGGAAATCGCGACGAGTACGGCCGGAATGGCAATACGCATGGCCTGCAACAACAGAGCGGAGATATGGAGCCAACTGATGGCCGACAGGTTGCCGCGCTCGGCTGCGCTGTCCGCCGCATGCTGGAAAGCCACGGTGATGGTCCGGACAATAATCGTCAGCACCTGACCCGCCGCTGCCAGCGGAATAGCCAGCGCGATCCCGGCGCCGACGCTCTGTCCGCCAGCTATAACCAGAATGGTGGAAATGATGGAAGCCAGGGCGGCATCGGGGGCCACGGCGGCCCCGATATTCATCCAGCCCAAGGCAATCATTTCCAATGTTCCGCCGATAATAATACCGGTCTTAATATCTCCGAGAACAAAACCAATTAAGGTACAGGCCACTAAAGGACGATGAAACTGGAACTCATCAAGAATGGAACCCATTCCTGATATACAAGCTACGATAAATATCAGCACAATTTGAAGCGTGGTGATCTCCATTGTACTTCTCCTGTATGAATAGCGTTCTAAGTGTTTAAATGGTTACGCATCACTATATTTGGTGTATTAACGAGTCGCCTTGTTAATTAAATCCATCATATTGATCTTGCTGTCGCTTGAAACTTTACGGACCTCAAGTTCAATGCCGCGCGCAGCCAGCTTGCGGAATGCCTCAATATCTTTTTCGTCTATGGATACGGCGTTATTGACCTGTATTTTTCCTTGTCGGTAGGCCATGCCGCCAATATTGACTGACGGCAACTCCACACCGGCTTCAACCAGCGTCTCGACATCGGTCGGATTGGTGAATAGCAGCATGACGCGGTCGCCCGCATATTTGGGATTGTTGTAGACACGAATCGCTTTCGCGACATCCACCACATGCGCGCTGACTCCGGGCGGAGCCACCTGCGTCAGCAGCGTTTTGCGCACATTGTCGGCCGCCACTTCATTGCTGACAACGATGATGCGGTTGACGTTGGTTTCTTTCGTCCAGCGGGTGGCGACCTGGCCATGAATCAACCGGTCATCGATACGCGCCAAACCGATTTTCATGTGGCCGCCGGAGCCAGGGGTGGCCATGGGGGCGGCGGAGGGCTTCGCCGCGGGTTTGGCAGGAGCGGCATCCGCCGTTTTCAGCGCTTTGACGCCCGCGCGACCCGCTTCGAGGGCGATGGCGACCAAATCGGCAAAGCGCGGATCATCGTCACGCGCCATAAACGTTTCAACCAGCATGGGGATGTTGGTCCCGGTGACCACCTCATGGTTTTGTTTATCCATGACCAGGCGGCTCGCCGCGTTGAAAGGGCTGCCTCCCCAGGTATCAACCAGGAAGAGAACGCCCTGATCCGTATCCAGCTCGCCGAGCTTGGTCTCGTATTTTTCCAACAGTGTTTCTGCATTTTCGCCGGGAACAAAATCAATCCAACCGACGTTGTCCTGTTTTCCCAGGATCATTTCAGCCGTATTGAGTAAGGGCCCGGCAGTGGCACCGTGAGTGCATAAGATAATTGCGATACTCACTTGCTACCTCCTCGTTAAACACCCTTCATTATCAGGTGTGCTGTGTACAGAGATGACGGGATACGCCTAAGTGAATGGTTTCCCATTTTGTTGACAAAAGTGCACAAAAGGCTTTTCCGAGTCTGTGTTATCAAGAAAGCGAATTCCGTCTGGGACGAGCTATGAAACGATTCAAGCTGTTCGGAAATGTCTCAGTCAGCCGCGACTTATTTTATGTTGCGAAAAAATAAATAGTGTGATGACGATCTCCAATCATTCGGGGCGGAAAGTAATCAGTTATATGAATAGTTAAAAGTGTGGTCTTGTTATCAATATTGGCGAAGAAAGTGCGACTATAGAAAAACTTTGTTAAAACCAGAAACAACCTGCTAGAGTTAACTTTCTTTCAATTAAAGAGGAGTTACAGGCGGACGCCTTTCCTATGGACTGTCATCGACGATTCATTTCTATTACACCGGCTGCGGCGGGTGATTGGTACTTCTTAACCGGCCCTTCCGGCCCACATCAGCCTCAAGCCGATCGTGCACACATCTCAACCTTATTCAAAAACGCCGTGACATTAATGTCATTAGTTCGTTCATTTTTCGGAGTCTGACATGGAATTTTTGCTAGATCCTTCAATCTGGGCAGGCTTATTGACGTTGGTGGTACTCGAAATTGTTCTGGGCATCGACAACCTGGTGTTTATCGCGATTCTGGCGGATAAGCTCCCGCCGAAACAGCGTGACAAGGCCCGTATCATCGGCCTGTCGCTCGCACTGTTGATGCGTCTGGGACTACTTTCGTTGATTTCCTGGATGGTGACGCTGACGCGTCCCCTGTTCCACGTCGGTGAATTCAGCTTTGCCGGTCGCGACCTGATTCTGCTTGCCGGGGGATATTCCTTCTCTTTAAGGCGACGATGGAGCTGCATGAGCGGTTAGAAAACCGTCCGCACGATCCTAACGCCAGCCGCGAGCATGCCAATTTCTGGGCCGTTGTCATTCAGATCGTGATTCTCGATGCGGTGTTCTCTCTGGATGCGGTAATCACCGCCGTCGGGATGGTTAACCACCTGGGTATCATGATGACCGCGGTGATCATCGCCATGGGCGTGATGTTGCTGGCTTCCAAACCGCTGACGCGCTTCGTGAATGAACACCCCACGGTCGTGGTGCTCTGTCTGAGCTTCCTGCTGATGATCGGGCTTAGCCTGGTGGCCGAAGGTTTTGGTTTCCATATTCCTAAGGGATACCTCTACGCGGCGATCGGTTTCTCCATCGTCATCGAACTGTTTAATCAGATTGCGCGTCATAACTTCGCTAAGCACCAGTCTCATCGCCCCATGCGTGAGCGTACCGCCGAAGCGATTTTGCGTCTGATGGGCGCACGCGCCAAACACAACGAACAGGATGATGAAGAACAGCCTCAGGCGCGTATCGAAGAGACATTCGCCGAGGAAGAGCGCTATATGATCAGCGGTGTCCTGACGCTGGCATCGCGTTCACTGCGCAGCGTCATGACGCCGCGGACGGAAATTTCCTGGGTGGATAGCGAACGCTCCACGGAAGAGATCCGCATTCAGCTGCTGGATACGCCGCATAGCTTGTTCCCGGTCTGCCGTGGTGAGCTGGACGAGCTGGTGGGCGTCGTGCGTGCGAAAGATCTGCTGGTGGCGCTGGAAGAGGGTCAGGATGTGGAAACCTTCGCCGCCGTGACGTCGCCTATCGTGGTGCCGGAAACGTTGGATGTCATCAATCTGCTGCCGGTCCTGCGACGCGCGAAAGGCAGTCTGGTGATGGTGACCAACGAATTTGGCGTCGTACAGGGTCTGGTGACGCCGTTGGACGTGCTGGAAGCGATCGCCGGTGAATTCCCTGACGAGGATGAAACGCCGGAGATTGTCGCCGACGCCACTGGCTGGCTGGTGAAGGGCGGAACCGATCTGCACTCGCTGCAGCAGGCGCTGGACATGCAGGATCTGGTGGACCCGAAAGAGGATTACACCTCGCTCGCCGGATTGCTGCTGGCTCACAGCAATGAGTTCCCGCATGTTGGAGAGGTGCTGGAGTTCAGCCACCTGAGATTTACCATCATGGCGGCCAGCGAATACCGTATCGAACTGGTGCGTATTGAACGCGTCGTTGACCAACAGGATCAAGACGAAGAGGCGTAACTCGCTTCGCTATCGGCTGTGCGCATCCGCGCACAGCCTTCTACATTCGGCGCCGTTTAATCACATTGGACTTTGATTGCCAATCCGCCGCGCGACGTCTCCCGATATTTCGCATTCATATCCTTACCGGTTTCATACATCGTTTCGATCACTTTATCTAACGACACGCGAGGCTCGGACGTGCGCCGCATGGCCATGCGCGATGCGTTGATCGCTTTGACGGCCGCAACAGCATTGCGCTCAATACAGGGCACCTGTACCTGACCGGCGACCGGATCGCAGGTCAGCCCCAGATTGTGCTCCATGCCAATCTCAGCGGCGACGCAGACCTGTTCAGGACTGCCGCCCAGCAGTTCGGTCAGACCGGCCGCAGCCATCGAGCATGCCACCCCGACTTCGCCCTGACAGCCGACCTCAGCGCCCGAAATGGAGGCATTCATTTTGTACAAAATCCCGATTGCGCCTGTTGTCATGAAATAGGGCAAGAACACCTGCGGACCGACGGGCTCAATGAAGCGATCGTAGTACGCCAGTACGGCAGGTACGATGCCGCAGGCCCCGTTGGTCGGCGCCGTGACGACGCGACCGCCCGCCGCATTTTCTTCATTGACGGCCAAAGCGAACATATTGACCCAATCTACGACGGACATAGGATCTTGCGTCAGGGCGGTGGATGACATGAGCATACGTCGCAGCGCGGCCGCACGCCGGGGAACGCGTAGCGGGCCGGGCAGCAGTCCTTCAGTATTAAGACCGCGGTCGATGCACTGGCTCATGGCGCGCCAGACATTCGCAAAATAGTCATCGATCTCGGCCTGAGGCCGAATCGCGCGCTCGTTGCGTAACATCAGTGCGGAGATGGACAGACCGTTAGCCTTACACAATGCGAGCAGCTGCTGCGCTGAATCGTAAGGATAGGGCACCTCAACGGGGGCGATGACCGGTTGACCAAAGTGAGCTTCGTCAACGATAAATCCGCCGCCGATAGAGTAGTAGGTTTGACGGTAAATCAACGTATTGCCCGCGTATGCGCTCAGCGTCATGCCATTTTCATGCAGCGGCAGATTGTCCCAATGGAACGTCAGATCTTCCGTCTGGGAAAACGTCACGTCATGCTGCCCGTTCAGCGGCAAACGCTGGTGGAGGGCGACATCCTGAATGAACGTGGGAATGGCATCGATATCAACGGTATCTGGCTGATTGCCAGCGAGCCCCAGAATGATCGCAATATCCGTATGGTGGCCTTTGCCGGTCAACGCCAGCGAGCCATAAATGTCTACCTTTACGCTATCCGTGTTGGCGAGAAGGCCGACCTGCTCCAGTTCATCGACGAACTGTTTACCGGCCTTCATCGGTCCAATAGTGTGAGAACTGGACGGCCCGATGCCGATTTTGTACATGTCGAAAACGCTTATCACGCACCACTCCTTTAAACGTCCGTCGAATGCCTTTATTAGGCGGCTAAATATGGGCGCTATTGTAGTGGTAATCCCCAGTTGGAAAGCGTCTTTTCGCATGAAATAAACTTATTTAATGCAGGCGTGAAGCCCACAAAAATCTAATGCTAAAGAGGGGAAACGGCAAGGTGTACAGCGGTTATGCGAGTCGTCCGGATTAAAAGCCGTCATTACGTGAAGTGGGGCTAAATCGAGACGGCACAGGGTGGTGTCGAACGTGTTTCCGATGACACGCCCGAGGTCGGTAGAACGGTAAACACGCCTTGCTGACGACGTGCGCACCGCGCTTGGGCGCTATCGAAAGGGGCGAATACCGGGAGAGATCAAAGTCGTGCGTTGGCGTTCAAAGCGCCTCGACCTGCAACGCGAGCTGGCGAATAATTGTCGCGGTCAGTCCCCACACCCACTGCTGCTGATAGCTGCGTAGATAAACGCGATGTCGGCGGTGTTCGCGCTCGATCTCCAGCCCATGATAGCGGTGTAAGGCAAAGGCTTCCCGTAGCGGCATCTCGAAGAGGGCGGCCACCTCGTCCGCCTGCGCCGTGAACGTCATGTCGGGGGGCAGCAGGCCCACCACCGGGGTGACTTGAAAGCCGCTGACGCTGTCTTGCGAGGGCAGCGTGCCGAGCACCTGAACGCGGGACGTCGGGATTGCCACCTCTTCATACGCTTCCCGCAGCGCAGTGGCGATCAGGGAAGGATCTTCCAGGTCGGCCGCGCCGCCGGGAAAGGCGACCTGACCCGCGTGTGTGCGGAGGTTCGCGGCACGTCGGGTCAACAGCAATGTGGGTTCGTAACGGCGAATAATCGGCACCAGTACGGCAGCCTGTCGCTGATAGCGGCTGGGCGGCGTCGCTTCCGGCGTTTGCAACTGAAAACGGGTGATGAACTGCGCCAAATCGAATGGCGGATCGGCCTCAGCGGTCATCGCAGGGTTTTGCAGGATCGTGTCTGTCACGTCAGCTCCTCGCCACATCGCCATCAAGCATGGGACAACAGTAAAGGCAGAATACGTCCGACCTTATCGAACGTTTCCTGATATTCCGCCTGCTCCTGACTGTCGGCGACAATCCCGCCGCCGGCCCAGCAGTAAATGGAACCTCGGTCGGTGACGAGCGTGCGGATGGTAATATTGGTATCCATGGTGCCGCAGAGGCTCAGATAGCCGACGCTGCCGCAATAAGCCGTCCTGCGCTGCGGCTCCAGCTCTTCGATGATCTCCATCGCCCGGACTTTCGGCGCGCCGGTGATAGAGCCGCCGGGGAAACAAGCCCGCAACAGGTCGGTCGCATGCAGCTCTGCGGGCAGTTCCGCTTCAATGGTGCTGACCAGATGATGCACAGCCGGAAAAGCTTCGACCACAAACAGCTCCGGCACACGGACGCTGCCGGGGAGGCCACGCGGCCGATATCGTTGCGCAGCAGATCGACGATCATGAGATTTTCCGCGCGATCTTTGGTGGAGGCCGCCAGACGTTCCGCTTGTCTGGCGTCGTCGTCGGCGTCAGGCTGGCGGGGCAGCGTGCCTTTGATGGGGCGAGTCTGAATATGATGGTCGTTCAACCATAAGAAACGCTCGGGCGACACGCTGATGACCGCGTTGTGCGGGAGTCGGATAAAGGCCGAAAAGGGCGCGCGATTGCTGGCGGAAAGACGCAGGAACGCCTGCCACTCGCTGCCTTCATAACGGGCCTGAAAGCGTTGCGCCAGATTGACCTGATAGCAGTCGCCGGCGTGCAGATAATCCTGAATCTGACGAAACTTGGCGCCGTACTCTTCCCGCGACATGCTGGCCTGCCATGCGGAAGTCAGCGTGAAGGCGTCGTTAGGCGCGTCCTGTTGCGCTTTGAGCCAGGCGAGTCGTGGCGTCGGGTCGCCGTATGTGATTAGCGTGAGCCTGCGCTGATGATGGTCGGCGATCAGCGCCCAGTCATACAAACCGACGGCCATATCGGGGATATCGATATCCTGTGCGGCCCGCGTCGGCAGGCGTTCCACTCGACGGCCCAGATCGTAGCCAAACAGTCCCAATGCGCCGCCCTGAAACGGCAGATCCGGCGTCGGGGTTGCGGTCAGACCTAATCGTTTCAACTGGTCTTGCAGCAGTTCGAACGGGTCGGCCGGTGAGGTCTGAACGTTGCCGCCTTCGGCTATCTCCGTGGTGTCGCCGCGGGTCTGTAACGTGACGCGCGGATCGGCGACCAGGATATCGAACCGGTTATGCGTATGTTCAGCGGTGCCGGAGTGCAACAGCATCGCCCAGGGCAGCTCGGAGAGCGGGGCGAACTGGGTCAACAAAGCGTCCGGTTGGTAAGGCAGAGCATGGTAGACTAACGACATTGGCATATAGATTTTCGGGCGATCTCATACGGGTAGTGACCGGAAGTATACCGGTCGCGTGGACACGAAGGCATCACAAAATGCAAGCGTACCACACTCGTGAGACGTGCGACGTCAATGATGCCGGGACGATCCCGCCAGATTCAGGAGAGAAAAATGTTTGCAGGTATTCCGTCGCTCACGCATGAACAGCAGCAGCAAGCCGTCGAAGAAATCCACCGCTTGATTTCGGAAGGAATGAGCAGCGGCGAAGCCATTGCCCGTGTGGCGGAGGCGCTACGTCAGGGACATCAGGGAGAGCGTATCGTCGCGCGCTTCGAAGATGACGAAGAGGATGCCGGGCAGCAAGAGTAACTGATGCTCGACGCGGTCCAGACGCGGCGGATCATCGTCTGGCAACGATGTGATGTGTTGTCAGGCGGTGGCCTCAGGCGTCCGGCGCGTTGTCTCCCCATCGGTTCGACGCGTCGACGAGGAGACACTTAGGGCCTGTGAGTCCTTTATTCTATGATGAGGGTAAGTGACGCGGTTACCCCTGGAGATAAAGCGGACAGCGCTCGATGATGTTCGGCCTGATACCGAGAACGCCCTCGCCACGAAGGCGATAAACACTGCCTTCCGTCAGGTTAATTAAGCTGATGACTTTATGCGTCTGGCTGGGTAATCGCTGTGTCAGCATGGACTTCTTCTCTTTTTGTTCATAGATGCAGCTGATACGGTCGTTGATGGCCATAAACGGCGGTGCGGAAGTTAAACGCACCGGTTGGTGTACGGACGAATCGTTTTGATGCCAGCACATGATCAGCGAGCGATATTCACAGGTAAAAAAGAACGCTCTGTAGCGGACTTCATCCTCTCCTTTCCTTGCACTCCATGACATGTCTTGTACGTGATTCACATTGCCTTCCAGCAGGAGATCGCTGCCTTTTGCCTGACGACGCCACTGTTCATCGAGTTGTTTGACGATAAAATGGGAAGTGTTAGTAGGGGGTGACGTAAAAAAACGTCTGTCCCGGGTCTTCGCTTGAGCGAGATATTTCAACGACAATCTGCTTACCGGATGATAAAAAGCGAACAGGTTGCTCAGACTGACTGACGCTCCTATCCCCGCGAATATACCGACCAACGCTGCGATCGTGGCAAGGGCGGGGAAGAATGAAAAAAAACGTACAACGCGATGACGGCCAGCAACGTTATCGCTAATGACACACTGCTTTGAATCAGCATCGGCCCCACTTTTTGAGACGCGCTTTCAGGTTCGAGTATCAAACCGTTGTCATCGGCAATCCAATGTATCCAGTAGCTTCCATCCCATAATCGATGGGCGCAAATGTACCAGTTTCCCTGAGGGGATAGGCGTTCAAATTGTTCGGGGTTGCTGTAGTTAGCTTTGTGGGTATAAAACGTATGGCCTTGGTGAGTGAGGCGCAAATAATATCCGCTGGAGCCTGCGTTGGGTGTGAAGGGTGTGCTGGGAATCGTAAAGGTATAAACATGGCTCAAAATCAAAATCCCTGATTTATCGTTATCGAACGTCGCCATTTTACCTTTTCGCTTCAGAGGAGAAAACCTCCCGCCCTAGCGCTAACCATGCGTTCCACCTATTCATCCTGTCCGAGGTAAACACAGGAACAGCGTCTGCGGCGCGTGCTTCCAACGACGGCGTGCCAACATATTAAGGTGGAGGCCGGGGGACGAGCTTGGCATAATCCCCTCACTCGCATCGGAGCCTCCGGTGCCGATTTATTCCCCAGCAAAGAGAGAACGCGTGGCTGCAGCAGCAAACGAGATCGATGATTTTGCCCCCGAGGGCGCATTGGCAAAGGCCATCAAGGGATTTAAGCCTCGAGAACCGCAGCGGCAAATGGCGGCCGCCGTCGCCGATGCCATCGCCCGGCAGAAGCCGCTGGTGGTTGAAGCGGGCACCGGAACGGGAAAAACCTACGCTTATTTGGCGCCCGCGTTGCGCGCCGAAAAAAAAGTGATTATTTCCACCGGCTCCAAAGCTTTGCAGGATCAGCTGTACAGCCGCGATCTGCCGACCGTGGCGCGTGCGCTTAACTATCCCGGCAAACTGGCGTTGCTGAAAGGGCGCTCCAACTATCTGTGTATTGAACGTCTGGAACAGCAGTCCATGACCGGGGGGATCTTTCCAAAGATAACCTGCGCGAGCTGGTTAAGCTGCGTAGCTGGTCGTCGCTGACTGACGACGGCGACACCAGCGCCTGCCGCGATGTGCCGGAAGACAGCCATATCTGGCCGTTGGTCACCAGCACCAATGACAACTGCCTCGGCAACGATTGCCCGCACTATAAAGCGTGTTTCGTGGTCAAAGCGCGCCGTCGGGCGATGGATGCTGATGTCGTGGTGGTTAACCACCATCTGTATCTGGCGGATCGGGTAGTGAAAGAGAGCGGTTTTGCCGAGCTGATCCCCGACGGCGACGTTGTGATTTTCGACGAAGCCCATCAAATTCCCGACATCGCCAGCCAATATTTCGGTCAGCAACTGAGCAGCCGACAGCTGTTCGATTTGGCGCGAGATATGATCATCGCCTATCGCACCGAAGTGCGTGACGCGGCGCAGTTACAGAAAAGCGCCGATCGGTTGTCGCAAAGCACACAGGATTTTCGCCTGGCGCTCGGCGACCCCGGTTATCGCGGCAACCTTCGTGACGTTGTCACGGATACTGGACTGCAGCGCGCGCTATTGCTGCTCGATGATGCGCTGGAGCTGTGTTACGACGTCGCCAAGCTTTCTCTGGGGCGCTCCGCGCTGCTGGATGCCGCGTTTGAACGCGCCACGATTTACCGTAACCGGTTGAAGCGGCTGCTGGACGTACAACAGCCCGGTTACAGCTACTGGTATGAATGCACGAGTCGCCACTTTGTGCTGGCTTTAACGCCACTGTCGGTGTCTGACCGTTTTCATGACGTGATGAAAGAGAAGGCTGCGAGCTGGATCTTCACCTCCGCTACGTTGTCCGTGAACGACAAAATGGATCATTTCACCGCCCGGCTGGGACTGGAAGAGGCCGAAACGTTGCTGTTGCCGAGTCCGTTCGACTATGCCCGTCAGGCGCTGCTGTGCGTACCGCGTTTTCTGCCGGAAACCGCGCGCCGGGGCAGCGGTAAGCTGCTGGCGCAGATGTTGACGCCGCTGATTCAGGCTAATCAGGGGCGCTGCTTTATGCTGTGTACCTCGCATTTGATGATGCGTGAATTGGCCGCGGAGTTTCGCGCCAGCCTGACGCTACCGGTCTTGCTGCAGGGCGAAACCAGTAAAACCCAGTTGCTGTCGCAGTTTCTGGCGGCGGGCAACGCGCTGCTGGTGGCGACCAGCAGTTTCTGGGAGGGGGTGGACGTGCGGGGCGATGCGCTGTCCTGCGTCATCATCGATAAACTGCCGTTCACCTCGCCGGACGATCCGCTACTGAAAGCGCGCATGGAAGACTGCCGTCTGCGCGGCGGCGATCCCTTCAATGATGTGCAGTTGCCCGACGCCGTCATTACCCTCAAGCAGGGGGTGGGACGCTTGATCCGCGATGTCGACGATCGTGGCGTACTGGTGATTTGCGACAATCGTCTGGTGATGCGTCCCTACGGCGAAGTCTTTCTCAATAGTCTGCCGCCCGCGCCGCGTACAAGAAGCCTGCCGCAGGCGGTGGATTTCCTGACGCGCAAAGCGTAACGGCGTTCCGACTCTGTGCTATCATGCGCGCCGTTATACGTTTATTTCCCGCCTGAGGTTGGCATGTCTACGCGAATTTTAGCGCTTGATACCGCAACGGAAGCCTGTTCCGTTGCGTTGTGGAATGAAGGTAAAGTCCACGCATTATTTGAAGTTTGTCCCCGCGAACATACCCAGCGTATTTTGCCGATGGTTCAGCAAGTCCTGAGCGAACAGGGCCTGACGCTGAGCGATATGGATGCGTTGGCGTTCGGCCTTGGCCCCGGCAGTTTTACCGGCGTGCGTATCGGTATCGGTATCGCGCAAGGGTTGGCGCTAGGCGCCGACTTGCCGATGATCGGCGTCTCCACGTTGGCCACGCTGGCGCAGGGCGCTTTCCGCCTGACTGGCGCGACCCAGGTGCTGACGGCGATCGATGCCCGCATGAGCGAAGTCTACTGGGCGCAATATCACCGCGACGAACAGGGTTTCTGGCGTGGTGAAGAGACGGAAGCCGTACTCGCGCCCTCGCAGGTGCAGACACAAACGGCAGCGCTCAACGGTGCGTGGGCGACGGCCGGTACCGGCTGGCAAACGTACCCCGATTTAACCCAACCCGCCGACGCGGTGTTGCAAGATGGTCACTATCTGTTGCCGCAGGCGGAAGATATGTTGCCGCTGGCTTTGCAACAGTATCGCTCAGGCGCGACATTGCGCGTTGAGCAGGCTCAGCCGCGCTATCTGCGTAATGAAGTCGCCTGGAAAAAATTAGCGGGCCGCGAATAACGGACAACCGCAACTTATTGCATGGCTTATAGTCTAATAATCAGGCTATTAAACGAGAGGCATGCTATGTCGAGTGAACGGCAGTGGAGTCGTCGGGTGAAACGCGTTGTCTGTAGAACGGGCCGCTGCGGCCTGCTATTGCTTTCGCTGGGCGCGCTGAGCGCGTGCGTGACCGTACCCGAGTCCTTACAAGGGACATCGGCGACGCCGCAGATGGACTTGGTCCGGGTGATGAGCGCACCCGCCGTTTACGTCGGTCAAGAGGCACGGCTGGGGGGCAAAGTGGTGGCGGTGAGCAACGAGGCGAATCGCACCCGTTTGGAAATCAGCAGCATGCCGCTGGATGAGGGCGCCAAACCGATCTTGGGCGCGCCGTCGGAAGGTCGCTTCGTGGCTTATGTTAATGGCTTCCTGGAACCAACGGATTACACCAATCAACTGGTCACCGTTGTGGGGCCTATCACCGGATCCGAATCGGGCAAGATAGGCAACCGCCCGTACCGCTTTGTCGTCGTGCAGGCAGACCGCTATAAACGCTGGCGCGTCGTGCAGCAACTGGTGCCGACCGCAGGGATGTACGATCCTTGGTGGGGCTATCGCGGTCGCCCCGGCTGGGGACCTCGCTGGGGCTGGGACGATGGGGCCGGACCGGCCAGACTGGAAACGATCGTCACGGAATAACAGCGCGACCCGCGATTGTCTTTTGCACGACGATGCGCGGCACGATGTCTCGTGTGGGGGCGCGCTGGATAGCGATGACCGATGCAATGATTAACTAGGGTGACTCCGGTCACCTTATTTTTTGTGGATGATGGCATAGGCGGTTGAACGTTTGATACAGGCCGAGAAGCTCGCCCTGTCTGGGACAGGGGATGAGAGATTTCGCCAGCCCGTTCGCCGCCTAAGAAGACCTATGGAGTGAAGTCTTGGAAAAAATTTGGTTAGCGCGCTATCCGGCCGATGTTCCCGCAGAGATCGACCCGGATCGCTATTCGTCATTGGTGGAGCTGTTCGAAAATTCTATGGCGCGAAATGCCGATCGGCCTGCGTTCATCAATATGGGCGAGACGATGACCTATCGTCAGTTGGATGAGCGCAGCCGGGCGTTTGCCGCCTATTTGCAGCATCAGCTCAAATTGCAGAAGGGCGATCGCGTTGCGCTGATGATGCCCAACCTGTTGCAATATCCCGTCGCGCTGTTCGGTATCCTGCGGGCGGGCATGGTCGTGGTGAACATCAATCCGCTCTATACGCCGCGTGAACTGGAACATCAGCTGAACGATAGCGGCGCCAGCGCGATGGTGATTGTGTCCAACTTTGCTCATACGCTGGAAAAGGTGGTGTTCAATACCCCGGTGAAGCATGTGATCCTCACCCGCATGGGAGACCAGCTGTCAGCGGCAAAAGGCACGTTGGTGAATTTTGTCGTCAAATACATTAAACGACTGGTGCCGAAATACCATCTTCCCGACGCCATTTCCTTCCGCAGCGTACTGCAGCAGGGTAAGCAGATGCCTTACGTGCGTCCTGAACTGGATCGCGGCGATTTGGCCTTTTTGCAATACACCGGCGGCACCAGCGGCGTGTCCAAAGGCGCCATGCTCACGCATCGCAATTTGCTGGCTAACCTGACTCAAATCCGCGCGGCCTATGGTTCGTTACTGAATGAAGGCAACGATTTGATCGTCACAGCGTTGCCGCTGTATCACATCTTTGCGCTCCTCGTGAACTGCCTGTTGTTCATCGAAATGGGGGGGCAGAACCTGCTGATTACCAACCCGAGAGATATTCCGGGGATGGTCAAAGAGCTGGCTCGTCATCCGTTTACCGTCTTCAGCGGCGTCAACACGCTGTTCAACGCGCTATTGAATAATGACGATTTTCATCGACTGGACTTTTCGATGCTGCACCTGTCCGTTGGCGGCGGCGCGCCGGTCCAGCAGACGGTTGCCGAACGCTGGGAAAAACTCACCGGCAATCATTTGCTGGAAGGGTACGGGCTGACGGAAAGCTCGCCGCTGGTCACCGGCAACCCTTACGATATGGAGCAGTATACGGGCAGTGTCGGTTTGCCGATCCCCTCGACTGAAATTCGCATTGTAGATGAGCAAGGCAACGATGTGGCGCTGGGAGAGGCCGGTGAGCTGTGGATTCGAGGGCCGCAGGTCATGAAAGGCTATTGGAATCAGCCGGACGAGACGGCAGCGGTGCTGAAGGATGGCTGGCTGGCGACAGGTGACATTGTCACGTCTGACGCGCAGGGTTTCTTACAGATTGTCGATCGCAAAAAAGACATGATTCTGGTGTCAGGATTTAACGTCTATCCAAATGAGATCGAAGATGTCATCGTCCGTCATCCTGACGTGATCGAAGCGGCGGCCGTTGGCGTACCGAACGAGCTGTCAGGCGAGGCGGTCAAAGTGTTCGTTGTCCGTCGTCCCGGCAGCGCGCTGAATACGGATGCGCTGATTGCCCATTGCCGTCGTTATCTGACGGGCTATAAGGTGCCTCGCCAGTTCGAGTTTCGTGACGAATTACCGAAATCGAACGTCGGTAAAATCTTGCGGCGTGAACTCCGGGACGAGACGAAGCATCCCAGGTGATTGTTATACCGGACTGTTTGCAGGGTGTTAGCAGGGTATGGTTACCTCATGATCTTGGCTGTCAGACATCTGGCCCGGTTGACCTGATTCCATGACTCGGCCTCCTTTCCTTGCGCCGTGTCGCCGCTATTTGACTTCATAAGATGTGCATTTTTGCGTTTTCATGTCAGGCTCGCCGGTCTTTTCCGGCGTTCCTTTTATCGTCATGACCATTGTTGGACATAACCAAGAGAATAATGTTTTGAATTATCAGTTGATCACTACCGATGCCGGCTTATCACAGGTTTGCGCGCAGGCGCGCGCTACAACGCAAGTGGCGCTGGACACCGAATTTGTCCGGACGCGCACTTATTATCCACAGTTGGGACTGATTCAACTGTATGACGGTGAAACGCTGTCGCTGATTGACCCCCTCCCGATCGAGGACTGGGCGCCGTTTAAGGCCCTGCTTACCGACGCCAAGGTGACCAAATTTCTGCACGCCGGCAGCGAGGACCTGGAGGTCTTCCTGAACGCGTTCGGCTGTGTGCCGTCGCCGTTTATCGACACGCAAATTCTGGCCGCTTTTTTAGGCAAACCGTTGTCCTATGGCTTTGCCGCACTGGTGGCGGACTATCAGCAGGTGACGCTGGATAAAAGCGAGTCCCGCACAGACTGGATGGCGCGCCCGCTGAGCCAAAAACAGTGCGACTATGCGGCGGCCGACGTCTTCTACCTGCTGCCCATGGCAAAAACGCTGGTGGAGCAAATTCAGGCGACAGGTTGGACGGAGGCGGCGTTGGACGAATGTCAGCTGCTGTGCCGCCGACGTCAGGATATTTTGGCGCCGGAACTCGCTTACCGTGAGGTCGGCAACGCCTGGCAGTTGCGCGGCCGACAGCTGGCGTGCCTGCAACGTCTGGCTGACTGGCGTCTGCGTAAAGCGCGCGAACGCGATAGCGCGGTGAATTTCGTGGTACGCGAGGAGCACTTGTGGCAGGTAGCACGTCATTTGCCGACCTCGCTGGGCGAATTGGATTCGCTGGGGCTGAGCGGTCCGGAAATTCGCTATCATGGTAAAACGTTGCTCTCGCTGGTGGCGGAGACCGTGGATCGGAATGAGGCTGACTTCCCGCCGCCGGTCGCGAACCTTCTCGACTACCCCGGTTACAAGTCGGTATTCAAGGAGATCAAGGCGCTGATTCAGGCGACCAGCGCCAGCAGCGGACTATCTGCGGAACTGCTAGCCTCGCGTCGTCAGATCAACCGCCTGCTCAACTGGTACTGGAAACTGTCTGTCGGTGGGAATACGCCTGAACTGGTTAGCGGCTGGCGCAACACGCTGTTCGGCGACGATCTGCGGGCGATTTTAAACCGCGATTAATCGCGGAGGACGTGGCGGTCGGCGGTGGAATACTGGCGGCTGCGATGTCCAGATCTTGCCGGAAAGGGCAACGGTAAGCTGAGGTCTTGCATCACGGGTGTATGACGACTGGCGGGGAATAAAGGCAAGAGCATGATCGCCGCGACCAGGCCCGACTGCGATTAGCAGGTGTCTGGCTCAGCCGCGGCGCGATGGTTACTTCGGCGTTTCTTCCGCTTCCGGCAAGGTGACGTTGAGCTCCAGAACGGAAATATCGTCACCTTTCTGTTCCAGCTGAACAGATACCATTTGCGGGTCAATCTGCACGTATTTGCAGATCACTTCCAGAATGTCTCGTTTCAACTGTGGCAGATAATGGGGTTCGCTATCCCCACGGCGCCGCTCCGCGACAATAATTTGCAGCCGTTCCTTGGCGATATTGGCTGTCGCTTTTTTGCGGGACAGAAAGAAATCGAGTAAGGCCATGGTTTACCCCCCAAAAAGTCGTTTGAGGAAGCTCTTCTTCTCTTCCTCGATAAAGCGGTAAGGGCGTTCTTCACCCAGCAAGCGATCTACAGTGTCGGCATAAGCTTTACCCGCATCGGCCGAGTCGTCCAGAATCACCGGTTCGCCCTGGTTGGAAGCGCGCAGCACCGACTGGTCTTCCGGAATGACGCCCAGCAGCGGAATGCGCAGAATTTCCAGCACGTCTTCCATGCTCAGCATGTCGCCACGGCTGACGCGGCCCGGATTGTAACGGGTCAGCAGCAGATGCTCTTTGATCGGATCTTCGCCACGTTCTGCGCGACGAGATTTGGATGACAGAATGCCGAGAATACGGTCGGAGTCGCGTACGGATGAGACCTCCGGGTTGGTGGTAATCACCGCTTCGTCCGCGAAGTAGAGCGCCATCAGCGCACCGGTTTCAATCCCCGCCGGAGAATCACACACGACGAAGTCGAAATTCATTTCGTTCAGACCATCCAGCACTTTTTCGACGCCTTCACGTGTCAGCGCGTCTTTGTCACGGGTCTGAGAAGCCGGGAGGATGTACAGATTTTCAGTGCGTTTATCTTTAATTAGCGCCTGATTTAGCGTCGCGTCACCTTGAATGACGTTGACGAAATCGTAAACGACGCGGCGCTCGCATCCCATGATCAGGTCAAGGTTGCGCAGGCCGATATCAAAGTCGATGACAACTGTTTTTTTGCCTTTTTGGGCTAAACCGGTAGCAATGGCCGCGCTTGAAGTAGTCTTGCCAACGCCCCCTTTACCCGATGTAACAACGATGATGCGTGCCATAAATGATTCCTTGTCAAGGGCTTAGTCTAGAGTTTGTATGTTAAGAACATTGTCCAGCAGGTTGAGATTTACCCGTGCAGCCTGCCCAAAAAAATCTTGCGGTATCTGGTCGCTAAGCCAATAACGGCCCGCGATGGAGACCAGTTCTGCGGCCAGATGGGTGCAAAAGATCTGGCTGTTAACGTCGCCAGATACGCCTGCCAGGGCACGGCCCCGCATCATGCCGTAAATGTGTATATTGCCGTCTGCGATGATTTCGGCGCCCGCGCTCACGCTGCTGGTGACGATGAGATCGCAGTTACGCGCGTAAATCTGTTGCCCGGAACGAACGGGCGCGCTGATCACCTTGGTTTTCACCGGCTCCGGAGGCGGGGCGGCGGGTTCGGAAGCCCGACGCTCTTTACCTTCGTTCAACAGCGGTAGTCCTGCGCGGACGATAGCTTGCTTGAGCTGTTCGTCTTTGCAGCCGCTAACGCCGACCACATGCAGACCGGAAGCGGCGACGGCTTGCTGCAGCGTCACCCAATCGGTGTCGGCGGTCAGTGTTGAGACATTGATGACAACGGGCGCGTTTTTAAGAAACGCGGGAGCCTGTTCGATTTTTTCCTGCAGGGCTTGGTAAATTACCTCGGGTTGAGATTCATGCAAATGAACCACCGATAAGGTAAAGCTGCTGCCTTTTAACTCAATTGGCGATTGTGACATCTATCCTGACTCAGTTTCGGCATCTTTAAACCCCCAGAGTAACATTTAACTATGATATTCCAGAGCGCTATAAGCATGTTATAGTCACATGTATATACAGGCAATACACGATACCCATTTAATTTAGAGTAAAAATATGTTTTGTGCGATCTATAGAAGTAACAAACGGGATCAGACATATCTTTATGTCGAAAAAAAAGACGATTTTTCGCGCATTCCTGAAACGCTGATGAAAAGTTTCGGTGCGCCGACTTTCGTGATGCTTTTACCGCTAGATGGTAGGAAAAAACTGGCGTCGGCTGATATCGACAATGTGCGGCAATCGCTTAAAGAACAAGGGTTTTACCTTCAGGTACCGCCCCCGCCGGAAAATTTGCTAAATATACATCAGTCGGCAGTTGAAAAATAATAGGGTTATTATTTTCGGACAATCCCTTATCGCCACGAGATATTAATGGCCTCGTAACGGAAAATAGTCAGGGCGCAAATTAATCTACAGGCTGACTTTTATTCAGGCCGTGTTTTATTTCCTGATTTTATATACAGTGATTTGTCGGCTTAATTGTTTATCCGCCCGTTTTGAATTTATCCAACGGGCTTTTTTTAGCCATGGATAATGACGAAATCTGACGACACTTTCGCTCACGTTTGCGTGCTTATCTTTTTGTCATCAGTATCGGTATGATGGGGAGCCTGGCGCCGCGGCGTGCCGGGGTCAATATCTCAACAGACAGGTCAGGAGATGATGCATGTATCAGCACAGAGACTGGCAGGGAGCGTTACTGGACTTCCCTGTCAATAAAGTAGTGTGTGTCGGCAGCAACTATTCCGAACACGTCCGGGAAATGGGCAGTTCCACGTTTCCAGAGCCGGTGTTGTTTATCAAACCTGAAACGGCGATCTGCGATCTCCGTCAGCCCCTTTCCATTCCTCACGATTTGGGCGCGGTACATCACGAGGTTGAACTGGCCGTATTGATCGGCACTCCGCTGAAACAGGCAAACGAAGATCGCGTCGCTCGGGCCATCGCTGGCTACGGCGTGGCGCTCGATTTAACGCTGCGTGAGCTACAGGCGTCCTTTAAAAAAGCCGGTCAGCCGTGGGAAAAAGCGAAAGGGTTTGATGGTTCATGTCCGGTATCCGGTTTCATCCCTGTCGCAGAATTCGGCGATCCGCAGAATACGGATCTGACGCTGAGCATCAACGGCGAAGTCCGGCAGCAGGGAAATACGCGCGACATGATAACGCCGATTTTACCGTTGATCGCCTATATGAGCCGTTTCTTCACCTTGCGCGCCGGGGATATCATCCTGACAGGGACACCGCAGGGCGTCGGGCCGCTGCTGTCGGGCGATACGCTGAAAATTGCTTTGAACGATAAAACGCTGGAAACCCGCGTGATTTAGTCATACTCAGGCCATCTGTCCGGTGTGGCAGGTGGCTTCTCCTCATTAAACGACCTCGTTAAAATTAACACTGTTAGACGGGCTGTTTCCCGTCACCTTGGATACTATTGCAATGAATCAATCACCTTTTTGGCAACATAAAACACTGGCTGAAATGTCTGACGAAGAGTGGGAAGCCCTCTGCGACGGATGTGGCCGCTGTTGCCTGAATAAGCTTATTGATGCTGATACCGAAGAGCTGTACTTCACCAATGTCGCTTGTAATCAGCTGAACATCAAAAGTTGCCAATGCCGCAACTACGCCCGCCGCTTCGAATACGAGCCGGACTGCATCAAGCTGACACGGGAAAATCTGTTGTCGTTCGAATGGTTGCCGGAAACTTGCGCTTACCGCCGGATCCACGAAGGCAAAGGTCTGGCGAGCTGGCATCCGCTGATTGCCGGTTCAAAACAGGCGATGCATCAGGAACGTATTTCGGTACGCAATATTGCTGTCCGCGAGCGTGACGTCGTTGACTGGCAGGACCATATTCTGAATAAACCTGATTGGGCTAGGTAAGCTTAGGATCTCTTAAAGGAAAGCTGCTGCGGGTTTCAAGCCTGTGGCAGCGGTGGGGCAATATCCGCCTAGTTTTGCGCCCATACTGGGCTGATCTTCGCTATTGTTCGTCGTCTTTTTTCCGTCATTGTTGCCACTCTGCCGCCACTCCCTTTGAATCGTATGCGCCGTGTAAGCATTGTTGAGCGCGGCGAATTAGACGTTGGCCTTGTGTTGGGCGTCCTGGCTGATTGATTTCAGCATCCTCAGTCTGATCAATCCGCTTACCGGTCTAATTATGTACCAGTAGGGAGCAAATTTACGTTGTGCGGTGTTATCCAGGCAGAGCACCCGTGTTTCTGTTCTCAGTCGAGAAGAGGTGTTGCTTAATCGCTCAATGGAGAAACTCAAGGCCAGTTTGGCTGAGCCTGGTTCATTAAACGCCAGAAAATCTGCGGCATCAACGAGTGTGGTTTGACCGTAATCTGAGCGCCAAAACTTTCCCGCTAATCCAAACACAACATCCTGATCGCTTCTTTGTTCTAACATCGTGAAATTGTCCATGTTGAAGGGTTTTCGATACGCAAAATCTTTGCCCTTCATTCGGTCATAAAGACGGATTGGCAGTTCGCGCAGGGTAATTGCACTGCGGAATAAATAATCATTATCGGGTCGATAGCTAAGCACGGCGGCCATAATATGTTCTGGTGTTGCAGCGACGCCCAGGGAATGGTTTTCGCTGAAATGGCAGGCAGGCAAATACTGATCAATTAAATCCATGTGGGTTTCCCAATAAAGATATGAGTCGTCAGTGCAGTGAAACAGGTGGGACATTCTGGCACGTCGTCAGATCTGACGCACCAAAGAGCGGGCGTATGGACAGGACACAGAGCATAAAACAGGGCTTAAAACATGAATATCGCTGAATCGACTTGGCGCTGATGGGGAGCCGCAGAAATCTGATCTCTGGTTGCCTGAACTCGGTATGGGATATCCTCGTGGTCAATGTTTTACCACGGGAATATCGGTATCCGGCGTGCTGTTTTATTGCGTGATTTATGCCTCAGCCTTTATCAACACGGCTTCGGCTTTAAGCTCTTACTCCTGGTCAGTTTTTTTGACCGTACCCAGTTTGATAGTTTCCACAATCATATCGTTGATGTCTTCGGCCACCGCAGCGGCGTCCTCATCGTCCAGCTTGGACAAATGCTCGTAGTCCGATTTCACCACCCGCGTTTCTGCCAGCTTTCGCAGGCTTTCCCTTTGCTCGTCGTTCATGATGGAAATCATAAATCCAATAACGGTTCGCAGCGCGGTAACTTCTTTCAACAGATAGAGATCGGCAGTGATCATGGTCGTATATCCCATAGAGTAGCGATGGAGTTTCACTTTCAATATAGCGCATAAATTCAAGGGGTATTTACGAAGGGAGAAACCGTTTCACGGCTGAAGAGGGTTGGAGAGTGGAGGGTGCGCGTCGTCAGGAGCGGAGGAAGTACCAGGGGGGAAATCGCTCAGCGCTATCTCCTAACGCATGACATCATCAAAAAAGCCCTGAATGTCAGGGCTTCTACGAAGATGGGGGTTATTTGTCGGACGTAAAGTAGTCTTTATCGCCTTCCATCGGAATGTAGGCGCGGACCCATTCGTTACCGTCAATAATTTCCCAACTATGGCCAGGACCTTTCAGATCTTCAGCCAACAGAACGGTGCCTGGTGCGATGATGAAGGTAGAGCCATTGCTGACTTTGAATTTCAGCGTACCTTTCAGCGTGATTACATACTGTTTTCTCGGAGCAGCATGGGTATTCTTTTCCCAATCCTCAGTCGAGTTGCTGATCCAAAATTTTTGTGTCGGGATCTTTTCCAGCGCAGGAATACTGCCTTTAACGAAGCTGGAATTGTCACCCTCGACGTTGATCAGTTTGATTGCGGGGATTCTAACTTCTTCGCTGCCTGTGACCTTGCCAGATTCACAGTAGCCTTTCACGGACACGGCCAAAGCTGCAGCCATCAAAAGAAATGCTTTTACTTTTTTCATCTACTCGAGCCTAAAAAGAGGTTGGTTATTATTAGCCTGACCATAGTCAGGCTGGCTGAAGATGTTAGAGGAAAGCAACAAAAAGGCCATCAATTGCTGCCAGCGGTAAAACCGATGAAACGGCGACGATGACTGAACGGCAACGGAAGAGAAAGAAAGAAAGGAAGAGGGAGAGGGAGAGGGAGAGGGAGAGGGAGATATTATCGTGGTGCGGGAGGAAAAACGCCCGGCTGGGTGCTGACAGGTAGCCGGGCGGAAGACGGCGTGATTAACGGAAAAGGTCGCGGCGTTTGGGTCTAAACAATTGAGCAATCAGCACCAGCGCGCAAACCAGCAGATAGGCGCCGAAGATCACGATCATCCACTGCGGCATTTCCAGTCCCATAAAGTGCCACTGACGTTCGGCACAGTCACCCGAGGCGCTGAACACGGCCGGGGCCCATTTGTCCAAAGGCAGCCATGAAGGGAAGTTGACGAAAAAGTCGCAGGTGGCGAAAGGCGAAGGGTGAAGCTGAATATCGGTATGTTTCAACGCCAGCAACAGGCCTTCGAACGCGCTGTAGAGCCACAGGGCGATGGCTGGTAAACGAATCACGACGCTGCCTGGCGCGATAGCGCCGACAAGTCCGGCCGCCATGATGCCAAACATCGCGTTACGTTGATAAATGCAGAGAACGCAGGGTTTCAACAACATAACATGCTGGAAATAGAGCGCGATCAGTTCGAAGATTAGGCTGGTCAGTGCCAGGAGCAGCCAGGCCGTCCGGCCATGCGAGCAACGGTTTAAATATCGCAACATCAGCAGCATAAAAGTATTCCATGCAAAACGTTCGAATTATAACAGCGCTATCAATTTCGCTGTCCTCACAAAGAGTGGTGCTCTCAACAATAATCACTGTCTGAGAGATGAAATCATCTTTTCTTCAGAGCGGAAATTTTACGCCGTGTAGCCCATACTCTTTTGTTTTTAAAGGTGATATCAGAAAGAACTGGATGTTTTCACCTGAGTGTTACTATACACGATATAGGCTGGCGGATGGACTCGCGCGGCGCGTTATATCGGCAGCGATCGCAACAAATATGTGTCAGGCTGTAAATTCTCAGGCGAGAGCGGCGCGGGCTTTGCTCATCGCCATGGGCATGTTGAATAACGCGGATAAATCAACCCTGACGATCCGTTAATAGACAAAAGCTGCCCAGGATGTGTTCCATGTCATAACTCGACATTTTTCTCCCCCTTAAAACTTCTTACAATATAAAATGATGTCTTGATACGAATTTCTCGGTGATGTGAGCCTCAGTGTCGCTGTCTGAGCCGGTGTACGGGGGTTTGCTACTGGATTGATTTGTCACTCCCGGAAACTATGTGATGGTAAAGGGGTTTGTTATGATGATGTTTACTTTCATGGGTAAGCATCGCTACGGAATATAAACTTATGGTTATAAAGGCGCAAAGTCCGGCGGGATTCGCGGAAGAGTATATTGTTGAAAGTATATGGAATAATCGATTCCCCCGGGGACTCTCCTGCCCGCAGAAAGGGAGTTATCCGAACTCATCGGTGTCACGCGCACCACGCTAAGGGAAGTCTTGCAGCGTCTGGCTCGTGACGGATGGCTAACGATTCAGCACGGTAAGCCGACCAAGGTTAATAATTTCTGGGAAACTTCCGGTCTGAACATCCTTGAAACGTTGGCGCGTCTCGACCATGATCGCGTGCCGCAGCTCATCGATAACCTCCTGTCTGCGCGAACCAATATCGCGGGTATTTTCATTCGGACTGCGGTGCGCCAACATCCCGAACAAGCGTTGGAAATCCTTCAGCAGGCCGATACCGTTAGCGACACCGCTGATGCTTTCGCGGAACTGGATTACGCGATATTTCGAGGACTGGCTTTTGTGTCGACCAACCCGATTTACAGCCTGATTCTTAATGGGTTGAGAGGGTTGTACATCCGCGTTGCTCGCTACTACTTTTCCAATCTTGACGCCCGCGAACTGGCGCTGAAGTTTTATCGCCAGCTTGGCACCTTGTGTCGCGAAGGTCGTTACGAACAGGTTCAGGAAACCGTGCGTGAGTATGGCAAAGAGAGCGGCGCCCTTTGGCATGGCATGCAGAACGCCATTCCTCACGATCTGGCCGGGGGCGGCCGCTGATCTGAGCGAATAAAAACGGGTAACCCTGTCAAAGCGGTTACCCGTTGCTTCATCGGTTTAACGACTAGGGCTGATTGCGTGGCGGGCAGCGGTCAATAAGCTCTACGCTGCCATCGTCATTCAACTGCTCCATAAACACTTCAAAACCCCACAGTCGATAAACGTGTTTCATCACTTCATGGCTGCTCTTATCAAGCGGGGCCCGGTTCTGCGGGATATAGCGCAATGTCATCGAGCGGCTACCGCGCAGGTCGACATTCCAAATCTGTATGTTGGGTTCGATATTACTCAGGTTGTACTGAGCTGAGAGCTCCTGACGAATTTTCTTGTAGCCTTCCTCGTTGTGGATGGCCGCAATCTCCAGGTAGTTATTACTGTCATCATCCAACACGGTAAACAACCGGAAATCACGCATCACCTTCGGCGACAGGAACTGGCTGATAAAGCTTTCGTCTTTGAAGTTTTGCATCGCGAAATGCAGCGTGTCCAACCAGTCTGCACCGGCGATATCCGGGAACCAGTAGCGATCTTCCTCCGTGGGTTCCTGACAGATGCGCTTGATATCCTGGAACATGGCGAAGCCCAGCGCATACGGGTTGATACCGCTGTAATAAGGGCTGTTATACGGCGGCTGATAGACCACGTTGGTGTGGCTGTGCAAAAACTCCATCATAAAGCGGTCGGAGACTTTGCCCTCGTCGTACAGGTGATTCAGGATGGTGTAATGCCAGAAGGTCGCCCAGCCTTCGTTCATGACCTGCGTCTGCTTCTGCGGGTAGAAATACTGACTGACTTTACGCACGATGCGCAAGACTTCACGTTGCCAGGGTTCCAGCAGCGGCGCGTTCTTCTCCATAAAGTAGAGCAGGTTTTCCTGCGGCTCCGTGGGGTAACGCGGCGTTTTTTCCGGCGCGGATTCGAGCTCGCGGCGCGGCAGGGTTTTCCAAAGATCGTTCACCTGACTTTGCAGGTAGGCTTCACGACTTTTCTGCCGCAGCTGCTCTTCTTCCAGCGAGATTTTCTGCGGACGTTTATAGCGATCCACGCCGTAGTTCATCAGGGCGTGACACGAGTCCAGCAGGCGTTCGACTTCCACCACGCCGTAGCGTTCTTCGCAGCGCGCGATGTACTGACGGGCGAAAATCAGATAGTCCACGATGGAACTGGCGTCGGTCCAACTGCGGAACAGGTAGTTGCCTTTGAAAAAAGAGTTATGGCCGTAGCAGGCGTGCGCGATAACCAGCGCCTGCATGGTCATGGTGTTCTCTTCCATCAGGTAGGCGATACACGGGTTGGAGTTGATGACGATCTCATACGCCAGCCCTTGCTGCCCGTGCTTATAAAGCTGTTCGGTTTCGATGAACTTCTTGCCAAACGACCAGTGCGTATAGTTGATGGGCATGCCGATGCTGGAGTAGGCATCCATCATCTGCTCGGAAGTGATAATTTCAATCTGGTGGGGGTAGGTGTCTAACCGATATGACTTGGCGATCCGGTCGATTTCATCCAGATAGTCCTGAAGCAAGTCAAACGTCCAGTCTGGCCCATCGCTCAGACATTGTGGGTTTCTTACCCGATCATCAATTGATACAGCCATCTGCGCGCCCTCACAATTACTTGTCACCACATTAGCGTGTGACACTTTTTAATCGTAGTTCAATCTGAAAAATCAGTGCCATGGATGTGTATTATTCGGTTGGCGAGTGATTCATCTTACGTCCCTGTCGTCTCATCCGCGTAATAAATAAAAGCTATATCAACGCAAATTCGTGTGTCGGAAAGCCGCGTTGGGAAGTGAACTCAGTTTGTTATACGGCTTTCACTGTGGGGAGAATATTCGCGCGGCTGAGATGGTGCGCACGGCCCGGGGAACGAATCCCGCGGGCGATGCGTCACACTATTAGCGGCGTGATAGGTGACTCAGCGAAACCATCAGCACCGAGAGCAGAATCAATGCGCTGACCGGCGCGACGACGCTCCAGGGTGCCCGTTCGACATACGGCATGCCTTCCGCCAGAATTCGTCCCCATTCAGGTGCGGGCGGCTGTTGTCCCAGGCCCAAAAACCCCAGAGAAGCCAGCGCCAGCGCGATGCCCGGCAGGCGTAACATGGCGTGGCGCATGAGCGGTCCCAGCAGGCCCGGCAAGATATAACGTATCAGGCACTGACGGCGTCCCATCCCCAAAATGGGGGCTAGGCGTACATAGGGGCGTGCGTGAATTTCGGTTACCAGCGCGGCGGTATGCGCGGCCAGCGGCGCCCAACTGACCAACATAACGGCGATGGCCGCGCCAAGGATAGAAGGCCCATACAGCGCGGTCACCACCATACCCGAAATGACGGGCGGCAGAGCGTTCGTCATTTCAATCGGTCCGGTAAATAACCGGGGAAACAGACCGACGGTTATTCCGACCGCCAGGCTGGCCAGCGTGACGACCAGAGCCGTCAGTAAGGTGACGATCGCGCCGTGGGCGACGCGGGCCAACAGGTCGCGCCCGGTCGCGTCCGCGCCAAAAGGCAGCCTCAGCGAAGGTGCCTGCAGGCGCAGGAAGTCCGAAGAGAGTGGGTCGCGCGGAAGCCCGACAACCAGCAGCAGCGTCAGCAGACCTCCCGCCAGCGCGGGGACCCAGAAAGCACTCGGGCGGACTGGAGAGGCATTGATCGGGACCGGCAAAGATGCCGTCGCGGTCGCACGACCCAATAGCGCATGGCGCAGCAGAGCAATACCGCCGCCCGTCGCCGTGGCGATCAGCAGCAGAAGCAGAATGCCGCACTGTAACGCGGGCAGATCCTGCGCGGCGGAGGCGCCTAACGTGGCGCGTCCTAATCCGGGAATCGCAAAGACTTTTTCGACGGCCACCGCGCCACCGGTCAATCCGACTAATACCAGCCCGACCTGAGGCAGAACTGCCGGAAGAGTGCGTCGAATGACGGCCAACAGGCATGCCGAGCGCGAGAATCCGGCGACATGCCATGTGATTAACCAGGGCTCGGCAAAGGTGGACGCCAGCGTGTCGCTGAACAGTTTTCCCAGCAGTCCACCCGCGGGGAGTCCCAATGCCAGCGCGGGCAGTACGGCGAACTCCCAGCCACGCCAGCCGTAGGGCGGAAACAGATGCAACCATACGGCACCGGCGAGCAGCAGAAAGGCCGCCAATAAAAACTCCGGCATGGCGGTGAGGGCGACGGCGAGAAGTCCGCTGCCGCTCCGGCTATCGCCGCGAAGCCCCCGGATCACCGTGGGCGCGCACAGCAAGATCGTCACCATGAAGGCGACCAGCAGCGCGCAGCTCATCAGCAGTAACGAGACGCTGGTGGCCGACAACATGCCCGGCAGCACCGGGTTGCCGGATACCCAGGAAACACCGGCATCGCCATGCAGCAGACCGATGAGCCATCGCCACAGCAGGGGGAATGGTCCCTGGTCAAGCCCGTAATGCTGGCGGATCGCCGTCAACGCTTCCTCTGTGGCTTCCTGCTCTCCGGAGCGCGCGCGCAGGAGAGTAAGCGCTGGATCGCTGCCCGAAAGCCAGGGTAAGAGTCCGATCAGCGTTACAATGCCTGCGGCCATCAACACACGGGACAATAGGGCTAGCCCCGGTCCTGCCAGCGCGGCTTGGGTGGACGTGCGGGCGCAGTCTCGACAAACCATCGGTTCGATCATGGTATTGGCTGCGCCTCATTAAGCACGGTCTGCGGGGTAATCAACTCCCGCTCTCGTGGATCGCGCATAACCTGACGCGCCCGAACAGACTCGCCCTGAATAACCCGTTCATGCAGTAGCGGTATGGCGGCATCGGTGGCAAGAATGTGTCTTTCGGCGCGCATGATGGCTCGCCGACGAGCCTCGCCTGCCGGTATTCCAGCCGCCTCCTGTAAGGCATGGTCGATGTCGGGGTGACAGAGCTGCGAGATATTGAAAGAACCATGGCAGGCGAAATCGCTGTACATGTAAGCTACCGGATCGCCAGAGTCCAAAACCGTCGCCCGGGACAGAATGAAAGCATCGAATTTGCCGGCCAGCGCGTCAGACTCTATCTGCGCGTATTCACGTACCTCTTGTTTGACGGTGAAGCCGGCTGCACTGAGCTGTTGCGCCAGATAAACGGCGACTTCCGGCAGCTCGGTACGGTCGCTGAAGGTCGCCAGCGTAATGGTCGCGCCATGGGGGGCTCCGGCAGGCGTCGGCGAGGTGACAGGCTGACGTAGCGGGGCCGCCCACGGCAACGCTGGCCCCAGTAGCCCGACGGCCACATCCGCCCGCTGTTCATAGACGCCATCCACCAGCGCCTTGCGATCAATGGCGTCGCGTGCGGCAGCGCGCAGCGCCGGATCGCTAAATGCGCCGCGGCGGGTATTCAGGTACAGCGTATTGGTGCGCGGCATCGGGACTTCATGCACGCGGCTCGCGTCAAGTAACGGCGCCTGAGAGACGGGGATGGTCTCGACGACATCCGCTGAATGCGTACGCAGCGCCGCGGCACGCGCGGCGCCGTCCGGTACAAAATCAACGTCGATACCGGGCGCAGCCGCGGGTGTTCCCCAATAGTGCTCGAATCGGTCGAGATGCGCGCTGGACGTGCCGTTAACGCGGGTCAGCACAAACGGGCCGGTTCCGGCATTGAGGGGATTCACGATACCGTTTTTTCCATAGGCGGCGGGCGAGAGGATCGCCAACTGGGGACTGGATAAACGTTGCGGTAATAGCGGGTCGGGGCGCGTCGTTTTGATGATGACGGCACGATCGCCGTCGGCCCGAATCGTCAGTTCGACGCCGTCCAAAATGCGCGGCTTAGGAACCGCGCGTGTCGCCGCCGTCAGCGCGTTGACCACCGATGCCGCATCCATGCTGCTGCTATCATGAAATTCGACGCCGGGGCGCAGGCTAAACTGCCAGGTCGTTTCGTCCTGCTGTTGCCATTGGGTTGCCAGCGCTGGCTGCGCGTCTCCATTCGCGTCCAGCTTGACCAAGGTTTCGGCGGTGCTCCAGCGGGATAGTTTAAAGGCGTCATCGCTGAAGGGAGACAACGCAGAGCGTGGCGGCAGCAGCATAGCCACACGGATACGCGGTGAGTCGGCCCCCTCCGTGGTCGGCGTTTCCGTGTCGAAACAACCGGCAAGTAGCAAACTGCCGATTAACCAGGCCGGGGAAGGGCGTTTAAGCGATAAAAGGAGCTTCATACAAAAATCCTTCTTATTTTAATAGCGCGTCGGCGGCTGTTCGGTTGATAGCATGGGGACGGCGGCCAATAGCGCGGCACTGTGGGGGTGAGCGGGTTGTGTCAGGAGCTGAGCAAGCGGGCGATCTTCCACGATGCGGCCTTGATGCATGACCAATACCCGTTCGCACAGCGTCGCGACGGCGGAAATATCGTGCGAGACGACCAGCAGGCCCATCTGATGACGGCGGGCCATCTGATCCAGCAACGTGATGATCTGCTGGCGGAGCGGGAGATCCAGCCCGCTGAGCGGTTCGTCGGCCAGCAGAAAGCGGGGTTTTAAAGCGATAGCGCGGGCTATCGCCACTCGCTGGGCCTGTCCGCCGGACAACGCCTGCGCGTTTCTCGTTAGTAAATCCGGCGGCAACGCGACCTGTTCGAGCGCTTCATGCACGAGATGCTCTATCTTTCCGCGATATCCGAGTTGTCTTAGCGGCGCGGCGATAAGTTCGAAGACGTTTAGGTGCGGCGCCAGCGATCCCGCGGGATCTTGCGGGATGTACTGCACGCGTTGGCGATACCAGCGCAGAGCTGATGCGCGGCCGGGCCGTACAAGGCGACCATCACAGCGTATCTCGCCCTCGGACAGCTTCTCCAACGCCAGCATCGCGTTGAGCAGCGTGGATTTCCCTGAGCCGGAAGCGCCCACCAATCCGATACGTTCTCCATCGTGGAATTTCAGACTGATGTCGCTTAGCGCCTGATAAAATCGTGGCCGCTGTAGCCAATGACTGGGCTGAGGGTATCGATGCGCGACCTGTGACAGTTGAAGAAAGGGCGTGATCATCGGATTAGCTTGCCCATTGCAGCGTCGGTAGCGAGGAGATAGTCAACGCTTGGTCTAGCTGCCGAGCGGCCTGCACCAGAGCGCGTGTGTAGTCATGCTGCGGATGCTCGATCACCGTGCGGGTATCCCCCTGTTCGACGAGATGTCCGTCCTTCATGACCAGCAGGCGATGACACAGTGAGGCGGCCACGGCGATGTCGTGCGTGATAAACAACAATGCGGAATCCGGGTTGCTGCAACTATAGGCCCGCAGCGTGCTCAAGACCTGTGCCTGTGAAATGACATCGAGTGCGGTGGTGGGTTCGTCGGCAATCAACAGGGGGCGTTGGCACAGCAACGCTAGCGAAAGGCATACGCGCTGACGCTGGCCGCCAGACAACTCTCCGGGATAGCGAGGAAGAATCGCCTCGGGATCGTCAAAACCGACGGAGAGCAGCAGGGCGCGAAGCGACTGACGCGCCTGATGATGATCGAGAACGGTTGGCTGCATCGCCATTCGCAGCTGTTTTTCTACCGTGACCAGCGGATTGAGCGCCGTCGAAGCGTCTTGAAATAAGGCGGCGGGACGGCACCGGGCAGGACGCCGCTGTACCGGACGGTGAGCGATCTCTTCATCGCAGAATTGAATACTGCCGCTCACCTGGGTGCTGGCGGGGAGTGCGCCCAGTAACGCACGGGCGGTGAGCGATTTCCCGGAACCGGAGGCGCCCAGTAAGCCGACGCGTTCGCCGGCGGCGAGAGAAAAGCTGATGTCGTGAACTTTTGTCTGGCCCTGGATCGCTAACTGCAGGTGGGTAACGTCAAGCACGAGGCGGACTCACATAGGTGGCTATTGATATGTGATAACATAACAATTCCATCATCAAAGATAAAGCGGTATGCATGCACGGCGGAAGTTTGCTTGAGGGAAATTCTGAAGATGATGGAATGAAGAAAATCAGCCAGCACGGTTGCTGCTGGCTGAATAGGGGTCAGTTGTTGACGGTTTGTTTGTGAAACAGCTCGCGGAAGACAGGATAAATATCGTCCTGATCGCGAATATGCTGCATGGCGAAGTTCTCGTACTTTTCCTGCAGGCGTTCATATTCACGCCACAATGTTTGATGAGAACGCCGCGTGATCTCGATGTAGCTGTAGTAGCGCACGAACGGCAGTAGATGACTGGCCAGCAAATCGTGGCATAGCGGTGAGTCGTCCGCCCAGTTATCGCCGTCCGACGCCTGCGCGGCATAGATGTTCCACAGCGCGGGGTCGTAACGCTCCTTGACGACGTCCTCCATCAATTTCAGGGCGCTCGACACAATCGTGCCGCCGGTTTCCTGCGAGTAGAAGAACTCCTCCTCGTCCACTTCCTTGGCCTGCGTATGGTGCCGGATATAGACCACATCCACATTCCGGTAAGACCGGCTGAGGAACAGGTACAGCAGGATGTAGAACCGTTTGGCGATATCCTTGGTGGCTTGATCCATAGAGCCGGAAACATCCATTAGACAGAACATCACCGCCTGACTGGAAGGCTCCGGTCGGCGCTCGAAGTTCTTGTAACGGAGGTCGAACGTATCGATAAACGGTACGCGCGCAATGCGCTGTCGAAGTTCGGCGATCTCCGCGCGCAGCCGCTCCTCTTCCAAAAGCTGGGCGGGCTCGGAGTTCTTCAGCAACGCGAGATTTTCCTCCAACGCACTCAACTCGCGCCGTTTTCCCGCCGTCATCGCCATACGGCGGGCGAGGGAGTTCTGCAACGAACGTACAACGCTGATGTTGGCGGGCACGCCGTTTGAGGTGTAGCCCGCGCGATGGTTCTTGTACTCCGCCATCTGGCGATGTTCGGTTTTTTTCAGGTTGGGAAGCGCCAAATCCTCGAACAACAGGTCAAGATATTCGTCTTTGGAGATCTGAAAAACGAAATCGTCCTGGCCTTCGCCGTCCTGGCTCGCTTCACCCTGACCGGAACCGCCGCCACCGCCTCCCTGCGGCCGCTCGATTTTGTCATTCTGCACGAAGTGGTCGTTGCCAGGGTGTACGCGGTGGCGTACGCCACCGCGGCCCTGATGGAACATCGGCTCACTGATATCCGAATTAGGAATCGTGATTGACTCCCCATTGTCCACATCGGTTACCGAACGCTTGTTAATGGCATCGGCGATCGAATGTTTTATCTGCGACTTATAGCGGCGTATAAAGCGCTGGCGGTTAACCGCGCTTTTGTTTTTACCGTTTAGCCGGCGATCGATGAAATAAGCCATGTTTCCCCCAAACGACGTTGCCTGTCGGTCTGTCGCATTAAGACGACTTTCTCACGCGCAGGTACCATTCGCATAACAATCGAACCTGCTTGCGGGTATAGCCTTTTTCCATCATACGGTCGACGAAGTCATCGTGTTTTTTCTGCTCCTCGGTAGAAGTTTTCGTGTTGAATGAAATTACCGGCAGCAGCTCTTCGGTGTTGGAGAACATTTTCTTCTCGATCACCGTGCGCAATTTCTCGTAGCTGGTCCAGTTAGGATTGCGCCCGTTGTTGCCCGCGCGCGCGCGCAGCACGAAGTTGACGATTTCATTACGGAAGTCTTTAGGGTTGCTGATGCCTGCCGGTTTCTCGATTTTTTCCAGCTCGCTGTTGAGCGCTTCACGGTCAAACAGCTGCCCGGTATCGGGATCGCGATATTCCTGATCCTGAATCCAGAAGTCAGCGTAGGTGACATAACGATCAAAGATGTTCTGGCCGTATTCCGAATACGATTCGAGATAGGCGGTCTGAATCTCTTTACCAATGAACTCCGCGTATTTAGGAATCAAATAGCCTTTCAGGTGCTCCAGATATTTTTCCGCGACGTCCTGCGGGAACTGTTCGCGTTCAATCTGCTGTTCCAATACATAGAACAGGTGCACTGGGTTAGCGGCGACTTCGCTATGATCGAAGTTGAATACGCGCGACAGAATCTTAAAGGCAAAACGCGTGGACAATCCCTGCATGCCTTCATCGACGCCCGCATAGTCGCGGTATTCCTGATAAGACTTGGCTTTCGGATCCGTATCTTTCAGGCTTTCCCCGTCGTAAACCCGCATCTTCGAATAGGTGCTGGAGTTTTCAGGATCTTTCAGTCGCGACAAGATAGAGAAACGCGCCAAGGTTTCCAGTGTGCCGGGGGCGCATGGCGATTGGCTCAGCTCGCTGTTTTGCAGCAGCTTGTCGTAGATTTTGACCTCTTCCGACACGCGCAGGCAGTAAGGCACCTTGACGATATACACACGGTCGAGGAAAGCCTCGTTATTTTTGTTGTTGCGGAACTGTACCCATTCCGATTCGTTGGAGTGAGCCAATATGATGCCGTTGAACGGCAGGGCGGCAATCCCTTCCGTCCCGTTGTAGTTGCCTTCCTGCGTCGCGGTCAACAGGGGGTGGAGGACTTTGATCGGGGCTTTGAACATCTCCACGAATTCCATGATGCCTTGGTTGGCGCGGCAGAGTGCGCCGGAGTAGCCATAGGCATCAGGATCGTTCTGGGCGAAATGCTCCAGTTTGCGGATATCCACTTTCCCGACCAGCGCGGAAATGTCCTGGTTGTTCTCATCGCCAGGCTCGGTCTTGGCAATAGCCAGCTGCGCCAGAATGGAAGGCCAGACTTTGACGACGCGGAACTTGGTGATGTCGCCACCGAATTCCTGAAGTCGCTTGGCCGCCCACGGCGACATAATGGTGCCGAGATAACGACGTGGCACGCCATACTCTTTTTCCAATATGGCGGCGTCTTCATGCGGGTTGAATAGGCTTAGCGGATGGTCGTTGACCGGGCTGCGTTCGCCGTCGGCGCTGAGTACATAGATGGGCACCAGCTGCATCAGGGCTTTTAACCGTTCGGCGAGAGAGGATTTCCCCCCGCCCACGGGGCCGAGCAGATACAGAATCTGTTTCTTCTCTTCTAAACCTTGAGCAGCATGGCGGAGATAAGCGACGATTTGCTCGATCGCTTCTTCCATACCGTAAAACTCTTCGAAAGCAGGGTAGCGGGCTATGACCCGGTTGGAAAATAAACGGGAAAGACGCGGTTCTTGCGCGGTGTCCACCATGACTGGATCACCGATAGCCATTAACAATCTTTCGGCAGCATTCGCGTAAGCACTGCGATCCTGCTGGCAGATGTTAAGGAACTCTTGCAGTGTGAACTCTTCGTCCTTGGCAGCGTCGTAGCGCTGACGGTAATGATCAAATATGTTCATAGCGATGCCCGTCCTTCGTCGATTAACAACACAGAATAAGAGAGCGAGAGTATGAATACCGTCTATATAATGGTTGGCTCTCCTAAAGAAGAATTCCCCTTCAGAGTACAGCAACCCTTATGCCAACTTGTGACGCGCCGCGCAGGTTCAACATCGGCGTGCACGGTAAGGGAATGTCCTCTTCAATTTAAAGCGTAGTTTGCCTCGGTGAAATTTCCTCTATTCTTCCTTCAGATTTTTAATAAATTTCAATGACTCAGTCTGTCGAAGTAGGGGCGATTCCCCTTTGCAGCGGGTCTGAACGAGTATGCCAGACCGCCTTTTCGGCACTAGAAAAAATGGTTATAAGTTATCCGATTCAGTCTGTAGTAGCGTTATTTCCCCGGCGTGACCATAATGTCAGCCTACTCCTACGGGAGGCTCGATTGGAACAGGAGAAAGTCAGCAGTGAAAAAACTTCAATCATTAGGTGTAATGCTGGCGCTGGGCGTTACGGCGGCGTCGCCGGCACTGGCGGATACCTTTTCTCTGGGGGTGGGCGCCATCGGGGAAACGTCGGTTTATCGCGGCGACGATAACCACATTTACCCCTTCCCGCAGGTGGTTTATGAGAGTGATAACTTCTATTTTCGCGGGCTGGGCGGCGGCTACTATCTGTGGAATGACGAGCAAAATAAACTTTCTCTGACCGCCTACTACAATCCGTTCGGATTCAAGCCGGGCGACAGTGACGACGGCAGTATGAAACAGCTGGACAAACGCCGCGGCACGTTGATGGGTGGTTTGGCTTACCGTCATGATGCGCAATGGGGCACGATTCGTAGCGTCCTGGCCGCTGACACGCTGGGCAACAGCGATGGCATTGTGTGGGATACCGCTTATCTTTACCGCATTGACGCTGACCAGTGGCATATTACGCCGGGGATTGGCGTTAACTGGTCGAGTGAACGTCAGAACCGCTACTACTACGGCGTCAGCAGCGGTGAGTCAGCGCGTTCAGGCATTCAAACCTACCGTCCGGGAGACAGTTGGGATCCGTATCTGGAGCTGAGCGTGGGGTACACCATTACGCCGCGCTGGAACACCTGGATTATCGGTCGCTACACCCGTCTTAGCGATGAAGTGAAAAGTAGCCCGATGGTAGAGAAAAGCGATAGTGTGATGCTCGGCGGCGGAATCAGCTACGCCTTCTAAGCTGGAATGCACTATCTTTGTGCTTTAAACGCACCGTGAACGTCAGTTTACGGTGCGTTTGCTTTATGGTGAGGCGCAGTCTGTTTGGATAACCAGCACGGTGAAACCATAAGCGTGCTGTTTTATATTTAAAAAAAGGATTAATTCGCCTGTGTGGTATGAACGCGTATCGAGGTCGCCAATTTAGCCGGCGCATGCCGGGTGATGTTAAATGGTTGACTGATACGGGCAGTTTCCACACACACGAACGTTTTGTAACCCTCATCGGTGAGATCCGACATCGTTTTTGACAACTGCTCCCCCGGGTTCCAGGCTACGACATCGCTATGGTTATGGTGGTGCACTTCTATAGTGCGCTCAAGAACCGGATCGTGGATCACACTGATCGTCTCAGGCTCGGTATAGATCCTATCGGTGCGGTTGGGGAACGAGAGATCGCCTTGCTGGAGACCGGGATTTTCCGGGTCGACCTTATCGATAAAGCGCTCACCCAGCCCGCTCACGCTCACGCGGCTGATGTCCCCGATATTGAAATAGGTGTGCAGGGCGCTGGTCATGCTGTATTCCCCTTCGAACTCCAGCTCAACATCGCAAGACGTTTTAGTGAGTGCAAAACGGGCATCCACTTTAAACGCTTGCGGCCAGACGGCGCGCGTTTCCTCATTGTCCCGTAGCGTCAGAGTCAGCGTTACGCCGTCAGCATCATCAATATGCGATGAAAAGGTCCAAGGCATGATGCGCGCAAAGCCGTGGCTCGGTTCGGCAACGGGACCAAACCACGGGAAACAGATGGGGATCCCACCGCGAATCGCTTTCCCTTCCTGAAACAGCGTGTTGTCGCTGAGCCAAATGACCGGCGCGGCGTCGGTGGGCTGCCAGGCGATCAGATGAGCCCCTTGCAGCGCGACGGCGGCTCTCAACTGCGGATGATCGATGACGACGATCGACAGTTGGTCCTGTTGGCGTAACGTGATGTGGGGAGAAATGGTTTTGCTGACGGGAAGGGAGAAAATGGCATCAGTCATGGGCGGGCCTATTCATCTATGAGTAGAAATCGATAATGAATATTGTGGCACTCATAACGTCATTCCCCAATAGGAATTCGCTGTCTCATTGAGCCGCGTTAACTATAGTGGTACCGGCTATCACATTTTTCAATCGGACTGAATTGACTCATCTACCACTAGCTGCAGGCGGAACAAGGCGTGCATGCGGCAGAACATCCCTAACGGAGCGGCGGTAAAGTCATTAAAAACGGCGAGCTAAGTCTGTCGGAGGAAGCATGAAAACACCGCTGGGGCAGGGGGCGTGGCACTGGGGCGAGCATGTAAACAAACGTGCATAAAAAAGGGCGACTTGCGTCGCCCTTGATATCAGTTACCGATCTTCAGCTCATTATTTGGAGATGTGAGCAACCAGATCCAGAACTTTGTTGGAGTAACCCGTTTCGTTATCGTACCAAGCAACCAGTTTCACGAAGTTGTCGCTCAGAGCGATACCGGCTTTAGCATCGAATACGGAAGTCAGTTTTTCACCGTTGAAATCGGTAGAAACAACTGCGTCTTCGGTGTAGCCCAGAACGCCTTTCAGTTCGCCTTCAGAAGCTTCTTTGATCGCAGCACAGATAGCGTCGTAAGAAGCGCCTTTTTCCAGACGTGCAGTCAGGTCAACGACGGATACGTTAGGAGTAGGAACGCGGAACGCCATACCAGTCAGTTTACCGTTCAGAGCCGGGATAACTTTACCTACAGCTTTAGCAGCACCGGTAGAAGAAGGGATGATGTTCTGAGATGCGCCGCGGCCGCCGCGCCAGTCTTTGTGAGACGGGCCATCAACGGTTTTCTGAGTCGCGGTAGTTGCGTGAACAGTGGTCATCAGCGCTTCAACGATACCGAATTTGTCGTTGATGACTTTAGCCAGCGGTGCCAGGCAGTTAGTGGTGCAAGATGCGTTAGAAACGATATCCTGACCCGCGTATTCTTTATGGTTTACGCCCATAACGAACATCGGAGTGCTGTCTTTGGAAGGACCAGTCAGTACGACTTTCTTCGCGCCAGCCTGGATGTGTTTACGTGCAGTTTCGTCAGTCAGGAAGATACCTGTAGCTTCTGCAACAACGTCAACGCCTGCTTCGTTCCATTTCAGGTTAGCCGGATCTCTTTCTGCGGTAACACGGATGGTTTTGCCGTTAACTACCAGGTGACCGTCTTTAACTTCAACAGTACCGTTGAAGCGGCCGTGAGTGGAGTCATACTTCAGCATGTAAGCCATGTATTCCGCATCTAACAAATCGTTGATTGCAACGATTTCAACGTCTGAACGCTCCTGGGCAGCGCGGAAAACAATACGGCCGATACGGCCAAATCCATTGATACCTACTTTGATAGTCATATATTCCACCAGCTATTTGGTTTGTGAATAAAAGGTTGGCTGTAAAATTACAAAAACCTTCCCGAGGGTCAAGCGGAATCGTGTCAATAGTTGCTGTATGTCAAAACTATGGGCAACCCTTGCACGATAAATCATCTATTCGGTCATTTAAGTTGTTGGACAACATGATAGGAGCATTGGCCGGGGATGAGAACACCCGATGGGGGTATTATTGTGACCCAGATCACAATTAGCACCCCGTCAGACGCTCGCCTATCGTAATGAGAGGCCGAATAACGTTTTGAGTGTTAAATTTTTGTAGCGCTAACAGTCTATACTCTTTAACACCTGTTTTAACTTCTTTCGTGAGCGATGATATGGACAAACACCTTCCCGGCTCCCCTGAGCGCGATAACCTGACGGAAATACAACGATATGTCACCCAGCAGCGGGGGACTGAACCGCCGTTCACAGGCAAGCTGCTGCATAATAAGCAGACCGGCGTCTACCATTGTTTATGTTGTAAACAACCGCTGTTTTATTCGGACAACAAGTTTGACTCCGGCTGTGGCTGGCCCAGCTTTGATCAGCCCGTCTCTGCGGAAGCCATTCGTTATCTCGATGATAATTCGCACAATATGCATCGAGTGGAAATTCGTTGCGGCCATTGCGATGCGCATCTCGGACATGTGTTTCCTGATGGTCCAAAGGAAACCACGGGTGAACGTTATTGCGTCAACTCGGCTTCGCTGAGTTTCATCAATGCTGAAAATAATCACGAAATAGACGGCTAGATGTCTATTTAATTGAAACGTTTCAGCTGATGAGGTGTTTAAGGGCCAATCAGGCGCTAATCCAGAATAAATGCAGACAACGAAATCGCCCTGCGGAATGTCTGAACAACAATCTAAAACGCATCAAGAAGGAATCTGGATATGCAGATGGAGGATGTACTAAAGGTGATGACGCCGGACATCTATCAGCGATTAGTCACGGCGGTAGAGCTGGGTAAATGGCCTGACGGTGTGGCATTGACGTCGGAACAGAAAGACAACGCCCTGCAGATGGTTCTACTGTGGCAATCGCGACATAACGCGGAAGCGGATCACATGAGCATCAATCAGCAGGGCGAAATCGAAATCAAAAGTAAGCAGGCGCTTAAACAACGTTTTGCCGCTTCAGCCGAGTCGATTGCGGTGTTAAAACCACAGGACGAATGACGTTATCGTCACCGCACAGCCGTTTTAGCCCTATGAGGAGGAGAGCGCGCTGATGAAAGAGTGTGAGTCCGTCAGGATCGCGCCTTGCGCTCGCATCTCCTGCAGCGCATTCTGACTGTCTGCGGGGCGTAGGTTGACCCCGCGACAGCCATCCACCAAGACCTCAGTACGATACCCCAGCGTCAGCGCATCCAGCACCGTGTACTTTACACAGTAATCTGTCGCCAATCCCATGATGGCAAGGGAATCGATGTGATTGGCGCGCAGCCAGTCGTCCAGTTCGGTTTTGACCCGGTGACCGTTATCAAAAAAAGCGCTGTAACTGTCAATGGCGCTATCGGTGCCTTTACGGACGATTCGGTCAATGGCTCGCTGCGCCAGAGCGGGGTGAAACTCCGCGCCCGTTTCGCCAGCGACGCAGTGCGTGGGCCACCATACCTGAGGCAATCCTTCCAGCTCGCCGATCTCACCGATCGTCGTGCCGGAATTGACGGCAAAGCTGCGATGATCGGCAGGATGCCAGTCCAGGCTTGCGATCACGGTAATCTGGGCGGCGGTGCAGGCAGCCATCATCCGGTTCGCCACCGGGATAACGCTATCCCCCTCATCAACGGCCAGAGCCCCGCCGGGACAAAAGTCATTCTGTAAATCGATCAGTAACAGCGCTTTGTTCATATTGTCTCCGGATGTTAGCTATTGCCGAGCTCACCCCGCAGATCCTGCTGCATTAGACGACGGATATCATCAGGCGACAGGTCGTCTCGACTCAGCAGATAATGCAGTTTGGTGAGCGTCGCTTCAACGGTCATATCGAATCCGCTGATCACGCCCGCCTGCGACAAGGCATTGCCTGTCGCGTAGCCTTCCATATTGACGCAGCCGGACATGCATTGCGTCAGATTGACGACGATGATGCCGCGATCGGACGCTTCCCGCAGCTCTTTCAGGAACGCTTTGTTCTGTGGGGCGTTGCCGACGCCATAAGAGCGCAGGATCAGCGCGCGAACCGGCTGAAGCAGGAAATTGCGCACAACGTCCGCGGAAATGCCGGGGTAAATCGTGATAACGCCAATAGGCTGAGGGGTTATGTCATGAACAATCAGCGGCTCCGTCGACTCTATCAGCGGCGCCGAGGAGAGGCGGCGAATATGAATACCGGTCTCCAGCAGCACAGGATAGTTAGGGGAGGAGAACGCATCGAAACCGTCGGCATGGGCTTTGGTCGTGCGGTTGCCGCGCAGCAGCTTGTTGTTGAAAAACAGGCTGACTTCGTTAATGGGATGGTTGGCCGCTACATACAGCGCATTCAGCAGATTGGTTTGCCCATCGGAACGCAGTTCGGCCAGCGGAATCTGTGACCCTGTCACGATAACGGGCTTGGCCAAATTCTCCAGCATGAACGAGAGCGCTGACGCGGTGAAGGCCATCGTATCGGTCCCATGCAAAATGACGAAACCGTCATAGTCATCGTAATGCTGCCGGATGTCGTTGGCGATGATCTGCCAGTCTTCCGGCGTCATGTCCGAGGAGTCGATCAGCGGCGTATATTCATGAATGGTGAAGGACGGCATTTCCGGCCGATGAAATTCGGGCATCTGCGCCAGCTGCTGCTGGAGATGGCCTGAAACCGGGATATAGCCTTGAGCGGAATGTTGCATGCCGATCGTACCGCCCGTGTAGGCGACATAAATGGATTTCTTTTGCATGGATGTGATTACGTCAAAATCAAAAAATGGATTATAGAGCGAAGCGAGGGGAAAAGCAGCCCGGCGATTGTGCGCCGGGCGGGTAGTGCGATTAACGAACGTTGCCGCAGCTGAGACAAATCACATAGCGATGTTGCGGGTCGGTCAGTTTATTCGACAGGGACGGTTGAGTGCGAAGCATCTCGCTCAGCTCTGCGACAGGCGCGGGGAACAGCGTCTGCAAAGCGTCCGGCAGCTGTGCGTAGACTGAGCTACGAACCTGACTAAAGATCGCATCCATCAGCCCATCACTCTCTTCGAACCACACCAATTGATGATGATCCAGCTTAGCCAGCTCAGCCGCTTTCTTCACCGCATCATCGAAGTCGCCGAGCGTATCGACCAGGCCGTTGGCTTTAGCATCGCTGCCGATCCAGACGTGACCCTGCGCGATTTCGTCCACCTGCTCCGGCGTTTTATTCCGTGACTGAGCGACCAAAGAGAGGAAGTTTTTGTAGCCTCGCTCAATGTTGACCTGCATTAGTTCGCCAAACTCCGGCGGCAGTGCTTTCGTCATGGACAGATCGGCCAGAGGCGAGGTGGCGACGCCGTCGGTATGAACGCCGACGCTATCCAAAGTATTCTCAACGGTGTTGATCACGCCGAAGATGCCGATGGAGCCAGTGAGCGTAGTGGGGCTGGCGATAATGGCGTTAGCCGGCGTGGAGATCCAGTAACCGCCAGAGGCGGCCATACCCCCATTGAAACTACCACCGGTTTGCCCGCCTGGCGTGCCGCGGCCAGTTCGGCGCGAATTTGTTCTGACGCCGTCACGCTGCCGCCGGGGCTGTTGACCCGCAGGATTATCGCTTTCACCTTCGGATCGAGTCGCGCGTCGCGGATTTGTCCGGCAGTGGTATTGCCGCCCACATAGCCGGTCGCTTCATTACCATCGACGATCATGCCGTTAGCGAAGATGACGGCGATCTGATTGTTATCCGGTTGAGGATCGCTCAGCGTGTAGTCATACAAGGAGGTGTAGTTAAAGTCCTTATTCTTGTCATCCCAGCCGAAAGTCTTGATCAGCTTTTGCTCAATGGCCGTACGAGAGGCGACTTCGTCCACCAGTTTATTATCCAGTGCGTAGCGCGCGGTGTCGCCATCCACTGAACGTAGGGCGGTGAGCAGGGCTTCTGCGCCGGGGAAGAGCTGCTGAGGAGTGATCTCACGATTCGCGGCCACCGTCATCAGGTAGTTCTGCCAGAGACCGTTGACCCAACGAGCGTCGGCATCGCGTGCCGCAGGGGACATGTCATCCCGGATGTAAGGTTCAACGGCGGATTTGTAGGTGCCGACACGGAAGATGTGCGTGGTGACCTTCAGCTTATCCAACAGCGTTTTATAGTACAGGTTGTTGGTGGCCAGACCGTGCAGGTCGATGCCGCCCTGAGGCGTCAGGAAAATCTTGTTGGCGTAGCTGGCCAGATAATATTGCGGCTGGTTGTAGTTATCGCCCACGGCGTAAATTGGCTTGCCTGCATCTCGGAATTCGCGCAACGCTTTGCCGATATACTGTAAAGACGGCTGATCTGCGCCGACGAAGTCGGACAGGTCCATCACCATGCCGGTAATGTTGCGGTCGTTTTTGGCCTGCCGAATCACCTCGACCACGTCAAATAGCGAGTTTTCCTGATTTCGGTTGGCGGAGGAGCCTAAAAGCTCGCGACCAAACTGACGCAGCTTATTATTGACCGACGGTTTGTCGATGACGACGCCGGTGATGTTCAACATCAGCGCGCCCTTGGCGGTTTCCGGCGGGGTTGCCTTAAATTGACTGTAAATACCGACGCCGACCAGGATCAGCATGATAAGGAAAATATTGAGGATGAATTCCCGGATGAAGTTAAGCAGGCGCCAGCCCCACTTAAAAAATCCGCTGAAAATCCGCCACATCGTGCGCATGATAACTCCGAAAATGGGAAAAACAGTTTAGTATCCTAATGAGCGGACAGGTAAAAGTCAGCTTTTTATCTTGCCCAGCGGGGTGTGGTAGGTTGTTAACTTGTAACAAAACTTCTGGCTGTGCTACCGTTGCGCGCAATCTCGTCTCAACCCTTGCTACCTGATGAAATACAGGAGATGTGTGATGGATGCCCTGGAATTATTGCTTAATCGTCGTTCGGCTTCCCGACTGACGGCTCCGGCCCCCGCAGGCGCTGCGCTGGACAATATCATTCATGCCGGCATGCGGGCTCCCGACCACGGCGCATTACAGCCGTGGCGCTTCTTTGTCATTCAGGATGAAGGACTCAGTCGTTTCAGCGACGTGCTGGTTGAAGCGGCGCAGCAGAACCAACTGGATGAGTCGGCGATCGAAAAGGCGCGTAAGTCGCCATTCCGTGCGCCGCTGATTATCACCGTCATCGCGCATTGCGAAGAGAATCACAAAGTTCCCGTGTGGGAGCAGGTGGTCTCTGCGGGTTGCGCCGTACACGCCATGCAGATGGCCGCGCAGGCTCAGGGATTCAACGGTATCTGGCGTAGCGGCGCCTGGACGCACAGCAAGCGGGTGCGTGAAGCCTTTGACTGTCGTCCACAGGATGAAATTGTCGGATTCCTCTATTTGGGTACTCCTCAACTGAAAGCCTCCTCGACGCTGACCCCGAACGATCCGAATAAGATCGTCCGCTATTTCTGATGCGTTTCGCTGCGGCGAATCGCGATGTCGCGCCCTTTATCACGAGAGAAGGGGCGCCTCAATAACAACTGCCGGTAGTGCGGTGAATCATGCGACTTTTTATTGCCGAAAAGCCCAGCCTGGCGCGGGCTATCGCCGATGTTTTGCCTAAACCCCATCGGCGGGGTGAGGGATATATTGCCTGCGGCCAACACGACGTCGTGACGTGGTGCGTAGGCCATTTGCTGGAACAGGCCCAGCCGGACGCCTACGATCCTCGCTATGCGCGCTGGGCGCTGGACGACCTGCCTATTGTGCCGCAGAAATGGCGGCTGCAACCGCGGCCTTCCGTCAGTAAGCAGCTGAATGCCATTAAAAAACTATTACAGCAGGCGGATGACGTGATCCATGCCGGCGACCCCGACCGGGAAGGTCAACTGTTGGTCGATGAAGTGCTGGAATACCTCGATCTCTCTGACGAAAAACGGCAACGCGTACAACGCTGCCTGATCAACGATCTCAACCCGCAGGCGGTAGAGAGAGCGGTCGCCCGTCTGCGAGAAAACCGCGAATTCATTCCATTGTGTGTCTCGGCGCTGGCCCGCTCGCGCGCGGATTGGCTGTACGGCATCAATATGACGCGCGCCTACACGATACTCGGACGCAATGCCGGCTACGACGGCGTGTTGTCGGTAGGCCGGGTGCAGACGCCCGTGTTGGGGCTGGTGGTTCGGCGCGATGAAGATATCGAGAACTTTGTGCCTAAAGACTTTTTCGATGTTAAAGCGCACATCGTGACGCCTGCGGATGAACGCTTTACGGCGCTGTGGCAGCCCAGCGAATCCTGCGAACCTTATCAGGACGAAGAAGGGCGTTTGCTGCATCGGCCTCTGGCGGAGCACGTGGTGAACCGTATTGCCGGTCAGCCTGCGCGAGTCACCGGCTATAATGATAAACGGGAATCAGAAATCGCACCGTTGCCGTATTCGCTGTCGACGTTGCAGATCGAAGCCGCGAGGCGCTTTGGCTTAAGCGCCCAGCAGGTGCTGGATACCTGTCAGCGGTTATACGAAACCCATAAGCTGATTACCTATCCCCGTTCGGATTGCCGCTATCTGCCCGAAGAGCATTTTGCGGGACGGCAGGCCGTGTTGCAGGCGATAGGGGTTCATCAGCCAGATTTACAACCGCCGGAACCCATTTTCGATAGTGAACGTCGCAATCGATGCTGGGATGACGGCAAGGTGGATGCTCACCATGCAATCATTCCGACGGCGCGCACGGCCAAAACCACCCTGACCCAGCAGGAAAGTCAGGTGTACGGACTCGTCGCCCGACAGTATCTGATGCAGTTCTGCGCCGATGCGGTTTTCCGCAAATGTGTGATCGAACTGGATATCGCCGGCGGTAAGTTCGTGGCTAAGGCGCGTTTTCTGGCGGAAGCGGGCTGGCGTACGTTGCTTGGCGGCAAAGAGCGGGATGAAGAGAACGAAGGGACGCCGCTGCCCGTGGTCAGCAAAGGCGATGAACTATTGTGCGAGCGGGGCGAGGTGGTAGAACGTCAGACGCAGCCGCCGCGACATTTTACCGATGCTACATTGTTGTCTGCCATGACCGGCATCGCACGGTTCGTACAGGATAAAGAGCTGAAGAAAATTCTGCGTGCGACCGATGGTTTAGGGACGGAAGCGACGAGAGCCGGGATCATCGAACTCCTGTTCAAACGCGCTTTTCTGGTGAAAAAAGGGCGTTATATTCACGCCAGCGAAACCGGGCGAGCGCTGATTCACTCGTTGCCGCCCAGCGCGGCGCATCCGGATATGACCGCGCATTGGGAGTCCACGCTGACTAAAATCAGCGAAAAGCAGTGTCGCTATCAGGACTTTATGCAGCCGTTGACCGACTCTCTGTGCGACATCATCCAGCAGGTCAGGCATCGTGGCAGTATGCCTTTATTACGAGGCCTGCCGCCTGCGCCCGGCAAATCGAAAACCAACAAGCGGCGTAAGTCTCAGCCCAAGGTGAAGGAGTAAAATTCATGACGGTACGATGGGGACAGTTTCTGGCGGCAACGCTGCTGGTTTTGCCTATCTGGGGGCAAGCCAATCCGGGAAGTCATACCAATACGGACATTGTGGTGCCGGTACCGCCGCAGGTGATTTGGGGCAACGGCAACAATTCGGGTCAACAGGATAACGGTCAGCAATGTATTCGCTGCTGCACTTACCAGAACAAGCAGTATTCCGAAGGAGCGGTCATCAAGATGGAAGGCGTTTTGTTGCAGTGTGCTGAGGATAAGCAGCGGCTCAGCACCAATAATCTGGTGTGGCGGATGGTGAAATAACCGCATGGCGGGGCGGAATGACGGCCCCGCTAATATGCGCGTTAGAGTGAGAACTCAGCCCAGATAGGCGCGTGATCAGATGGTTTATCCATCGCGCGGATGACGTAGTCAATACCGGTGCCAGTGCAACGCTCCGCCAGAGATTTGTCCGCCAGTATCAGGTCGATGCGCAGGCCACGGTTGGTATCAAAACCTTTGGAACGATAGTCAAACCACGAAAACTGGTCGTTACAGGACGGATTGGCGGCGCGGAACGTGTCCACCAGTCCCCAGTTTTGCAGTCGGGCCAGCCACTCACGCTCTTCCGGCAAGAAAGAGCATTTGCCGGTGCGCAGCCAGCGTTTACGGTTCTCTTCCCCAATTCCAATATCCAGATCGGTTGGGCTGATATTCAGATCGCCCATGATTACCAGCGGTTGCCCTTGTGGGTGATGGTTTTCGATATAGTTCTGCAAATCCTGATAAAAGCGCGTTTTCGCGGGGAACTTTGTCGGATGGTCGCGGCTTTCTCCCTGAGGGAAATAGCCGTTGATGACGGTTAACGGACCCTGAACCGTGTCGATATCCGCCATGATGATGCGTCGCTGCGCGTCTTCCTCATCGGTCGGAAATCCGCGTCGAACCGCCAGTGGCGCTTTCTTCGTCAGCAGCGCCACGCCGTAATGGCCTTTCTGTCCATGGTAAAAGACGTGATAGCCATGCTGAGCGACGTCTTCCAGCGGGAACATGTCGTCGTGTACCTTGGTTTCCTGTAAACCAATGACGTCTGGCTGATGTTGTTCGACCACTGCGGCTAGTTGATGAGGTCGTGCCCGCAGGCCGTTGATGTTAAAAGAAACAAACTTCATGTTCGCTGCCGTTGTAATGAAAATGTGCCGAGATGGTAGCAGAAATGCGGGCGGTGAGTCACGGTCATGACCCGGCATAAACGCCGATAGTAACCATCGATATTGCAGGGTTGATGGCGCTCGGGAGAGTCCGTATACTCCGCGACTCGCAGGAGAGAGGAGGCCATCACAAGCCATCCCGCCGAAGGCGCAAACTCCCATAATCGCTCAGGTCACCTTACTGCATATTCTTCTATAGACGCCAACTGGAGAGCGGTTGCCAGACAACCCACCGAAGGGGCAAGCGGCGTAAGCTGCACAAACTCTCAGGTAAAAGGACAGAGGGAGGGGCACAATTACGAGAGGCTCGTGTGCTGACCTATATCTATCTTATTGCCATTACTGCCGAAGGGATGTCCGGCGCGCTGGCGGCAGGTCGCCGCAATATGGACATTTTCGGTGTTTCGCTAATCGCCTTCATCACGGCATTGGGTGGCGGCACCGTCCGCGACATTCTTCTCGGCAATTTCCCCATTGGCTGGACACAACATCCGGCGTACATCTATCTCACGGTTGGTGCGGGTCTGTTTACCGTCATCATCGCGCGTTTCATGCAGCATCTGCATCGCCTGTTTTTGGTCCTGGACGCGATGGGGCTCATCGCATTCACCATTATTGGCTGCAATGTGGCGCTTCATCTGAATTATTCGCTGACGATTGTGGTTATCGCGGGCGTGACGACGGGGATTTTCGGTGGGATTCTACGGGATATTTTCTGCAACCGTACGCCGATGGTGCTGCGTAAAGAGCTCTATGCCTGTGTTTCGCTACTGGTGGCCCTGCTTTATCTCGGTTTCCGGCACGTCGGTCTCAATCACGATATCAATCAACTGATCTCCTTCCTTATTGGACTCGCTGTCCGACTGGCGGCCATCCGTTGGTCATGGCAATTACCGGTATTCACCTATATGCCCGGACGGTGGAAAGGGTAAACCAGTATCTTTCGGAGATGGTAGCGGGGGAAGGGTGACTCGTCACTCCGTTCCTCGCCCTTCGGGCCGTGCTGCGCACGTTGTCTCGCGATGCTCGACTCGAACCTTGTCGAAGGTTCTCACCTTCCCCCTAATGGGAACAGGTAATTTCTTAATATGGGATTAATTTGAGGGGACTATTTGGAAGATGGTGGTGGGGGAAGGATTCGAACCTTCGAAGTCTGTGACGGCAGATTTACAGTCTGCTCCCTTTGGCCGCTCGGGAACCCCACCACTGGCCTGAAACGTGTTTTGTGTTAAGCGGGGCGCATCATATCAAATGCCGCGCCCCTGTAAAGTCTGAACCGGTAAAATCAGATTCGTTTGCCGGTTTTTTATGCCTTCTGCCGCTGTCTTGAGCAGCTATACGGCATGAGGCTGTGCGTTACAGGATGATCGTGCGATTTCCGTAGACGAAAACACGCTGAGCCAGCACCTGGTAGAGAGCCCGGCTAAGGACGTTTTTCTCCACGTCGCGACCTGCGCGCATCATGTCGTCAGCCGTATAGGTATGATCAACATGAATGACGTCCTGCATGATGATCGGGCCTTCATCCAGACTGTCGTTTACATAGTGAGCGGTGGCGCCGATGATTTTAACGCCGCGCTCGTACGCCTGATGGTATGGGCGTGCCCCGATAAAAGCGGGCAGGAATGAATGGTGGATGTTGATGACCTGATTCGGATAGTGCTGAACGAATGCCGGGGTCAGGACACGCATGTACTTCGCCAGCACAACATAGTCCGGTTGATACTGGTCGATCTGAGCGATCATCTGTTGATCGTGTTCGTCGCGGGACAACCCTTCGTGGCTGATCAGATGGAACGGAATATCGAAACGCTCAACCAATGTTCGTAATGTTTCATGATTCCCGATGACCGCCGCGATTTCGACATCCAAACCGCCATAGGCATTTTTCATCAGCAGATCGCCCAGGCAGTGGGCTTCTTTGGTCACCAGAATCACAATGCGGCGACGGCCTGCGTCGCTCAGTTCACGAACAGAGCCTACCGGTAAAGCGCTGTCCAGATCTTCCAGCAGCGTCGTATCGTTGAAGATGCCTTCCAATTCGGTGCGCATGAAGAAACGTCCGGTACGATGGTCGACATACTCGGAGTTTTGCACGATGTTCAGTTCGTGCTTGTAGCAAATATTGGTGATTTTCGCGATCAACCCTTTTGAATCAGGGCAGATAGTCCGTAGAACTTTTCTTTGCATATTATGGGATTGCATGGGGGTGTCGATCCTGTCCAAAGCAAATATCAATCATTTTTATTGAGCCGTGCCGAAAAGGCGGGCTGTTACTCTATTGTCCGCAGCACTTTTTGTATTTTTTACCTGAGCCGCAGGGACAGGCTTCATTTCTGCCGGTCGACAGATGAACGCCGTCGACATAGTACCAGCGATCGTGATGGCGAAGGAAGCGTGAGCGCTCTCTCATCAACACGTTGCGCTGAGGCGTGTCCTTGTCTGCATAGCGTGCCGCAAACTCGACGAATCCCTCATCAGCCTCCTTTCCCTCACGCTTCGCCAATACGTTTAGACCCTGCCATTCGGTGTTGTTGCAGGTTGCCGCGATCTCTGTTCTGAAATTCTCGGCGAGGCACGAGGGGTGCCATGTGGCGATCAGGTAGTCGACGTTTTGCTGAACATAAGCGCTATAACGCGATCGCATCAAGGATTCAGGGGTGGGAGGAGTCTTTACACCGTTGATATAAGGCTCACAGCAGCGTGAAAAAGGTTGTTGATTGCCGCAAAAGCAACATTCGGACACAATATCTACCTTAATAATTTTTTTATGAATTAAATAATTGAGACGTATCTTAAAAACGCTTCATATAGTACCCAGCGAGTTTGACGCATGGCAATGTAGTCTAGAATAAAGCAGGCAGGGGGGAAACCATGCGTAAGGTCAAGGTCGGATTGGCTTTGGGGTCCGGTGCCGCAAAGGGATGGGCACATATTGGTGTCATTAAAGCGTTAAAGGAACTCGGCATTGAGCCTGAGATCGTCGCCGGATGTTCGGTCGGCTCGTTGGTCGGCGCTGCTTATGCGACCAACCAGTTGGACAGCATGGCCCGTTGGGTCGGTGGTTTTGGCTATTGGGATGTGATCCGATTGATGGATCTATCCTGGCGCCGAGGGGGATTACTGCGGGGCGATCGCGTTTTCGAACAGGTTCGTCGGCTGTTGCGTACCCAGTGTATTGAAGATTGCGCGATCAAGTTTGGCGCGGTCGCCACCAATTTGAGTACAGGTCGTGAACTCTGGTTAACAGAAGGTGACCTACACCTGTCTATACGCGCTTCATGCAGTATGCCGGGATTGCTATCGCCGGTTGCGTTCAACGGCTACTGGCTGGTGGACGGCGCGGTCGTCAATCCTGTCCCCGTGTCATTAACGCGGGCGATGGGGGCAGATATCGTGATTGCCGTTGACTTACAGCATGATGCAAGTCTGAAAAGTCACGATTTGCTTTCAGTGAAACCGCCGCAACCGGAGATGGATGTCGTGTCTGTGGGGGGATGGTCGCAGCGAATACGTGAACGACTTCATCTGGGAGGGCGACAGCCTGCGGAAGTCAGACCCACGGCGATGGAGATTATGAGCACCTCAATTCAGGTGCTCGAGAACCGTCTGAAAATGAGTCGTATGGCCGGCGATCCGCCAGACGTGCTGATTCAACCCTACTGCCCGCAGATAGCGACGTTGGATTTTCATCGCGCGCAGGAAGCCATGGATGCGGGCAGACTGGCGGTGGAAAAACAACGAGAGATGTTATTGCCATTGGTTTACCGGGCTACCTGATCACCGTCGGGTAGCCTGAATTACAACATCAGCAAGATGAATATGAACAGACTGAGTTTTAAGGGGTAACTAATGGCACGACCATTAACGGGGAAAGAGATTTTAATCGTTGAGGATGAGGCTGTTTTCCGCTCTGTGCTAGCGGGTTATCTGACTTCACTGGGTGCCAACATCATTGAAGCGGACAACGGCCAGAATGCCTTCGATATGATTACTCACCAACAGCCGGATTTGATCATCTGCGATTTGAATATGCCTACGATGGGTGGATTTGAGTTTGTCGATCGATTTCGTCAGCAGAATACAGAAACGCCCATTCTGGTTATTTCGGCGACCAGTCATATGGCGGATGTGGCGAAAATATTACGGCTCGGCGTGCAGGATGTCCTGCTGAAACCGGTCAATGATTATAACCGATTACGTGAAACGGTAATGTCATGCCTCTATCCTGACATGTTTACTTCCCAAGTCAGTGAAGTCGACAAATTAATGCAGGATATGGAATCGCTGAATCAATGCCCGGCCGATGTCAACAAGCTTCTCGAGCAATTACAGCCGCCCGTTAATCAAACGATTGCCCAGTGTCGTATTAATTATCGGCAGCTAACCGTTGCGGATCATCCAGGGTTGGTATTGGATATCGTGGCGTTATCGGAAGATGAACTGGCTTTTTACTGTCTGGATGTGACACAGGCCGATCATAATAATGGTGTGGTGGCTGCATTGTTATTACGCGCATTATTCAATGGGCTGTTACGTGAGCACCTTACTAACCAGCAGCGGAAGCAACCTGAATTATCTATGTTGTTAAGACAAGTGAATCAATTGTTGCGCCATGCCGGGCTTAAAGGCGAGTTTCCATTATTGGTTGGGTATTACCATCACAGTGTAAAAAAACTGATTCTTATTTCTGCAGGATTACATGCGACGCTTAGCGTAAAAGAAAATCAGTTGATGCTGCACAGCGGTATTCCGCTGGGTGCAAAGGACAGCGCTTATCTCAATCAACTCGGCTATCAGTGCGAATCGTGGCAGTGTCAGATATGGGGAAGTGGTGGGCAGTTACGTTTAATGGTTTCTACGGATTAATCCGATGGTCACCGAGATAAGCATACTTCAACCTGTAGCGACGCATTGTGATTATTTGATTTTCTACAATTTGAGGGGTAATGCGCTTTCTTTTTCCGAGTATGAGTCAGTACCGGGCAATGCGTATCGGAACTGATATACTCAGTGCTTATGTTTAGAAGATAAATAAAGCTCATTATTTGAACGAAATATACGAGGTTGTTTATGTCAGCTGTCAATAAAAAAGTAAAAAAAGCGGTCATTCCTGTGGCCGGGCTGGGTACGCGTATGCTGCCAGCCACTAAGGCTATTCCTAAGGAAATGTTACCGCTGGTTGATAAACCTTTAATTCAATACGTAGTCAATGAATGTATTGCGGCAGGCATTAACGAAATTATTCTGGTTACGCACTCCTCCAAAAACTCGATTGAAAACCACTTCGATACCAGCTTTGAACTTGAAGCTATGTTGGAAAAGCGCGTTAAGCGTCAGTTGTTGGATGAGGTTAAATCTATTTGTCCTGAGCATGTCACTATTATGCAGGTACGTCAGGGCGTCGCTAAAGGCCTGGGGCATGCCGTATTGTGTGCTTACCCGCTGGTAGGCGACGAACCCGTAGCGGTTATTTTGCCGGACGTGATTATCGATGAATACGAAAGTAACCTGAAGAAAGACAATTTGAGCGAAATGCTACAACGTTTCGAAGAAACAGGACACAGCCAGATTATGGTTGAGCCTGTTGAAGACGTCAGCAGCTATGGCGTTGTGGATTGTCAGGGAAGGGCGCTGAAGCCCGGTGATAGCGCACCAATGGTTGGCGTGGTTGAAAAACCTAAAGCGGATGAGGCGCCGTCTAATTTGGCCGTGGTGGGGCGGTATGTCCTTTCAGATCAAATCTGGGACTTCCTGAAGAAAACGCCTCCGGGTGCGGGTAACGAAATTCAGCTGACCGATGCTATCGCCATGTTGATGGATAAAGAGACCGTTGAGGCTTATCACCTCAAAGGTATCAGCCATGACTGCGGTAATAAGCTGGGTTACATGTCAGCTTTCGTTGAATATGGGTTACGTCATAAAACGCTGGGTACAGAGTTCAACGAGTGGTTGAAAACTGCTGTTCAGGAAGAAAATAGCTAATTATTTTTAGCCCTCTGTGCAAGTACAGAGGGCTTTCACCTTATCCCGCCCAGCGTAATTCTCCTGTCATCAAGATAAAAAAATACCCCCTGCATGCAGGGGGTATTTCATAAGAATTAATTATGTAATGCTATTACAGCAGAAAGTCATCCAGAGATTTACCCTGTTCTTCGATAGCTTTTTTGATCACTGCCGGAGTGCGGCCCTGACCAGTCCAGGTTTTGACTTCGCCATTTTCATCAGTGTACTGGTATTTAGCAGGGCGAGCAGCGCGTTTGCTTTTACCGGCAACTTTAGTAGAGCCTAAAGACTGAAGCAGTTCATTCGGATCGATACCGTCTGCAATTAACATATCGCGGTACTGCTGCAATTTGCGGGTACGTTCTTCAATTTCTGCCTGAGCTTGGCTTTCTTCTTCGCGGCGTTCATTAACCACGACTTCCAGTTTTTCCAGCATTTCTTCCAGCGTTTCCAGACTACATTCTCTTGCCTGGGCGCGCAGGGTACGGATGTTGTTTAGAATCTTTAGTGCTTCGCTCATTGTATTAGTCTCAAAATATATTTAATTAGTGGCTGTACGAGAGATAATAGAGCGCTATTTTATTTTCTGCAATAGGTAGATTTGTATTATCCCCAAAAATAACAAATCTAATACAGTCATCACGTATCGGGTGACCGATATAAATCTTTCAGAATTGCTAATACATTTGGTTACGTCCTGCTGGATGAATTATGGTCCGACCTGTTGTCACGGTTTGTTTAGCCAACAATTAATCGCAATTTGTCCTGTTTAAACGGCTCAATTACTCGCGCTGTCTCCGCAGGGAATAGCGTAAATGCTGCTCGCCTAAAGTCTCTTTAGTGAGATTGTTACAATCAATTCCAAATCATGACGCGTGATGTAGAGATCCTCACTGTATTTGATATCGGTCGAATTTATTTTAAGGCTAACCAGAGCCCAAAGACTCGTTCTTCGCGTAAATAAGCCAAGTGTTCCCAGAGAGAGGCTATTTACAATACAACGCAAAAGATTGCGCTATGGGCGCACTTCTTAGCCTGATGAACAACGTATCATGTGGATTATGAAGGTCTATTTAAAACCGAATAAGAAAAGAACCTCTGACCAGAACTATTGACTCATAAATTATATGTTGGCATCTCGCCATCCTTCATTCGGAAGGTCGCCATACGGCGTTACCCTTAATTTATCCATATTATTTTCACGCCAAATGAGTCCGCAGGTTAACGGTTTTATAGCAAAAGGTATGAAATAATTGAGTAACCCTAGGACATACTTACTTTTGTAACTATTGATATAAAGAAAATTTTATCCCGTCCACACTTTTCAGTTAAGTCATATTAATAAGCACCATGAATCTTTCGGCCTGACCGTTTCAACCTGAAATTGTGGTGTTTTTACTCCGTATTATGTTGGGGTGCATCACGTTACGTCGCGCATGTTAGTCGTGTTTCTGTGTTTAAAAGATTCACGCCTATGGCTAGGCATACACAAACGGCTCATCACGAACAACCACAGAATCTTAATTGGCGCAGGAGGGCGATACCTTCCCACTGATAAAAAATAACGCGTCAACGCTTCTCCCAGGCATATCCTTCCCATCCGTAGCCTCAATACAACGCTGGCGCCGTGTTCTTGTGACGCCACGTTCTTTTAGCCCTGCATGCAATGTCGGCTTATGTGCGGCTTTGCTGACGGTTAATAAAAAACCCCGCGTCAACGACACGGGGTTTGGAGAGTCACAACAGTGGGTATTTAATTAACTTACGATTTACCACTTTTGCGCTTTTTAGCGGGCGCTTTTGTTTGTTCAACGGCCGGGGCCGCGTCGTCTTGTTCTGAGAACGTGCGGCCATAATAACTATCCAGCAGAATTTGCTTCACTTCGACAATCAGCGGGAAGCGTGGGTTTGCTCCAGTGCACTGGTCGTCCAGAGCATCTTCAGACAGCTTATCCACTTTGGCCAGGAAGTCAGCTTCCTGAACGCCCGCTTCACGAATAGAAGCAGGAATACCCAGCTCTTTCTTCAGCGACTCCAACCAGCCCAGCAGCTTCTCAATTTTCTGCGCCGTCCGGTCGCCTGCTGCGCTCAGACCCAGATGATCGGCAATCTCAGCATAGCGACGACGTGCCTGCGGGCGGTCATACTGACTGAACGCCGTCTGCTTGGTCGGTACGTCATTCGCGTTATAACGAATAACGTTGCAGATCAACAGGGCGTTGGCTAGGCCGTGTGGAATATGGAACTCTGACCCTAACTTATGAGCCATGGAGTGGCATACGCCGAGGAAGGCGTTAGCAAATGCGATACCGGCGATAGTGGCGGCGTTATGCACACGCTCACGGGCAACCGGATTCTTGGCGCCTTCGTGGTAGCTTGCCGGCAGATTGTCTTTCAGCAGTTTCAATGCCTGCAAGGCCTGACCATCCGAGTATTCGTTAGCCAGTACGGAAACATAGGCTTCCAGCGCATGTGTTACCGCATCCAGACCGCCGAATGCACACAGCGATTTCGGCATATTCATCACAAGATTGGCATCGATGATGGCCATGTCCGGCGTCAACGCATAGTCTGCCAGTGGGTATTTTTGACCTGTCGCATCGTCGATGACGACGGCGAACGGCGTCACTTCTGAACCGGTACCGGAAGTGGTCGTAATCGCCACCATCTTCGCTTTGACCCCCATTTTGGGGAATTTATAGATGCGTTTGCGAATATCCATAAAGCGCAGAGCCAGGTCCGCGAAGTGTGCGTCTGGATGTTCATATAGTACCCACATGATTTTCGCCGCATCCATCGGGGAACCCCCACCCAGCGCGATAATCACATCAGGATTGAATACGTTCATCTTCTCCACGCCGCGTCGTACAACGCTCAGGGTGGGGTCGGCTTCCACTTCAAAGAACACGTCCACTTCCATGCCATGGCGTTTCAGCACGCTGGTGACCTGATCGACGTAGCCATTGTTGAACAAGAACGGGTCTGTGACGATGAAAGCGCGCTTGGCGCCTTCCGTCGCGATTTCTTCAAGCGCCAGCGGCAAAGCCCCCGGCGGAAATAGATAGATTTGGGAATTTTGTGCCACAACATATTTTCAGCTCGCTTCGCTACCGTTTTACGGTTGATCAGGTGTTTCGGCCCGACGTTTTCTGAAATCGAGTTACCGCCCCATGAGCCACAGCCCAGCGTCAATGACGGCGCCAGTTTGAAGTTGTACAAATCACCGATCCCGCCATGAGATGCCGGGGTGTTGATCAGAATACGCGAGGTCTTCATTTTGTCGCCGAAGGTATCAATGCGCGCTTTTTCGTTGTCCTGATCGGTATAAAGGCAGGAGGTATGGCCGATACCGCCCATCGCGACCAGTTGCTCCGCTTTCGCTACCGCATCGTCAAAGTCTTTCGCGCGGTACATCGCCAGTGTCGGAGACAGTTTTTCGTGTGCAAACGGTTCAGATTCATCAATTTTACTGACTTCGCCGATCAACACTTTGGTTTTTGCCGGCACGGTGATGCCAGCCAGTTTAGCGATATCTGCAGCTGGCTGACCGACGATTGCGGCGTTCAGCGCGCCGTTTTTCAACAGGACGCCCTGAACGGCCGTCAGCTCCTGACCTTGCAGTAAATAGCCCCCATGGGAGGCGAAACGTTCACGTACGGCGTCATAGACGTCATCCACGACGACGACGGACTGCTCCGACGCGCAAATCACACCGTTATCGAAGGTTTTGGACATGAGGATGGAAGCCACCGCACGTTTGATATCCGCGGTTTCGTCAATTACGACCGGCGTATTGCCTGCGCCGACGCCGATAGCCGGTTTACCGGAACTGTAGGCTGCTTTCACCATGCCGGGACCGCCTGTCGCCAGGATCAGATTGATATCCGGATGGTGCATTAATTGATTAGACAGCTCGACGGAAGGCGCATCGATCCAGCCAATAATGTCTTTCGGCGCGCCCGCCGCAATGGCGGCTTGCAGCACGATATCCGCCGCTTTATTCGTGGCGTCTTTGGCGCGTGGGTGAGGGGAGAATATGATGCCGTTACGGGTTTTAAGACTGATTAATGCTTTAAAAATCGCCGTGGAGGTCGGGTTGGTCGTGGGGACGATACCGCAGATTAGACCGATAGGTTCTGCAATGGTGATGGTACCGAAAGCATCGTCGACGGACAGAACGCCACAGGTTTTTTCATCCTTGTAGGCATTGTAGATATATTCGGAGGCAAAATGGTTTTTAATCACTTTATCTTCGACAATCCCCATGCCTGATTCGGCAACGGCCATTTTCGCCAGAGGGATACGGGCATCTGCGGCAGCCAGAGCGGCAGCACGGAAAATGGTATCCACTTGCTCTTGTGAAAAGCTGGCAAACTTGCGCTGAGCGTGTTTTACACGTTCAACCAGTGCGTTAAGTTCTGCCACATTGGTTACGGCCATAATGATCTCCTGTAATTATTCAAACTCTTTCAGTCAATAGTTGCCGCTTAACGGGCAGTCACGTCTGTCGACATGCTGGTATTACGGGGGGCAATGCCGTGGCATCTGTCCGCGCCCCATTGACTCAAAGAGCTCGCGCTATACTCATTACCGAAGTCAACACGGGTCGTTGTTGGCTGCTGCTCTGCTACCCCCCATGGGGGGCTGAAGCCAAATACTTTTTTGGCTATTTATTCTGTGGGTCTCGTTTTAGCGATTGCGATCAGACTACAGGGTTATCAATCGTCTTTTTGTGATCCTGGTCCAATATTTTACCGGCTGACTCCATTCAGCTTATTTTGATTGATAGTTAAAACCAATCAAAATCAGGTCATTTCGAAAAGTTAACGTTTTTGGTTGAAAAGTGTATTTACCTGTTTATTTTACTTACATAGAAAAAAACAGAGGAATATTCGATTATCGAGAGGGACGTGTCGTCTTATTTTCATTACAATGCGCCCGTAATTCTCTTATCTTCCTGAAGACTGTCTGAGGTGCGGTGTGATGCATTCTGTGCTGGATTTTTCCAGTTTTATAAAATTTTTCGTCGGCTTATTCGCCCTCGTTAACCCTATCGGCGTTTTACCCGTATTTATAGGGATGACCAGTTATCAGGATAATAATGAACGAGACAGAACGAATTTAACGGCGAATGTTTCCGTTGTTCTTATTCTCTGGGTCTCCTTATTTTTCGGTGATGGCATTCTGCGGTTGTTCGGTATTTCCATTGATTCATTTCGTATCGCCGGGGCATTCTGGTGATGACGATCGCGATGTCGATGATTGGCGGTAAGCTGGGTGAGCATAAACAGAATAAGCAGGAAAAAACGGAAAACGCCAACCGCGAAAGCGTTGGGGTCGTCCCTTTGGCGCTACCGCTCATGGCGGGACCCGGTGCTATCAGCTCCACCATTGTATGGAGCTCTCGATATCATGGTTGGCCCAACCTGGTTGGGTTGTCATTAACCATCGCCCTGTTTTCATTTTGTTGTTGGCTATTATTTCGTGCCGCCCCAATGCTTGTCCGGCTACTGGGGCAAACCGGTATTAACGTCGTCACTCGTATCATGGGCTTATTACTGATGTCGCTCGGTATCGAATTTATTGTGACCGGCCTGAGATCGACGTTCCCCGGATTGTTATAAGCGCCGTTTCTATTATCTGATTATTCGATCACTGGACTTACCGGCTGTCGCCCATGCGTCAGCCGGTTTTTTTATATAAAAAATATTGATGGTTTATTGAGGCGGAGCGAAACAAATAACGGCATGGATCTTGATGTTAGCGTGCGAGGTTGAGACCGCGCACTCTGTTTTTTGTGATTATCCCCACAGTCATTGACGAATGATTATCAAAAGTGACACGCTGAGCTCTGTAGGAGCAAATGCGTGAATCAGTAATAACAACTTCTTATGGTAGGTTGATATCCTGTTTTACATAAAAAATAACCTACATAACGCTATAATTTTAATGTGATGACGGAAGGCTTTGTTCATATTTTCCGCAGAGTTTTCTCACAATAGAAAATTAAGTAACAGCACGTGAATTCTATTGGCGTAGCGTCATTCTTTTGCTAGCGTCGGCTTGATTAGGTGTTTAATCATTACTAAAGGTAAGTTAATTTAAACTTACCATGCCGTTTCTCTTCAGCCATTTTTCTCAGGGGATAGCGAGACGCTGCGTTTCTCTGTAAACGGCGAGGTTAGGGTAGACGCATGACTGAGACTCGATGAGCCTGATTTCATTGCTGGGGAACGCATTGTGTTCCTTAATGATGAAAACGATAGGGGCAGCACGTGGCGACCATCAGACTCGTTCCCTGAAAGCGCCGCGTGGTGGGTCGACGTCGTGCAATAAAAAAGCACAACAGGAGCATAATCAACAATGGCAAAACTCAGATTTCAACCGCGGCGGTTCATGACGGCACTGGGCATGTTTAGCGCAGCAGTATCGATGTCGAGCTGGGCTGCCGTGGTCCCGCCCGGTGTGCAGCTGGCGGATAAACAGGAGCTGGTGCGAAATAACGGCGCAGAAGTTGCGTCGCTGGACCCGCATAAAATCGAAGGCGTACCGGAAACCAATGTGTCGCGCGATCTGTTGGAAGGGCTGGTCAACACCGACCCCGACGGGAAGATCATTCCTGGCGTGGCGGAAAGCTGGGATAACCAGAATTTTACGGTCTGGACCTTCCATCTGCGTAAAGATGCCCGTTGGTCTAATGGCGATCCGGTGACCGCAGACGATTTTGTATATAGTTGGCGGCGAGTGACCGATCCAAAAACGGCTTCTCCCTATGCCTCTTACCTGCAATTCGGCCATATCGTGAATATTGACGATGTGGTGGCCGGTAAAAAAGCCACCGATACGTTGGGCATTAAGGCGCTAGACGATCACACGCTACAGGTCACATTAAGTCAGCCGGTCCCTTATTTCTATAAATTGCTGGTCTATCCGGCGACCTTCCCGGTATATAAAAAAGCCGTCGAAAAATTCGGCGAAAAATGGACGCAGCCTGCAAACTGGGTCGGTAACGGTGCCTATAAGCTGAAAGAGTGGGTGGTCAATGAGAAACTTGTGCTTGAGAGAAACCCCAATTATTGGGACAACGCGCATACCGTCATCAACAAAGTCGTTTACCTGCCTATCACTTCGGAAGTGACCGACGTCAATCGCTATCGCAGCGGTGAAATCGACATGACCTATAATTACCTTCCGATCGAATTGTTCCAAAAATTAAAAAAAGAGATCCCGAGCGAAGTTCACGCCGATCCTTATCTGTGCACCTATTATTTCGAAATCAATAATCAGAAAGCGCCGTTTAATGATGTCAGAGTGCGCAACGCGCTGCGTCTGGGACTCGATCAGGACATCCTGACCAACAAGGTAAAAAATCAGGGCGATACGCCAGCCTTTGGTTACACCCCGCCATATATTGATGGTATGGCCGTGTTGAAACCGGAGTGGGCAAGCTGGTCTCAGCAGAAACGTAACGAAGAAGCGAAAAGATTATTGGCCGAGGCCGGCTACAGCGCGGAAAAACCGCTGACTTTGACACTCCTGTACAACACCTCCGATTTACATAAAAAGATGTCGATTGCGGCGGCGTCAATCTGGAAAAGCAATATCGGCGTCAATGTAAAACTGGAAAATCAGGAATGGAAAACCTTCCTGGATAATCGACATCAGGGCAATTACGACCTGGCGCGGGGCGGATGGTGTGCGGATTACAACGAGCCGTCCGGCTTTTTGAATAGCATGGTCTCTAACAGCAGTAGTAATACCTCGCACTATAACAGTCCGCGGTTTGACCAATTGATGGATAAAGCGCTGGCGGCAAAAACCGATGCTGAACGAGCCGCACTTTATCAGCAGGCGGAAGCGCAGCTGGATAAGGATGCGACGATCGCGCCAATTTATTATTACGCCAATTTGCGGTTGGTTAAACCGTACGTCGGCGGATTGACCGGGAAAGATCCGCTGGACTACGTAAAAGTCAAAGATCTTTACATTATCAAACAATAAGCTCATTGCTGCCGCGCCAGCACGGGCGGCAGCCTTGCAATAATAAAAACCGCTTTTTTTGACCGGTTTGATAGGTAAGGCCCATGCTTAAATTTATTTTTCGTCGGTGTCTGGAAGCGATACCGACACTCTTCGTACTCATCACCCTCTCTTTCTTCATGATGCGGCTTGCCCCCGGCAGTCCTTTTACCGGCGAGCGCAATCTCCCGCCGGAAGTCATGGCCAATATCGAGGCCAAATACCATCTGAACGATCCTATTCTCACGCAGTATGGGCACTATTTAGTGCAGCTCGCGCACGGGGATTTCGGACCCTCGTTCAAATACAAAGACTATTCGGTGAACGATCTGGTGCTACGCGCCTTTCCTGTATCAGCCAAACTTGGCGCCGCTGCGTTTCTGCTGGCTATCATTTTGGGCGTATCCGCGGGCGTGGTGGCGGCGTTAAACCAGAACGGGAAATGGGACTTTACGGTGATGGGATTTGCGATGACGGGCGTGGTGATCCCGAGCTTTGTCGTCGCGCCGCTACTGGTATTGGTCTTCGCGATCATACTGAAATGGCTGCCTGGCGGTGGCTGGAATGGCGGGGCGCCCAGATACATTATTTTGCCGATGGTCGCGCTTTCGCTCTCTTATATCGCCAGTATTGCCCGCATCACACGCGGTTCCATGATCGAAGTGTTGCATTCCAACTTTATTCGTACCGCGCGCGCTAAAGGATTGCCGATGCGCAAGATTATCCTGCGCCACGCGCTGAAACCGGCGCTGTTGCCGGTGTTGTCTTACATGGGGCCCGCCTTCGTCGGCATCATCACGGGATCGATGGTCATAGAGACTATTTTCGGCCTGCCGGGTATTGGCCAACTGTTCGTCAATGGCGCGCAGAACCGAGACTACTCGCTAGTGTTGAGCCTGACCATTTTGGTCGGGGCGCTAACCATTTTGTTTAACGCGATTATTGACGTGCTGTACGCGGTAATCGACCCCAAAATTCGCTATTAAGTCGAGGCGCAGATGTTTTGGAATAAAAAAAATCGTGATGCGTTGGACCGCTTTAGCGAACAGCTGGATGTGGAAGGCCGCAGTCTGTGGCAGGACGCCCGTCGCCGTTTCATACATAACCGCGCGGCGCTGACGAGCCTTCTGTTACTGTTATTAATCACGCTGTTTGTTGCGATCGCGCCGCAATTTTCTTCGTTTGATTATGCCGATACGGATTGGAACATGATGTCGGCCGCGCCGGATAGGGCGAGTGGACACTATTTCGGCACGGACTCTTCAGGACGCGATTTGCTGGTACGCGTGGCCGTGGGCGGTCGGGTATCGCTGATGGTGGGCGTGGCTGCGGCGTTAGTGGCGGTCGTGGTAGGCACGTTGTATGGCGCGTTGTCCGGTTACATGGGCGGGGCGGTCGACTCGATCATGATGCGTATTCTGGAAATTCTGAACTCATTTCCTTTTATGTTTTTCGTGATTCTTCTGGTGACGTTTTTTGGGCAGAACATGCTCTTGATTTTTGTCGCCATCGGCATGGTGTCGTGGCTGGACATGGCGCGCATTGTCCGGGGGCAGACGCTAAGTCTCAAGCGCAAAGAGTTTATCGAGGCTGCGTTGGTCGGCGGCGTGTCGACACGCGGCATCGTCCTCAGACACATCGTCCCGAACGTGTTGGGCGTGGTTGTGGTATATGCCTCGTTGCTGGTTCCTAGCATGATCCTGTTTGAATCCTTCCTGAGTTTTTTGGGGTTGGGCACGCAAGAACCCATGAGCAGTTGGGGCGCGCTCTTGAACGATGGCGCCAACTCGATGGAAGTGGCGCCTTGGTTGTTGTTCTACCCGGCGGGTTTCCTGGTGGTGACGCTGTTCTGTTTCAACTTTATCGGCGATGGCTTACGTGACGCCCTCGATCCGAAAGACCGCTGAGGAGAGGCGAGATGATAACAACGACACAATCCCGCGAACCGCTGCTCAGCGTCAACGACCTGCGGGTCGTCTTTAATACGCCGGATGGCGCGGCCACGGCGGTGAATGACCTGAACTTCTCGCTCCATGCGGGCGAAACGCTGGGCATCGTGGGCGAATCGGGTTCCGGAAAGTCGCAGACAGCGTTTGCGCTGATGGGGCTACTGGCGGCTAATGGGAAAGTGAGTGGCTCCGCGTGCTTCGACGGACGCGAGATACTCAACCTACCAGAATCTCAGCTTAATCGTCTGCGTGCCCAGGAGATCGCCATGATTTTTCAGGACCCGATGACATCCCTGAATCCTTACATGCGCGTAGGCGAGCAGCTGATGGAAGTCCTGATGTTGCACAAAAAACTGAGTAAACATGATGCTTTCGCCCAGTCAGTGCAGATGCTGGATGCGGTGAAAATGCCGGAAGCGAAAAAGCGGATGCGTATGTTTCCGCATGAGTTTTCCGGAGGAATGCGTCAACGCGTCATGATTGCCATGGCCCTGTTGTGCCGGCCCAAACTGCTGATCGCCGATGAGCCCACGACGGCGCTGGACGTGACCGTGCAGGCGCAGATCATGACGCTGCTCGGCGAGCTACAGCAAGAGTTCAATACGGCCATTATTATGATCACGCATGATCTTGGCGTGGTCGCGGGGATCTGCGACAAAGTGCTGGTAATGTACGCTGGACGCACAATGGAATACGGGTCCGCGCGCGATATTTTTTACACGCCGACGCACCCATATTCGATCGGGCTGTTGAATGCGGTGCCGCGGCTGGATGTCGAGAATGACGTGTTGGCGACGATCCCCGGTAATCCGCCAAACTTACTGCGATTGCCGTTGGGATGTCCTTTCCAACCGCGTTGTCCGTACTCCTTGCCGGAGTGCGAGCAGACGCCCGTGTTGACCGAGTTTGAAGAGGGGCGGATGCGCGCCTGCTTCCGTCGTGTCGAGGAGGTGACGCTATGAGTTCAATAGGACAACGCAAGACGCTGCTTGAGGTCGATGACCTGAAAGTCCATTTCGATGTGCGCAGCGAAAAACAGTGGTTCTGGCAGCCGCCTCAGAAATTAAAAGCGGTCGACGGCGTCTCTTTCCGTCTTTATGAAGGAGAAACTTTAGGGATCGTCGGCGAGTCCGGCTGCGGCAAATCAACATTGGCGCGGGCCATCATTGGGCTGGTCAAAGCCAGCGGCGGCAGAATCAGCTGGTTGGGGCAGGATCTGCAGGGATTCAACGACAAACAATGGCACGATGTGCGTAGCGATATCCAGATGATATTTCAGGACCCGTTGGCGTCGCTGAATCCTCGGATGACGGTAGGTGAAATCATCGCGGAACCGCTTAAAACCTATCGTCCGGCGCTTTCCCGTGCCGACGTCAAAGAGCGGGTCAAGACGATGATGAAAAAAGTCGGACTTCTGCCGAGTCACATCAACCGCTACCCGCATGAGTTTTCCGGCGGCCAATGCCAACGCATCGGCATCGCTCGGGCGCTGATTTTGCAGCCCAAGCTGATTATCTGCGACGAGCCGGTTTCCGCGCTGGATGTGTCTATACAAGCTCAGGTGGTAAATCTGTTGCAGCAGTTGCAGCGGGAAATGGGGCTGGCGCTAATCTTCATCGCTCATGACCTGTCGGTCGTGAAGCATATTTCCGATCGTGTTCTGGTCATGTATTTGGGACATGCGGTGGAGCTGGGCACAGACAGCGCGCTATATCGCAATCCGCTGCATCCCTACACTCGGGCACTGATGTCGGCCGTGCCGATCCCGGATCCGGACAAAGAGCGCAACAAGCAGATTCAATTGCTGGAAGGGGATCTTCCTTCCCCCATCAACCCGCCGTCGGGCTGCGTATTCTGTACGCGCTGTCCGATCGTCGGCCCCGAGTGCAGCCAAACGCGTCCGCAATTAGAAGGCGGAATTGAGCACGCGGTCTCGTGTCTTAAAGTCTCGCCTTTGTCGTAATTCAAGGTTGTACGGTCGCGTTTGTACCAGCCTCTCCCTGTTGGCAGGGAGAGGCTATCGCCGCACAGCGCCTGCTATGTTGCAGAGTAGGAAAGAGGCTTAGCTTGCGGCGACGTTGGCGGCCTGATTCAGGCCGGAGTGACACTGAAAAAGAGGGATTACGCTTTCCACAAAATGTGGCACAGCTTATGGTCTTTTTCGCGGCAAATCAGCACGCGAGCAAACACATCATTAATTTCCGCGTCTTCGCTTTCGGCCAGGCCGATCACAACTTCACAGAAAAAGTCCGGATTCAGATCGAAATCGACGTGCTCCTGCCAGTCTTCTGCCGGGTCAAACAGTTCGGCGCCGCCGCGCTCCTCAAACTGCAGGTTAAACAGCAAGACGTCAGCGGGGTCGAGATTATCCGGGGCTAACTCCAGAAAGATGTCATATGCCTGCTCCAGCGCTTCATCTTCAGTCAGGCGGTTATTTAAATCCATGAGACAGTCCTATTCATCCACAAGGCGTGTTATTAGACCATGAAGGGCACGGGGTTTACAGCAGCGGGCTGAAAAAGTAGAACAGGCGCTCAACAATGCGCTGCCAATAGGGCCGCTTTTGCCATTTCCCTTCTTCCAGCCGGCGCGAACGGGCGATGTAGTCGTCCTGCACACAGGCCAAGTCGTTGCCGAAGTCCGCATCGTCAATCACCATCGTGATCTCAAAATTGAGCCACAGGCTGCGCATGTCGAGATTGACGGTGCCGACCAAACACAGCTGATCGTCGACCAGGACGCTTTTGGTATGCAGCAACCCACCCTGGAACTGATAGATTTTTACCCCGGCGCTGAGCAGTTCGCTGAAAAAGGCTTTACAGGCCCATCCCACCAGAACCGAATCGTTTTTGTGCGGCACGATGATATTGACGTCTACGCCTCGCTGCGCCGCCGTGCAGATGGCGTGCAGCAGATCGTCGCTGGGAACGAAGTAGGGCGTCGTCATGATCAGACGGCGGCGGGCGGCGTAAACGGAGGTCAGCAGCGCCTGATGGATCATGTCCTCAGGGTAGCCGGGCCCGGAGGCAATGACCTGAATGGTATGACCGCTCTCTTGCTCAAACGGCATGATGTTGACGTCCGGCGGCGGCGGCAGCACGCGTTTACCGGTCTCCATCTCCCAGTCACAGCTGTAAATCACGCCCATCGTCGTGGCGGCGGGCCCTTCCGCGCGGACCATCAGATCGATCCACTGTCCGACGCCAGCCTCCTGCTTGAAGTAGCGGGGATCGACCATATTCATACTGCCGGTATAGGCGATGCGGTTGTCGACCAGAATGACTTTGCGGTGCTGGCGCAGATCCATCCTGCGCAGGAATGCACGGAAAATATTGACCCTCAGCGCTTCAACCACCTCAATGCCCGAGGTGCGCAGGATGTCCGGATACGTGCTGCGCAAAAAGGTTCTGCTGCCCGCGGAGTCCAGCAGAATACGGCAGTGGACGCCTCGTTTCGCCGCCGTCTGCAACGCGGCCATGACCTCATCGACGAGCCCGCCCTGTTGCCAGATATAAAACACCATTTCAACATTGTTGCGCGCGAGTTCAATGTCGCGCACCAAGGCTTTGATGGTGTCTGGAAAGGAGGTGATGAGCTGTAGCTGGTTGCCTTTGACGCCGGCGATCCCTTGACGTCGCTCGCAAAGCTGAAACAGGGCGCTCGCGACTTCGCTGTTTTCGGTGGCGAAAATTCGGCTGTAACTTTTGAGTTCTCGCAGCCACTTTGCGGTGGAGGGCCACATTTTGCGAGCGCGTTCGGCGCGTTGTTTACCCAGATGCAGTTCGCCGAAAGACAGATAGGCGACGATACCAAAAAGCGGAAGGATAAAAATCACCAGCAGCCAGGCCATGGCGGAGGGAACAGTCCGTCGTTTCATCAAAATGCGCAGCGTGACGCTGGCGATTAACAGCCAATAGCTGAATACCAACATCCAGCTCAATACCGTATAAAAAGTAGTCATGGCAAAGCGCACCGTTCCCTTCAGCGAATGCTTATCAGCAAAGTGTACGCATAGTTGACCGAAAGAGGAAATGTCTTGAGTCTGAATAGAATAGGCGACGACTGACGGCAATACGGGGCGAAAAACGCAAAGACGACTTGGATGATGCGGTCGGGGGCGTATAATGTGCGGCGTTCCGCTTTCTGACAAAAAGAGTCTTCCATGAAACGCAGCCCTAACGAAGTCAGCCGCTGGCGTATGCAACGCCAGGTTCAGCGCCGCCGACGCCGCTGGCTAGAGGCCCAGTCCCGCGGCTATCGTCATATCCACTCCGCTCGCTATTTACAGCAGAAGAAACAGCGCCGTGCGCTGCTCTACGCCGTCGCCTACGAATGGTAATCCGCTGACGCGATTGGGTTTTTCACCGACAAAACGCTAACTCTGGCTTGAGGCTCCGATGGATGCCCGTCTGCCATAACGCTGGCATTTGACACCGCGTGTCGTTCTGGCGCGGAATAATCCACCTCATTCTGCGAGGGTTCCGGCAAACGGAACACCGAGACGGCGCTATTTAACTGCGCCGCCTGCTGTAACAACGACGAGAAGGTGTCGGCCGACGCGGCGACCTGACCGGCATTTTGCTTCACGGATTCATTCAATGAGCTAATGCGATGCGTGACCTCGTGAATGCTGCGGTTTTGTTGCTGCGCAATCGTCGTTATCTCATTCAGAAACGAACTCGTTTCTCTCGCCGCGCGAATAATGTTCTGCAAGCTGTCATTGAGTTGATTAACTCGCTGCGCACCGCTGGATACGCTCTGATCCGATTGACTGATCAGGGCGTTGATATTCTGCGCCGAGTGACTGCTTTGTGACGCCAATGTGCCGATTTCACGCGCCACAACCGCGAAACCACGTCCTTGAACGCCCGCCCGTGCGGCTTCGATTGCCGCATTCAATGACAGGATATGCGTCTGGAAGGCGACATTGTCGATCAGGCTGATGACATCGGTCATTTGCTGGCTGCGATCGGATATTGCCCGCATGGCGACCCTGACGTCGTCCATCATTTTCTCGCCTTTTCCGGCGATGTGGCTGGTTTCTTCGGCGTGTCTACTGGCTTGCTGCGTATGCCGCTCGTGTTTTTCCAAGTGCTGGTTAAGTTCCTCAACGTGTTCTGTCGCCGCGCGCAGTTCTTTGAACTGACATTCGGCCTGCGTTGATAGTTTTTGGTTGTCGTCATTGGCCTGAGCAACGTGGCCCAACATCGTTTCCATTCCTTCGCGGACTTGATCGATCAGGGTGACCAGCCCGGTCTGCATCACGATAATGCTCTGACTTAACTGATTAATCTCCCGTGCAGTGCGACCACTTTGCGTCAGCGGTTGAGAAAGGTCGCCTGCGGCAATGTTTTGGAGATGCTGGTGGATATGGTGCAGCGGTCGGACGATCAGGCGCGTCACGCCGGACCACACCAGCGCCGCAATCACCAGCAGGGCGGCAAGCACCGCGATAAACACGGTTTGCGTCCGGTCCAACTGACCGATCAACTGCTGAGCGGTTTGCTGCTGACGCTGATCGCTGTCCTTGAGATATCTGGCATAACTTTGGGTGAACATATTTTGATAAGCCTGAATGGGCACCGCAAAGAAAATATCGATTTCGTTGGTCTGTTTAATGCCTTGCGCTAACTCAACCAGACCGTCGTAAAGCTGCTGATAATGGGTGGTCAACTCGGAAAACGCCGCGTCGCGCTGGTCGGAAGGCACCGCGTTCATTAACTGCTGATAGTGCGACTTCGCCAGTTTTAATGAGGTTTCGGCTTCTTCCATCAGGCTCTGCCAGCTGCCAACCGAGCCACTCTCCTTATCATAAAGCAGGTAAATGCCCGCCCGGTTAAGTTTATCGCTGGCGTTCATGACCTCCATGCGGGTCTGATCCATCAATGCCTGTTGTTGTCCCTGAATATCCTGTGTGTGGCTGCCTTGCTTTACCTGTGTCACGGTCTGCGAGAGGACGCCGATGGACAGCAGCTGCAGTAGGGAAAATAAACCGATGATCAAGATCAGGCCGGAAAGAAAGCTGGGGCGGAACTGCGACAGTCTGCGGAATAGTCCGTTACGGTGCGATAGGCGAGCTGCCATGGTGATAGGTCTCTTCAATCAAAAAAGATAGTATCGCCACCGTACCATTGCTTAATGACCAAATTATTTCATAGGGTTAGCATTGCTTCACGCGTGATAATTTGCCGTTTGATAAGAGATACTGGGCTTGTCGCTGTAGACATCCCGAGACGATTGATAATGAAAAACTTGACCCGGCAGGTGACGTTGTCACTTGAAGGCGGTTTCTTACAGGCTGTCGCGATATTGGGATGTCAGGCTGGTGAGGGAAAGCTGGAATGAACGGGATATCCCACAGGTTTGATGACGTCAGCTCGTCGCAGGCGTTCATCAGCGTTGTGGGATTTTCGCGTTGAATATCGAATCAAAGCGTGGGTCGATTAGAATACCTGTTTATACGGTTTGACGATGACCTGTTGATACACGCCTGCGGCGACATAGGGATCGGCATCCGCCCAGCTTTTGGCTTCCGCCAGGGAAGGGAATTCGGCAATCACCACGGAACCGGTGAAACCGGCGCTGCCCGGATCGTTGCTGTCTACGGCCGGTAGCGGACCGGCAGTGAACAAACGACCCTGATCGCGCAACGTTTGCAGGCGTGCAAGATGGTCTGGACGCGACGCCTGACGTTTTTCTGAAGTGCCTGCGGCGTCAGTTGAAAAGATAACATAGAACATATTGACCTCTATCATTGTCGGGAAGCGTTTTGTTTGTTCATCTTACGGTATGTCAGGAGAAGGGCAACCCCTTGAGTTTGCAAATGAATGTTTCTGGATTTGGGTTTATTTTTACAATTAGAAGGCTTCATGTTGAATATGATTGCTATTTGCATTTAAACTTGATGCGGCCTGAGAGGACACCGTAATACTATGCCGCAAAAAAAGAATTTCCTTACCCGCCGTTATTCATGGCCTGTGATCGTTTCCGTGGCATTTCACGGTTCTTTAATCGCAGCCATGCTTTATGCTTCGCTTAACCGCTCGGCGACGGTGCAGCAGGCGCCACAGCCTATTACCATGACGCTGGTTGCTCCGGCGCCGGTTGATGCCGCGCCTGCGCCTCAGCCGGAAAGCGCGCCGACGCCGCCCCAGCCTGAACCTGAACCCGAGCCTGAAATTCAGCCGCCGGAGCCTGTACCCGTTCCCGTTGCGGTTCCTGAACCCAAGCCGCAACCTAAACCGAAGCCTAAACCGCAGCCGAAACCCAAGCCGGTGAAGAAAAAGGAAAGTCCGAAGCCGGTTGAAGAGCCGAAGGAATCGCCTTTCACCAGCAATGAACCGACGAAGGCGCCTAACAATGCCCCGGTTCGTCAGGCGCCCGTGGCCAGTGCACCCGTGAGCGGACCTCTGCCGTTGAGCCGCACGCAGCCGGAATATCCAGCTCGCGCCTTTGCCCTGCGGGTAGAAGGCCGGGTGAAGGTTCAATTTGATATCGATGGGTCGGGGCGCGTCAGCGACATCCGTATCCTGTCTGCCGAACCGAAAAACATGTTTGAGCGCGATATCCGTCAGGCGATGCGGAAATGGCGATATGAAGAGAACAAGCCATCTAATAATCTGGTAGTAACGATTGTCTTTAAAATCAATGGCGGGGCGGCGATGGAGTGATGCGAGAGCCTATCTGTGCGTTGTGAGGTTTAATGAAAAACGGGCACCTGAGGGTGCCCGTTGTCTAACTAATTATTAAAGGTTTTCTGCGGTAAAATGGCTTTTCCCCTCAGGCAGTTCCCGTGATTTTCCTGCTTCGTCCACCGCCACATAGGTGAACGACGCTTCTGTCGCCCGGTAACGTTGGCCGATGGGCTCGGAAGATACTTTCTTCACCCAGACTTCAACGTTGATATTAATGGAGCTGCGGCCGGTCTTCAGACAGCGCGCATAGCAGCAAACCACATCGCCCACCGCCAGCGGTTTTAAAAAGGTCATGCCGTCGACACGCACGGTCACCACGCGGCCGTGAGCGATCTCTTTGGCCAGAATAGCGCCGCCGATATCCATTTGCGACATGATCCAGCCGCCGAAAATATCGCCGTTGGCATTGGTATCGGCAGGCATCGCCAGGGTGCGTAACACCAGCTCCCCGTGGGGTAAAAAGTCTTGATTGCTCATAAATGGTTCAATACATCATCCAGGTAAGGTGTTGTTAAAATTCAAGGATGGTGGTCGTTTTTGCTGTTCTCTTCCGCCGCTTTTTTGTCTGCGGGTAAATGACGGTAGAGGTAGACCCCACAGAGTAAGGTAAATACCAATGTAGCACCGGTCAATCCAAAAACTTTGAAGTTTACCCAGGTGCTTTGCGGCAGTCTGAACGCGACATACACATTCGCCAGCCCGCACAGGAAGAAGAAGGCCGCCCAGGCGACATTGATTCGCGCCCAAACCTGCTGGGGCAGTGTGATCTCTTTTCCCAGCATTTGCTGAATCACGTTTTTCTTCATGACGAACTGGCTGACCAGCAGAATTAACGCGAACAGCGTGTAAATCACCGTCACCTTCCACTTGATGAACTCATCATTATGGAAAGCCAGCGTTAGCGTCCCGAATATCATCACCATCGCAAACGTGACCAGCATCATTTTTTCGATTTTGCGGTAGATAAACCAACTCACTGCCAGAGCAAGCGTGGTCGATACCATCAGCGCGCCGGAAGCGACATAAATGTCGTAAAGCTTATAAAAAACGAAAAACACCACCAGGGGAAGAAAATCAAGAAGTTGCTTCATCGAGGGATTCCATACTTAAGATGCATTGATGAATGCCAGCCAGCGGCTGGCGCTCAATGCGTATTATCGCCGCTCCCGGTGTGAATGCGTCTGTCAGATCGTAATAATTTGCAGTTAATTACAATCGTTCGCAGAGTCAGGCCGCCGGGAGGGCGAGCCGGTCTCAGTTACGCAGCAGCATATAGAGACGGAACAGATAAATGAGCAGCAGTGCAGAAATAAAGTTGCTCAGGCCGTTGATGACGATAGCTATCACGGTAGGGGCCGCCAACGGCAGACGCGCAACCAGCAGCAGCAGGACCACTTTAGCGACTAGCCACAGCACTACAGCTGGGGCGGTGATGCGGAAATTGGCGAACACCAGTTTGCTGCTATAACGCATGGAAGCGAAGATACCGTGCTTTTCCGTCGCGCTAATCACTGGCGCTAAACTGAGCGCGATCGCCAGCAGGACTCCCGGGACAATCAAAAACAACATGCCTAACTGAATCAGCAGGGTGCAGATCAGGATTAGCAGCAGAAGCCGCGGTAAAATCGGCAGCGATGCGCCGATGGCTCGCAATGCGCTGGTCGGCGTGCCAGCAGAGACCATCTGAATCAGCAGCAGTAAACCGCCAACCAGTAATGTATTGCCCACCAGAGAGGCAAACGTGCCTGCCGCAGAGGCTTTCAACAAGACCATTTGCTGTTCAGGGGACATTTGCTGAATGAGATCGCTAAGACCCAGCTGTTCGCCTGCGGAGAGGTCAATATTCGAATCGTTGAGTATTTGCAGTTGTTCACTTCCCGGAGTAAACAGATGCCCCAAAACAACGGTAATAAGCGATGCCAGCAGCGACAGCAGGAGGATGCTGACGAATTGGTTACGCGTGAAATTCATTGTGTCACGGTACAATGTACTGGCCGTGATAGGCATGACAACTCCTTGGCAAAAAGGTTGGCGATAAAACTCAGTCGTTAATCGCTAATTGTAACCGGTTCGGCAAGACAGTGGCACCCCGACAGCGACCTCAACTATCTAATTCTTTTTATTCCAAACTTTCTTCCGCTTGCGGGATTATATCCCTGAGCGTCAGCGGCGGCATGCCGTAATGGGCTCGCGCCCGATCGCAGGCGTCATTCGGACGTTGGTTTTCTCCTGACGCCGCAAATTCGCGACAGGGCGAAGGGCGGTTGGCATAGATGCGACAGCTGACGGACTCGCCGATAGTGCCTTCCAATGCAGAGCAACGCGGGGTCTTGCTGTTGGTACCCTGCATGCAGCGCAAGAATGGGGTTAACGGTTCTGACAGTTCAATCGGAACCTGACCCGCGGCATCGTTGCCTTCGGCCCAATAAAACGACACACGAAAATAACCGCAGCAGGCGCCGCACTGCATACACGGATTCATACTTTCTGCCATCGAATCATCCCACGGTCTGCGACCGATTAAATTTGGGTTAAGAATAAAAATCTACTGCAGAATCGGGAAATTGGGCAGGGGGATTTTTGTGCAAAGCACGTTCTGTCTCTTTATGACGTGCGTCGTTAAATCAGTCCGTGATTGATGTCGGGTTGCGCAACGTTGGCGGTGTTAGGAATGACTCATGGCCAGCCATTGAACGCCAGTTAAAACGATGTGATGGGTTCAGAGCCAACGGTAGCCATCTGACGATCAGTCTGCGGCGGCCGTATGATATCGGTATGTCGGCAACAAGCTTTGCCTCCGCTCTCACTTCGAAATGCGCTCGGTTAGCCGCTCACATTTGGCAGGGAGAAGGCAAAGAGCGTGAGAAAATGGCAGAGGCTAATGAAAAAATCAGGGCAACGTGATGGACGTTGCCCTGTGGATCGTTTTCCCCAACGCGAGGGGACGTGATATCGCTTAACGCGGCTGGCGGGTCGCCGCTTTCATCCGGCTGACGAATTCGCCCAGATGTTTCAGCATGTCTTCCGGCTGCTGCTGATATTGCTCGATGATTTTCACGATGGCGGAACCGGAGATTGCCCCGGCGGCTCCCGCTTTCAACGACTGCTCAACCTGAGACGGTTCAGAGATACCAAATCCCTGCAGCGGCGGCGCCGCGTGGTACTCGGTCAGTTTGTCGATGAGGTGATTCAGCGGTAGCTCGGCACGGTTTTCCGAACCGGTCACGCCCGCACGTGAAAGCAGATAGGTGTAGCCGCGGCCGAACGAAGCGATGGCGCGGAGCAGATCGTCATCCGCATTCGGCGGACAGATGAAAATCGGCGCGACTTCATGACGCATGGCCGCGGTGCGGAACGGTGTCGACTCTTCCAGCGGCACATCCGCCACCAGCACAGAATCCACGCCGACCTGCGCGCAGCGCGCGTAGAAGGCATCGATGCCATTATTGAACACCAGATTTGCATACATCAGCAGTCCGATGGGCAGTTGCGGATACTTCTGTCGAACGGCTGCCAGAATGTCAAAACAGTGGTCCGGCGTGACGCCCGCTTTCAACGCGCGCAGGTTGGCGCCCTGAATAGTCGGGCCGTCTGCCAGCGGGTCGGAAAACGGAATCCCCAGTTCCAGCGCGTCAGCACCGGATTCGACCAGCGTATCGATGATGCGCAACGACATTTCAGGAAAAGGATCGCCCAGCGTGATGAAGGGAACGAAAGCGCCTTCTTTTTTCTCTGCCAGACGTCGAAACAGTGTGTGATAGCGTTCCATTACACCTCTCCCCGAGCTTTCAAAATGTCATGTACTGTGAAAATGTCTTTGTCGCCGCGACCAGACACGTTGACGACCAGAATCTGTTCTTTTTCGGGGTCGGCCTGCATGATTTTCAAGGCATGCGCCAGCGCGTGCGAAGACTCTAGCGCAGGAATAATGCCTTCATGGCGGGACAGGGCTTTAAACGCGTCCAGCGCTTCATCGTCAGTAATCGACACATAGTCAGCGCGCCCAATGCTATTGAGGTAGGCATGCTGCGGCCCGACAGACGGGAAGTCCAACCCGGCGGAGATAGAGTAGGACTCTTCAATTTGACCGTCCGCCGTCTGCATCATCGGCGACTTCATCCCAAAGTAGATCCCGGTGCGTCCGTGTTTCAGCGGCGCGCCGTGTTCTCCGCTTTCAATGCCGTGACCACCAGGTTCGATACCGATAAGTTTGACTGACGGCTCATCAATAAAGTCGGCGAACATACCAATAGCGTTAGAACCGCCTCCGACGCAGGCGAGCACCGTATCCGGCAGTCGGCCTTCGCGCTCCAGCAACTGCGCCTTGGTTTCCTCGCCGATCATGCGCTGGAACTCACGCACGATGGTCGGGAAAGGATGCGGACCCGCCGCGGTGCCTAACAAATAGTGCGCCTTGTCGTAATTGCCAGACCAGTCGCGCATCGCTTCGTTACAGGCATCTTTCAGGGTAGAAGAGCCGCTGTGAACCGGGATCACCTCCGCGCCCATCAATCGCATGCGGAATACGTTGGGGGACTGACGTTCGACATCTTTGCTGCCCATGTACACGCGGCATTTCAGACCCAACAGGGCGCAAGCCAGCGCCGTCGCCACGCCATGTTGACCCGCGCCGGTTTCCGCGATGATTTCCGTCTTGCCCATCCGTTTGGCCAGCAGCGCCTGTCCCAGGACCTGGTTAGTTTTGTGCGCGCCGCCATGCAGCAGATCTTCACGCTTCAGATACAGCTTGGTGCGGGTGCCTGCCGTCAGGTTTTTACACAGGGTCAGCGCGGTCGGCCGCCCGGCATAGTTCTTCAGTAAATCGACGAATTCCGCCTGGAACTCAGGATCGCGCTGCGCGCTGACGAAAGCCTCTTCAAGCTGACGTAAGGCGGGAACCAAAATCTGAGGGACGTATTGCCCGCCGAACTCACCGAAGTAAGGATTGAGTAATGTCATAATCAGCCTGTCTTATTTATGCAATGAAGTACGATTTTGTTGCGCGGTGCGTAGCGTTTTGAATACCGACTGGATTTTCCGCGCGTCTTTAATACCCGGCTGCGACTCCACGCCGGAGTTCATATCCAATCCCGCGCAGCCGAATGTGACGGCACGGTCGGCGTTATCCGGGGATATCCCCCCGCCAGCATCACATTGTCCAGCTTAGCGCCTTCCAGCACCTGCCAGTTGAAGGCCTGACCGCTGCCGCCTTGCGCGTTATCCAACACCATGCGATCGACATGGGGGCGTTCAAGATTAGGCAGGGCGTCGCCGACGCTGACCGCCTGCCAGATTTGACAGTCGTCAGGCAGTTGCTGACGCAGTGCCGCAATGTAAGCCGCATCTTCGTCGCCATGCAGCTGTACTGCCGTCAGCCGAAGCTCATGGGCGGCGGTGGCGATGTCGCTTAACGGCGCGTTACGGAACACGCCAACATAGCGCAGCGGCGCGCCGGCCATCACATCAGAGGCTTGCTGCACCGTGACGTAACGCGGGGATGACGCGACGAAAATTAACCCGCCGTATACGGCTCCCGCCTCAAACGCGGCTTTGGCATCTTCCGCTCGGGTCAATCCGCAGACTTTGTTATCGCCCAGAATGACACGGCGAACGGCCATAGTCAGGTCAGATTCCGACATCAGTGAACTGCCAATGAGGAAGCAGTCGGCATAGCGGCTTAGCGCCTGAATCTGCGCATAGCGGCTGATGCCGGATTCGCTGATGACCGTCACGTCCGGCGGCAGTTGTGGCGCAAGCGTGCATGTGCGGTTGAGATCGATAGATAGATCGCGAAGATCGCGGTTATTGATGCCGACAACCTGAGCCTTCAGCGCAATCGCCCGCTCCAGCTCCTGCGGGTTGCTCACTTCGGTGAGAACGCCCATTTTCAGACTGTGCGCCACTTCGGCCAGCTGCTGGTATTGGCTATCGTCCAGCACGGAAAGCATCAGCAGTATCGCATCGGCCTTATAGTAGCGGGCCAGATAGATCTGATACGGATCGATAATAAAGTCTTTGCACAGCACGGGCTGATGAACGACGGCGCTAACGCGAGTCAGAAACTCGACGTTGCCCTGAAAATATTTTTCATCCGTCAGCACGGATATCGCCGAAGCGTAGTCTTTGTAAACCTGCGCTATCGCGGCCGGATCGAAATCTTCGCGAATCAGTCCTTTCGAGGGCGAGGCCTTTTTGCACTCCAGAATAAATGCAGGCCGAGTCTGTTTCAGTGCCTGATAAAAGCAGCGTTGGCTCGGCACGACCTGTGACTGGAAATCCGCCAGCGGCTGCTGTTGACGTCGTTCTTCGAGCCAAACGGCTTTATCCCGTACGATTTTGGTTAAAACGGTATCCTGCATGGTTTACTGTCCTCTCGCTGCCAGGTCTTTCACTCGCTGATAAACCTGACCGCTGTGAATCACTTCCAATGCCTGCTGCGCATTCTGCGCCAGGTTTTCCTGCCCGAACAGTTTTAACAATAGCGCGACGTTGGCCGCAACGGCGGTGTTGTGAGCCGGTTCCCCGTTTCCTTGCAGCAGGCGCGCCAGCATATCCCGGTTTTCATCCGGCGATCCGCCAATCAGCGCCGACATGGGGTAGCTGTCCAGCCCGAAATCCCGGTGGGTCAGTTCGTAGGTTTCAATGTGACCATCGCGCAGCTCCGCCACCTGAGTCGGACCGTGGATCGCGACTTCATCCATTCCGCTGCCGTGGACGACGGCGGCGCGCTGATAGCCGAGCAGTTTCAGCGTTTCCGCCATAGGTTTCACCAGATCGGGACTGTAAACGCCGATCAGCGCCAGCGGCGGACGCGCAGGGTTGCTCAAAGGACCAAGCACGTTAAACAGCGTATGGGTTTTCAATTGCTGGCGAACCGGCGCGGCATGGCGAAACCCCGTGTGATACTGCGGCGCAAACAGGAAGCAAACGCCCAATTCATCCAATGCCTGGCGAGACGCTTCCGCTGACATGTCCAGTTTAATGCCGAAGGCGGCCAGCAGGTCCGAAGAACCGGAGCGGCTGGTGACGCTGCGGCTACCGTGCTTGGCCACTTTCACGCCGCAGCTCGCCGCTACGAAAGCGCTTGTCGTCGAGATGTTGATGCTGTTGGTGCCGTCGGCGCCAGTACCGACGATGTCGGCAAACAGGTAATCCGGGCGCGGAAATGGCTGCGCGTCTTGCAACAGCGCGCTGGCAGCGCCGGCGATTTCATCCGGCGTTTCACCACGAATTTTTATGCTAATCAGTGCGGCAGCCAGCTGTGAGGGTTCCAGTTCATTGCGGATGATCGCCGCGAACAACTGTTGGCTCTCCTCACGGCTCAACGTTTCTGCAGAGTAAAGCTTTTGAAGTATGGTTTGCATTGTCGTGTCCTTGCTTAATTTATGCCAGAGCCCATTCCAGCGTTTGATTGAGTAAGCGGGCGCCATGGGCAGTAAGAATAGATTCCGGATGAAACTGGAAGCCGCAGACACGATCCTGGTCATGGCGAACGGCCATTACCATATCATTGAAGTGTGCGTTAACGGTCAACGCTGCGGGAATATCGCTGCCCACCAGAGAATGATAGCGGGCGACCGGCAGCGGGTTGCTTAATCCGCTGAACATGGCCTGCCCATCGTGTTCGATGCTGGATGCTTTGCCATGCAGGATCTCACCGGCCTGACCTACATGGCCGCCGTAGGCCTCGACGATCGCCTGATGCCCCAGGCAGATGCCGATGATGGGTAAATGACCGCGCAGTCGCTGCAACAATTCAGGCATGCAGCCCGCGTCGGCCGGGGCGCCCGGTCCCGGAGACAGCATCAGCACCGGCTGGTCCATTTGCTTCAGGCGTTCAATGATCGCGTCCGCCGACATAATGTTGCGGTATACCACGACGTGGTGGCCGCTGGCGCGCAGTTGATCGACCAGATTGTAAGTAAACGAGTCGATGTTATCGAGTAACAGAATATCAGCCATCAGAACACCTCCTTGGCATGATGGGCGCTGGCGATGGCGCGCAAAACGGCACGAGCTTTATTGCGGGTTTCATCGGCTTCGGCCTGTGGGTCGGAGTCCAGTACGACGCCGGCGCCCGCCTGTATGGTCGCGATGCCGTCTTCGACATAGGCGGAGCGGATAACGATGCAGGTATCCAAATCACCGCGGGCGGTGAAATAACCGACTGCGCCGCCATAGCTGCCGCGGCGCGTTTTTTCGCTTTCGGCAATCAGCTGCATGGCGCGAACTTTAGGGGCGCCGCTCAGCGTACCCATATTCATGCAGGCGCGGTAGGCGTGCAAGACGTCAAGATCGGCGCGCAGCTGACCGACCACGCGGGACACCAGGTGCATGACGAAAGAGTAGCGGTCGACTTTGGTCAGGTCGGCAACATAGCGACTGCCTGGTTCGCAGATACGCGCCAAATCGTTGCGCGCCAAATCGACCAGCATCAGGTGTTCCGCCAACTCTTTATGGTCGGTGCGCATTTCCAGTTCGATGCGGCTGTCCAGATCGCGATCCAATGAGCCATCCGCCCGGCGGCCACGCGGTCGGGTTCCCGCGATAGGATAGATTTCAATCTGGCGGTTAGCCGCGTCATATTTGAGCGAGCTTTCCGGAGAGGCCCCGAACAGCACGAAGTCCTGATCCTGCATATAAAACATGTAAGGACTGGGGTTGTTTTCCTTCAGCGTCTGATACGCCGCCAGCGGAGAAGGGCAAGGCAGTGTGAAACGGCGAGACGGCACCACCTGAAAAATTTCACCCAGGCGGATGGCCTGCTGCATTTGTCTAACGACGTCACCGAAGTCTTCGTCGCTCTGATTGCAGTTCAGCGTCATGCTTTCCACGTGCTGGCGAGGCAAAGCAGGCGCAGACTGCGTCAGCTGGTGCTGTAGCTGTTCAAGACGTTGTTGCAGGCGCTGACGCTCGTCGGCATTGGGTGTAAACAGGCTCGCCTGTAGATGTGTGATCTGGCGCTGATGATCGACAATCAGCAGGGTTTCGGCGAGGTAAAAGCAGTAATCCGGGCAACGCTGCTGCTGATTGAGCGGAGGCAGCGTTTCAAACCCGGCAACCAGGTCATAGGCGAACAAGCCGCCGAAAAACATCGCTTCACGTTCATTGTCCGGGGAAGTCACCAGTGTAAGCAGCTGCCGCAAAGCATCGAAGGCTGACAACGAGCGCAGACGCGCATCTTCGTCTTGCATTGCGTCTGTGGCCGGGAAGGTCAGCTCTCGGCTATTCGGACGCGCTTCAACCCGCACCTCCGGCGGCAGCGCCTGGTCCAGTAACGGCAGTAGCGATGCGCCGTTGGCCGTCAGCGCCTGAACGGAAACCTGCGCCCCCATTGCCGTGATGCGCAGGGCGCTGTCTACGATCAGCAGACTCTGCAAATTCTGCTTGCTGTCGACTTCGGCGGATTCCAGTAGCAGCGTCGCGGGTCTGGCGCCGCACAGCTGATGAAATATCGCGCTCGGGTCGTCCCGGTACTTGGCCTCGGCGCGTAATAATTCAATTACTGGTTTTGTCTTTGGCATGATGGTCATTCCTTTGTCTCCATAAAAAAGCCCGCATTAAGCGGGCTTAAGGATGCTGCATATCAAATATTGGGTATGCGCGATCGTTTCGCCCTTAGAGGGAGAAACGCCACCAACCAGCACTAAATTTTTTCGATTGAATCGCCATGAGTCTGTCTCTAAACCGTTACTGAACTTGTGTACTAGTTAACTGGAACGTTATGGGTAAGTCAACCCGAAAACAAAATTAATTATGCGGGATGGATGGGAAACGGGGCGGATAAGGATGATTATCTTTCTTACCTTTTTATGACTATTGATGGCATCATGCCGTCTGAACTTATCTTTGTCCGACGAGATGGATGCACTGCGTGTCAGAAGAAACCTCCCTCCTTGCTTCATTCCCACTGTACGATCTGCACAGTCACACCAAGGCCTCTGACGGCGGACTCACACCCGCCGACCTGGTGCGCCGTGCGGTGGCGATGCGTGTTGGCGTGCTGGCCATCACCGACCATGACACCACCGCTGGCCTGAACGAAGCGCAAGAGACGATTCGGCTTGAATCGCTGCCGCTGCGACTGGTCGCTGGCGTTGAGGTGTCCACGCTGTGGGAAAATCATGAAATTCACATCGTCGGATTGGGTATCGACCCGCATCATCCCGCGATGGTGACGTTGCTTGCCGAGCAGGCGGACTACCGTCAGCAACGCGCGGAGCAAATTGCCGCCCGGCTGGAAAAGGCGCAGGTTTCCGGTGCGTTGGAAGGCGCCACCCGTCTGGCGGCCGGCGGGGTTATTACTCGCGGGCATTTTGCCCGTTATCTGGTCGAGCAAGGCAAAGCCACGGCGATTAACCAGGTGTTCAAACGCTATCTGGCGAAGGGTAAAACCGGCTATGTTCCGCCGCAGTGGTGTACAATAAAACAGGCCGTTGATGTGATTCACCAGTCCGGCGGCGTGGCGGTTATGGCTCATCCAGGCCGTTACCAGCTTAGCGCCAAGTGGTTAAAACGACTGCTGGCGCACTTTGCCGAATGTCAGGGCGATGCGATGGAAGTGGCGCAGTGTCAGCAGGCGCCCGATGAACGGACGCAGTTGGCGCGTTATGCGCAGGACTATCATTTGCTGGGATCACAGGGGTCGGATTTTCACTCTCCCTGCGCCTGGATAGAACTCGGGCGAAAACTGTGGTTGCCGGGCGGAGTGGAACCGGTTTGGGAACATCCGGCACTGAAAGACAGGCTGACGGCGTGAGCGTCAGCCGCACGTGAAAACGCGGGCGCGGAGCGTCGCTGTCGCGAATTTCGCGTTTTGAAGAGATGAGGTGGTACATGAGTCAATTTTTCTATATTCATCCCCAAAATCCGCAGGCGCGGTTGATCGCTCAGACGGTCGACGTCTTGCGTAAAGGTGGAGTGATAGTTTATCCGACCGACTCGGGCTATGCGTTGGGCTGCCAGTTGGAAGACAAATCGGCGATGGAGCGCATTTGCCGCATTCGTCATCTGGACAGCAATCACCATTTTACGTTGATGTGCCGCGACCTGTCTGAACTGTCCACCTATGCTCACGTGGACAATGCGGCGTTTCGACTCATCAAGAACAACACGCCGGGTAATTACACGTTTATTTTGAAGGGCACGAAAGAGGTTCCGCGCCGCCTGATGAATGAGAAGCGCAAAACTTTGGGCCTGCGCGTTCCGGCAAACCCGATTGCGCTGGAATTGCTGGCGGCAATGAACGAGCCGCTGATGTCCACGACGCTGATGTTACCGGGCAACGATTTCGCCGAATCCGATCCGGAAGAGATTCAGGATCACCTTGGTAAACAGGTCGACCTGATTATTCACGGCGGCTTCATCGGGCAGCAGCCTACAACGGTCATCGATCTCACCGGCGATGCGCCGGAGGTGATTCGCGAAGGCACCGGCGATATTACCCCGTTTCTTTAACGCGCCTCACCTTGGTAACATTCAGCATACAAATGGCGCGAATGCAGTTATAATCGCGCCGCAAAATTTCATGCGTGGGCGTTTTCAACGCTGGCGCATCTCTCCCCCGACGCCTGTGAAGGCGACACTCAGAGGTTGCTCAATGAGCGAAAAGCTACAAAAAGTACTGGCGCGCGCAGGACATGGTTCACGCCGGGAAATCGAAACAATGATTCAGGCAGGGCGCATTAGCGTCGACGGTAAAATCGCCACGTTGGGCGATCGCGTCGATGTCACCAAAGCGACCAAGGTCCGTATCGACGGTCATGTGGTGACGGTACGCGACACCGAAGAGACCGTATGCCGGGTCCTGATGTATTACAAACCCGAAGGGGAACTGTGTACGCGCAGCGATCCCGACGGCCGTCCGACGGTGTTTGATCGTCTTCCCAAAATGCAGGGCGCGCGCTGGGTGGCCGTCGGTCGACTGGACGTCAACACCTCTGGTCTGCTGCTGTTTACCACCGACGGTGAATTAGCGAACCGTTTGATGCACCCGAGTCGTGAAGTCGAGCGTGAATACGCCGTTCGTGTCTTTGGCACGGTGGATGACGATAAAATCAAACAGCTGAGTAAAGGCGTACAGCTGGATGATGGTCCCGCGTCGTTCCGCACCATCCGCTATCAGGGCGGTGAAGGAATGAACCAGTGGTACAACGTGACGCTAACCGAAGGGCGTAACCGCGAAGTGCGTCGTCTGTGGGAAGCCGTGGGCGTTCAGGTGAGCCGCCTGATCCGCGTACGTTACGGCGACATTCAACTGCCGAAGAGCCTGCCACGTGGCGGCTGGTCTGAAATGAAGTTGGAAGACGTCAACTACCTGCGCGAATTGGTTCAGCTGCCGCCTGAAACCGTCAGCAAACTGCCGGTTGAACGTGAACGCCGTCGGATGAAGGCGCATCAGATCCGCCGTGCGGTAAAACGACACAGCCAGGTGAGTGCGGCGCCAAGCCGTCGTAACCCACCTTCCAAGCGCAACGGCTGATAGAAAACGGGATACCGAATTCGATACGGTATCCCGTTTTAGTTTCTTTCGATCGCCTTCCTTTCTAACTGCGGCTTCAATCCCCCCGCGTTATTCCGCCGCGCCGGGTTTCCTTCTCGGTTGGGCATCAAAACTCATCCCTGTTTTGCGTCGGCTATCATCGCCCATCAGATATAAGTAGAGCGGCATGATATCCGCTGGCGTTTTCAGCTTTTCCGGATCTTCATCGGGAAAGGCCGTTGCCCGCATCGCCGTTCGCGTTCCGCCCGGATTGATGCAATTCACCCGCAGATTACGGTGGCGATACTCTTCGGCCAGCACCTGCATCATGCCCTCGGTAGCAAACTTCGAGACGGCGTAGGCGCCCCAGCCCGCGCGGCCTTCGCGTCCGACGCTGGAGCTGGTGAATACCAGCGAAGGGCTGGACGATTTGAGGAGCAGGGGAAGTAGCGCCTGCGTCAGCATAAAGGTGGCGTTGACGTTGACCTGCATCACCTGTTGCCAAATGTCGACGGACTGTTCCGTCATGGGGGCGATCTGCCCCAGCAGGCCGGCGTTGTGCAGGACGCCGTCCAGACGCGGCATCGCCTGACTTAGCGCTTCCGCTATCTGGTGGTACTGATCCGGCGTAGCCGTCAGCATGTCACACGGGATCAGATAGCTGTGCGCGCCGCACTCTTCCTGGATCTGTCGCTCGACGGCGCGCAGTTTGCTCTCGGTACGGCCTAGCAGCACCAGTCGAGCCCCGAAGCGCGCATAGATCAGCGCGGCTTCGCGTCCGATACCGTCTCCTGCGCCGGTCACCAGAATAATGCGTTGTTTCAGCAGGTCGTTTTTCGGTTGATAGTGCACGTCAATGTCCTCTTACCGTCGTTAACTCAGACGCTGAACGAAAGGGGATTGCTGTCGGCCACGCGCGGCGGCCTGAATCCGATATCGATTTTGGAAGGTATAAATAGAGGGTTTATGCCTGAAACGATAGGCGTTTTCAATCAGACTGGCACGATTTCCGGGACGCGTGTTGGAAAAAACAGCGAAAGTGTGAATTTCGTTGCTGAGGCATCGCCATTACGTATGGCATACGCTACGTTATGAC